>CAZAOF010000131.1:0-4164 GCA_964486665.1 uncultured Sediminibacterium sp.
GTAAATTGAATAGTGCAAGGATCTCCTTTTTCGCTATAAGTAGCTTGATTTTTACTAAAATTTAAAACACCTTTAAGTTCCCCAACACAGGTGCCTTCTTTTTTCTCAAAGTGTAAAAAAAATAGATATTTATTAGGATTACCAAAGTCACGTAAGGATATAAAATTCTTTTTATCCCTTGCATAATCACCACTATATGTATTGGATGTAGGTAGGGTGTCTATTGGATTTAAAATCGCCTTTTGTTCCGGTTTGGTTGATGCATCAACATAAATTAACCTAAATCCTTGTTCTGTATAAGCCCAACCTTTTTTCTCGTTGGTTAATCCTTTTTCGGGGTCTAATTTATTTTCCTCTACTAAAAAAGTCGGCTCTTTGTTAATCAATAAATTTTTGCCATAAAATTGAGATCCTTTATGCGTTAAGTCAAATTCTGTTAATATCTTATACCCTAAATAAACATTCTTCTTACTAAAAGTTAACACAGAAACTGATTGTTTATTTTGTGCTTTATTATTTAATAAAAGATAATACTCGGTTTCCTTTTCAATTTTACCAACTGGGTATATTTTTTGATTTTTGGCTGACGAAGGAATAATTTTTTCAACCACAGAGTCAGGTAGAAATTGTCCCAATGCTTTTCTGCCAATTTCTATGGTATCGGTTAATTTAACTAAATTAGTATCGTTAATACGAAGGGGTAATTCTATTGCCTTAAATGCAGCATTAAAGTCATTAATTTTTAATGGGGTGTTCCCAGAGAGATCGGTCTTAGTTTCTGAGCAACCAAACAATGCTAATAGGATCAAAAGATAACTTAGATGGCGCATGGCACTCTTTATTTTTGCTAAAAATAGCGAACTATATGCCTTTCACAAAGTGTTTATAGTTAAATTTACATTCTAATTATGTTTAATAAATCACTAGATAAACTTCATGAGTCAGTCCCTGTACAAAATAAAACAGGGTGGAGAAGGTTAATTGCCTTTATTGGCCCTGCCTATTTGGTAAGTGTGGGCTATATGGATCCAGGTAATTGGGCGACAGATTTGCAAGGGGGTGCAGCCTTCGGTTTTCAGTTGATTTGGATTTTATTATTGAGCAATATTATGGCCATTTTGCTACAAAGCTTAAGTGCAAGACTAGGTATTGTGAGGCGTTTGGATTTAGCTCAAGTTAATAGAGAAACCTATCCAAAACCAGTCAATTTTTGTTTATATATTTTAGCAGAGCTAGCCATTGCTGCAACCGATTTGGCCGAAGTATTGGGTATGGCTATTGGTATTAAATTATTAACGGGTTTGCCGCTCATGTATGGCACTATTATTACGGTTGCAGATACCTTTTTATTTATGTTATTACAGCGATACGGCATGCGTAAAATGGAAGCTTTTATCTTTGTACTAGTTGCTACAATCGGAGGAAGTTTCCTTGCAGAAATGATTATCGCTAAGCCAGATTTAATGAGTGCTGCAAAGGGTTTAGTTCCATCTGCCTTGTCACCAGGCGCGCTGTATATTGCCGTTGGGATGATAGGTGCAACAGTGATGCCGCATAACTTATACCTTCACTCTGCGCTTGTGCAAACAAGAAAAATTGATAGAACAAGTGAAGGAATAAAAAAATCAATACGCTACAACTTTATTGATAGTGCAATCGCTTTAAATGCTGCATTTTTTGTCAATGCTGCCATACTGATTTTAGCAGCTACCGCATTTTACCAAACGGGGAATCAATCTATTGCTAAAATAGAAGAGGCACATGCTTTATTAGCCCCATTACTTGGTTCTAAGCTTGCGCCTATTTTATTTGCGGTGGCTTTAATTGCGGCGGGTCAGAGTTCTACAGTAACAGGGACACTGTCAGGCCAGATAGTGATGGAAGGGTATTTAAATCTTAGGTTAAACCCTTGGATCAGAAGACTGTTAACAAGATTGGTTGCGATTATTCCTGCGGTTTTTGTGATAGGTATCATGGGTGAAGGCAGGGTAGATGAATTACTTGTTTTTAGCCAAGTGATATTGAGTTTACAATTAGGCTTTGCAGTGATACCCTTAATTCACTTTGTGAGTGATAAAAAAACAATGGGAGAATTTGCGATTAAATTATGGGTGAAAATTTTATCATGGTTAGTAGCAAGTATTTTGGTTTATTTGAATGCCAATTTAGTATTTGATTTTGCCCAAGAATTAGTAGTTGGATCTACTTCTTTATGGATAAAAATGATTGTTTTGTTGATCATACTCTTATTTCTATTATTGTTATTATACATTGTAGTTTATCCATTAGTTCAATCCAATAAGGAGCATAAAAGAACAGCTTTACATGGAGCTGCTGTAGAGCTAGATTGGACAAAAGTGTCACCCATTGACCGTATTGCTATTTCGGTAGACTTTACTGCAGGGGATGCCAATTTGATTAAGTCTGCAATTGCACAAGCACATCAAGCAACGCACTTAATTTTGATACATGTAGTGGAGAGTGTTACAGCAAGTTATTTTCAGGAAACTAGTGACGACGAAGAGTCAAGAAAAGACCGTGAAAGATTGATATTATACGCCGATTCGCTAAAAGAAAAAGGATATACTGTTAGTTATGTCTTAGGGTATAAAAACAGGGTAAAAGAGATTGTCAGAATTGTGAATATGGTAGACGCTCAATTGTTGGTTATGGGGGCGCACAGACATCAAGGTTGGAAAGATTATTTTTTTGGAGAAACAATTGAATCAGTTAGGCACAAGGTGAAGATACCTGTATTAATCGTGAACCATTCTTCTTAATTATCCTCCTTATTTTTAGTTACATTTAGTACATTTGCATACAAAATTTTAAAATATATGGGACAGAAAATTAAAGTAGCCAATCCAGTGGTCGAATTGGATGGAGATGAAATGACAAGGATCATTTGGAAATTTATTAAGGACAAATTGATTTTACCTTATTTAGAGTTGGATATCAAATATTACGATCTGGGTATGGAATATCGTGATCAAACGAATGATCAAGTGACCATTGATGCTGCTCATGCTATCAAAGAATATGGAGTAGGTATAAAATGTGCAACCATTACACCAGACGAGCAAAGAGTTGAAGAGTTTAAGTTGAAGCAAATGTGGAAGAGCCCTAATGGCACCATTCGCAATATTTTAGATGGTACAGTGTTCCGTGAACCAATTGTTTGCGCTAATGTCCCACGTTTAGTGCCAAACTGGACAGCGCCAATTTGTATTGGTCGTCATGCTTTTGGTGATCAGTATCGTGCAACTGATTTTGTTACAAAAGGAAAAGGGAAATTAACTGTAAAGTTTGAAGGAGAAGATGGTACGGTGCAAGAATTTGAAGTATTTAATTTCAAAGGGGATGGTGTTGCTATGGCAATGTACAACACGGATGAAAGTATCTATGGATTTGCAAGAGCTTGTTTTAATCAAGCATTGGCAAAAAAATGGCCTTTATATTTATCTACAAAGAACACTATTTTAAAGAAATACGACGGTCGTTTCAAAGATATTTTTGAAGATGTATATCAAACTGAATTCAAAGCAAAATATGCAGAAGCGGGTATCACTTATGAGCACAGATTAATTGATGACATGGTGGCAAGTGCTTTAAAGTGGAATGGTAATTTTGTTTGGGCTTGTAAGAATTATGATGGTGACGTTCAGTCTGATACGGTAGCTCAAGGATTTGGATCTTTAGGTCTAATGACTTCTACTTTAATCACACCTGATGGTAAAGTTATGGAAGCAGAAGCAGCTCACGGTACGGTTACACGTCACTTCCGTGAACACCAAAAAGGAAACAGAACCTCTACCAATCCAATAGCTTCTATTTTTGCATGGACAAGAGGATTAGAATTCAGAGGTCAATTAGATAATAACCAAGAGTTGATTCGCTTTTCTAAAGCATTAGAAGAAGTTTGTGTTGAAACTGTAGAGTCAGGTATTATGACTAAGGACTTAGCAGTTTGTGTACATGGCAATAAGGTGAAACATGGTGAACATTATGTGTACACAGAAGAATTCTTAGATGCATTGGATGCTAACTTGCAAAAGAAATTAGCCTAATTGAAAGAGCATAATCGATTTAGCATAAAAAAATAGCCACTCAATTGAGTGGCTATTTTTTTATCGGATTAATTTATCCTTTCTTTTTCATTTCAGC
>CAZAOF010000132.1:0-1800 GCA_964486665.1 uncultured Sediminibacterium sp.
ATATGGAACAGGTAGCAGAACCTTATATCAGAAGAAAAGCATTAAGACATTTAGAAAAAGGACGTGTTGTGATTTTTGGTGCTGGAACAGGTAATCCTTATTTCACAACAGATACAGCAGGATCACTAAGAGCCATAGAGATGAAGGCAGATGTGATTTTAAAGGGAACTAGAGTGGACGGAGTCTATGATGCTGATCCGGAGAAAAACCCTAATGCTAAAAAATTCGAGACCATTAGTTTCCAAGAATGTATTTCTCAGAACCTGAAAGTAATGGACATGACTGCATTCACTTTATGTATGGAAAATAAATTACCTATCATCGTGTTTGACATGAACAAGGAAGGCAATTTGTTAAAAATTGTACAGGGTGAGTCGGTTGGTACATTAGTAAAATAAGCATTTAGTTTTCTGGGAATAACCGCTGATGTAAAAAGTACTGACAAATCTGATTTTCTAACATCGTAGGTTTAAATTTATAGTATGCAAAAAAAGAGTTTCATCCTAATGGTATGCTTGTTGTCTATGACACAGGTTACACTGTCGGCACAAAATAATTTAAGTTTAAAAGAGGCGGTTACGATCGCATTGCAAAATAGCTATGACATTAAGTTAGTAGAAAACAATTTGACTGCTGCACAGAATAATAATAATTATGGTGTAGCAGGTGGACTGCCTACTGTCACAGCTAACGGAAACAACAACAATACATTAACGACCATCAATCAAACTTTCCCAGACGCTTCCAGAAACACAACAAGAAGTGGTGTTGATGGATCAACGTTAAATGGTGGATTGACTGCTACCATGATTTTATTTAATGGTTTTAGAATTGCTGCCACAAAAGATCGTTTAGCAAGTATTGAAAAACAATCAGAAGCGGCATTGCAAACACAATTATTAAATACTAGTTCTGTGGTGATGCAACAGTATTATAATGTGATAAGACAAGCTGCATTTTTAAAAACAATCGAAAAATCTATCGAAGCTTCAGAAGAGCGTGTGGCTATCGTTAAAACAAGACAGTCAGTAGGTCTTGCTAATCAGGCAGACTTATTGCAATCAAGTTTAGATTTAAATGCTTTAATACAAGCAAAGCAAAATCAACTAGTAGTGCTTGAACAAGTGAAAGCAGATTTATACAATAGCATGGTTGTTCCTGCGAATTCAAATTATATATTCACAGATAGCATCATGGTAGATCAGAAAGTAAGCTTATCAGATGTTGAATCAAAAATGAAAGCACATCCATTATTGCAGTCTGCACAACAACTAATTAATGTGAATCAATTTTTAGAAAAAGAAACCAAAGCCTTAATGTATCCAACACTAAGAGCGAATACAGGATTCAATTATAATAGCAATAAGTCAACAGCGGGTTTCATTTTATTAAACGAAAGTTATGGTCCATTTTTGGGATTTAACTTATCTGTTCCAATTTATGCAGGCTCGGCTAATAAACGTGCTTACAAGAATGCACAAATCAATACAGTAAGTGCTAAAATACAATACGATAATACGGCTCAAGATTTAGCTACAGAATTATTCAAGACCTATAAAAATTATCAAAATAGTTTACAACAAACACCTATCGAAGTTCAGAACTATGAAATGTCTGAAGCCTTATTGTCATTGGTGATGGAGAAGTTTAAACTAGGTCAGGCAACGATTGTAGATGTAAAACAAGCACAACAAAGTTTTGAAACAGCAGGCTTTAGATTAACAAGTTTAAAGTTCAGTGCAAAAATTGCAGAGATCGAATTAAAACGTATGTCAAATCAATTGAGTTTCTAACTATTTC
>CAZAOF010000132.1:1900-4158 GCA_964486665.1 uncultured Sediminibacterium sp.
CCGTCGAGGATATTCCCGATGCCTCCTAATATGCTGCCTTCCTCTTTGCGCTTATAAGTTCCATAAGCCAAGATACGTCCAGCTAAACGACTGATAGGCAAGGTTTGTATCCAAACTCTTCCAGGTCCAGTAAGGGTTGCAAAGAACAAGCCCTCTCCGCCAAATAAGGTGTTTTTAATACCTCCAACAAACTGAATATCGTAATTAACAGTAGAGGTAAAACCAACAATACAACCAGTATCAACTTTTAGGACTTCACCAGGTTGTAAATCTTTTTCAATGACGTGACCACAAGCATGTAAAAATGCCATACCATCTCCTTCTAGTTTTTCCATGATAAAACCTTCTCCACCAAAAAGGCCTGTACCCAATTTACGTTGGAACTCAATGCCAATGCTCACCCCTTTTGCGGCGCATAAGAAAGCATCTTTTTGACAAATTACTTTACCACCTAAATTAGGCAAGTACATAGGAATAATTTTTCCAGGATAAGGCGAGGCAAAGCTTACCTTCTTTTTACCTCCATAAACATTTGTGTAAGCTGTCATGAACAAGCTCTCTCCTACTAGCGCACGTTTGCCTGCTTGGAATAATTTATTTAAAATACTACTGTCTTGTTGAGCTCCGTCACCAAAAATGGTCTCCATTTGAATTCCATCTTCCATCATCATAAACGCACCGGGTTCAGCGATAGCTGTTTCTTGTGGATCTAATTCAACGGAAACATATTGCATTTCTTCGCCAAAAATTTGATAGTCTATTTCGTGTGCTGCCATAAAATTTATTTTAATAAAGTGCTACTAATTGATTTAAAGAATCGAGACAATTACTTCTCAATTGCAAAGCTACAAATCATCCATAAAAAAACCCCTCGAATATTTCGAGGGGTTACAATTTAATTTAAAAACCTATGTTTTAAGGATACATGGTTAAAACCAAGAACCGTTAAAGACAGTATCACCGTTTGCATTATTTTTTGCAGCTCTTCTTTTTACTTGTTTGTTATGTATCCAGGTACTAACAAACATCAAAGGAATGAACACAAAAGTTAATGGAGGTATGCCTAACATGCTAATCCACTTGCCACCAAATTGACGACGCATTGGGCGACGTAATCTTTCGGCAATTAAATACATGGCAGGAACAATGAACAAAGTCATGAAGAAAGCAAAAGCTAGTCCAAAAATAATGGTCCAACTCAATGGCTTCCAGAATGCAACGTTGTCACCACCAAAGAAGATATGTGGATTCAATTCACTGAATAAAGTCACAAAGTTGATATTAAAGCCAACTGCAATTGGAATGAAACCAAGGATCGCAGCCAACGCCGTTAACAAAACTGGAATAATTCTTGTTTTACCAGCTTGTACAACTGCCTCTCTTGTTTTATATCCACGACTTCTTAATTCGTCTGCGAACTCAATAACCAAGATACCGTTTTTAACCACGATACCAGCTAATCCAACAATACCCAAACCTGTCATGATACCAGATACTTTCATACCTGTTAAAGCAAATCCTAATAAAACACCAATGATACTAAATAGAATCTCTGTTAAGATAATCACAGACTTAGAGATGGAGTTGAACTGCAATACCAAGGTAAACAAGATCAACATCAATGCAATGATCAATGCCTTACCTAAGAAGGCAACTGTTTCTAGTTGTTGCTCGTTCTCACCTGTTTGTTGAACAGTTACACCATCGGCAATGCCTTTGTAGTTTTCGATGTATTGAGCAATTACTGCATTCACTGCTGTTGGGTTATACCCTTCGTTCATTAATACATTTGAACGCAATTGAATTTGTCTTTTTTGATTCTTTCTTTTTACGCTACCAAGTGTGCTTGTTGGCTCCACTTTCACTAAGGAACTGATTGGAATGTTTTTAACCATGCCACCCGCAGCCATATCACGGAAAGACAAACGCATATTCAATAAGTCTACTAAATTTTTACGTTGCATTTCCTCGTTACGCAATTGAATTTTATATTCGTCTTTACCATCTTTAATCTTGGAGATCTCTTTACCAAATAAGGCAGTACGAATTTGCATACCTACTTGTGCCGAAGAAACTCCTTCGATTAAAGCACGATCTCTGTCAATTGTTAATGTTAATTCTGGATTTTGTAAGTCAACATCCATCTTTAATTCTTCGATACCTGGAATCTGAGCAGCATCCAAATAGTTTTTCAAACCAACTGCCGTTTTGATTAATTTATCAAAATCATCACCCTGAATTTCAATATTCACTGGAGG
>CAZAOF010000133.1:0-4089 GCA_964486665.1 uncultured Sediminibacterium sp.
GTTTCAGGTACATGTAAAGAAATAATATCAGAACTACTTACAATTTCTTTAATTGATTTTTTTGCTTGCGCATTCCCTAATGGTAATTTTGTTTCAATATCAAAAAATTGAACACGCATACCCATTGCTTCTGCCATCACACTTAACTGTGTTCCAATATTACCATAACCGATAATACCCATGGTTTTACCTCTTAATTCAAAACTGCCTTTTGCTTCTTTATTCCAAATACCTTTATGCGCTGCATTATTTTTATCTAAAATTTTTCGGATCAGTAAGATAGATGCGCCAATGACTAATTCAGCTACACTTCTTGTATTACTATAAGGGGCATTAAAAACTGCAATTCCCTTTTGTTTACAAGCTTTAAGGTCTACTTGATTCACTCCAATACAAAAGCATCCAATTGCTTGCAATTTTTTTGCACTATCTAAAACTTTCTTAGAAATAAAGGTTTTAGATCGGATGCCTAAAATATGGACGTCTTTAATGACTTTGATCAATTCTTCTTCGCTTAAAGCACCAGAAATTTTCTTAACATCTGCATATCCTTGTTGTTTAAAATATTGTACCGCTTTATCACTAATGTTTTCTAAAAACAATACTTTAATTTTATCTTTGGGATAGCTAGTAAGGTCAATTTTGCTCATATTTCAAAGTTAATTTAAAATTGGCGCTTTTACTTTCAATCACAATAATTTATACCGTTTTGTCGTTATTTATAAATACCCCATAAATACTAACAGATGATCGTTCGATTACTTTTATTTTCTTGTATATTTTTTTTAAACGCATCCTGCGGTACGAGTCAAGGCCCAAATTATTCAGAGTCTGCAAATAACTTTGTATATAATAAGATTAGTACGCAAGAGAAAGAACAATATGCAGATGCAATTAAGTTAAAGTATCAGTCAATTTTAGGCAATAAAAATTTCAGCGGTCAGATTTTAGTAGCTAAAAATGGGGAGATACTATTTGAAGATTATAAAGGTTTTGCTGACTACAAGACTAAAAACCAGTTAGTTCCAGAAACGCCTATCCATCTAGCATCAGTATCAAAAACGTTTACGGGTATGGCTGCTTTACAATTATGGGAGCAGGATAAATTAGACCTTAAAGCGAATGTGAATCAATACCTACCTGGATTTCCTTATAAAGATATTACTGTTGAGCTTTTATTATCTCACCGTAGTGGCTTACCTGATTATGCTTATTTTTTAGAATCAAGACAGTACAAGTCAGTTAGATACAAAACAAAAAGAGGACGCTGGGCAAAAAAATTAGTCTTGGTAAAGAATGATGCACCCTTTAGAACTGGACTTTATACCAATAAGGATGTACTGGATTATATGACACAAAAAAAACCGGCTATAGCTGCCAATCCAGACAGGGTATTTAAATATTGTAATACCAATTATGTTTTATTGGCTTTGATTATAGAGAAAATTACTGGCAAAGACTTCCCTACCTATATGGACGAGACTATTTTTAAACCCTTAAAAATGGAGCATAGTTTTGTCTTTAACCAAAACAATACAGATAAATATTTACCCTCTTATAATGCCCAAATGGTTGCTTATAAATTGGAGAAATATGACTTAATTTATGGTGACAAGAACATTTATAGTACAGTTAGAGACCTGTATTTGTGGGACAAAGCTTTGACCGAAGGCAGGTTTTTACAACCCAGTACCCTTGAAATGGCTTATGAACCCAAAAGTCCTACCAATAAATACTGGCATAACTACGGTTTAGGATGGAGGGTATTAGCCAAGCCTAATGAAGCTAAATTGATCTATCACAATGGCTGGTGGCACGGAAATAATACTGTTTTCACTCGTCTTGTAGATGAGACAGCTACCATTATTATATTGGGGAATAAATATAACCGAGCGATATATAAAGGCAAAGAGATCGCTTCCGTGTTTACTGGAAAAGAAGACACATCGGCACTTGTGGAGTAAAATCACTCATTTTACTGCTATTTTATCGTATTTTTTGCTTCTAACCCCCTATTTTTGCAGACCTTAATCGTAATTTAAATTACTTATTTATTGCTTATGAAAGATTTGTTATTTTATGCCGTTCCGGCAATGGGTATTGTTGGTTTATTGTATACCATGTTGAAATTCAGCTGGGTATCTAAACAACCTGCTGGAAATGATCGAATGAAAGAAATCAGCACATACATTGCTGAAGGTGCTATGGCGTTTTTAAAAGCCGAGTGGAAGATCTTAGGATACTTCGTTGTAATTGTTGCCTTATTATTAGGCTTCATGGCGACTAAAAACGAAGATAGCCATTGGTCAATTGCTGTTGCGTTTGTAATTGGTGCTGTTTTCAGTGCTACTGCGGGCTATATCGGTATGAAGATTGCAACAAAAGCGAATGTAAGAACTGCTGAAGCAGCAAAAACTAGTTTATCAAAGGCATTGAATGTGTCCTTTACAGGTGGATCTGTAATGGGCTTAGGTGTTTCTGGTTTAGCTGTTTTGGGCTTAGGTGGTTTGTATTTAATATTAAAAGAGTATTTCTATGTTACTGGTGATCCAAAAGAGATGCTCAGAACAATTGAAGTATTAACTGGATTCTCTTTAGGTGCTGAGTCAATTGCCTTATTTGCACGTGTTGGTGGTGGTATCTATACAAAAGCTGCAGACGTAGGAGCGGATTTAGTAGGTAAAGTAGAAGCTGGTATCCCAGAAGATGATCCTCGTAACCCTGCAACCATTGCAGATAACGTAGGTGATAACGTGGGTGATGTGGCAGGTATGGGTGCCGATTTATTCGGTTCTTATGTGGCTACCGTATTGGCTACAATGGTTTTAGGACAAGAAGTAACTGGTCCAAATGGTGCAGTTTTGATTGACAATTTTGGTGGTTTATCTCCCATCTTATTACCAATGATGATTGCTGGTGTAGGTATTATACTATCTATTATTGGTACCTTCTTTGTAAAAATTAGCGAAAAAGCTCCTTTAACTACTGCGGTAGTTCAAAAGGCTTTAAATATGGGCAACTATGGTTCTATGATTTTAACAGCAATTGCTTGTTATTTCTTAGTGAGCTATATCCTGCCTGAAACAATGACTTTACGTGGTTTAGAATTCACAAGAAATGGTGTGATTGGTGCGATTGCAGTTGGTTTAATCGTAGGTACTTTAATGAGTATTATTACTGAATACTATACTGCAATGGGCAAGCGTCCAGTGTTAAGTATTATCAAACAATCTAGTACAGGCCACGCTACCAATATTATTGGTGGTTTAGCAATTGGTATGGAATCTACTTTCTTGCCTATTTTGGTATTGGCTGGTGGTATTTATGGTTCTTATGCTTGTGCTGGATTATATGGTGTGGCAATTGCTGCAGCAGGTATGATGGCTACAACAGCTATGCAATTAGCGATTGATGCATTTGGTCCAATTGCGGATAACGCAGGTGGTATTGCTGAAATGAGCGAGTTGCCAGCTGAAGTTCGTGAGAAAACAGATATTTTAGATGCTGTAGGAAATACAACAGCTGCGAGTGGTAAAGGTTTCGCTATCGCTTCTGCTGCTTTAACATCATTAGCATTATTTGCAGCTTTCGTAGGTGTTGCAATGCCAAATAATCAACATATTGATATTTATAAAGCCGATGTATTGGCTGCCTTATTCGTAGGTGGTATGATTCCTTTCATCTTCTCTTCATTAGCGATTCGTGCTGTTGGAGAAGCTGCAATGGCCATGGTAGAAGAAGTTCGTCGTCAGTTCCGTACGATTCCAGGAATTATGGAAGGTACAGGTAAGCCTGAGTATGATAAGTGTGTGGCGATCTCTACAGAAGCTTCTTTAAAGAAGATGATGTTACCAGGTGCAATCACCATCATCTCTCCTATCTTAATTGGTTTCACAATGGGTCCAGAAGCTTTAGGTGGTTTCTTGGCTGGTGCAACTGTAAGTGGTGTATTGATGGGTATTTTCCAAAACAATGCCGGTGGTGCTTGGGATAATGCTAAAAAATCTTTCGAGAAAGGTGTTGAAATTAATGGCGAGATGTTCTATAAAAAATCTGAACCACATAAAGCATCTGTAACAGGTGATACAG
>CAZAOF010000134.1:0-4069 GCA_964486665.1 uncultured Sediminibacterium sp.
AACAAAGAATTAGAAATGCAAGGTTTGGAAATCAAACTTGCAGAAAAGCATATCCGCGACGCGAACGAAGAGTTGGCTGAAAAGATCAAAACTTTAGACTCAGCTAAAAAAGCAATCGCAGTAAAAGACGGTGTGTTGACACACAAGAAAAGTGAATTAGAAAAGATCATTGCTGATACAGAGATCGAAGAGAAAGAATTAAGAGCTAAGAGCGAAGAAGCTAGAGCACATATTGACGAACGCTTATTGTACAGCTACGACCGTATCAGAAACTCTTACCGTAACGGTTTAGCTGTGGTAACGGTAGAAAGAGATGCTTGTGGTGGATGTTTTAACTCTATCCCTCCTCAACGTCAAAGTGAGATCCGTTTACACAAGAAGATCATTGTTTGTGAGAACTGTGGTAGAATCTTGGTAGAAGGTGAACTTGCTGAGAAAGAAGCTTAATTTAGTTTTCTTATTTAAATTATACCTAGAAAGGGTAGCCAATCGGCTACCCTTTCTTAATTTTGTACCATGAGAAAATGCATTTTGCTTGGATTTGTCTTTTTGCTATCAAGTCATGTCTTTGGACAATACCAATACAATTGGACGCCACGCACGCAAAAAATCTACGAGTCTATTACAAGTCTGCGCATTCCTGAAGCTAGAGTCATGATTAGCCAGGACAAAAAAGCCAATGCATCTAATCTTATCTATCCCCTTCTCGAAAGCTATGCCGATTTTTACCAATTGTTCTTGAACGAAAATAAAGCCGAATACACCCAATTATACCCTGTCTTTGAACAAAGGATTAAATTGTTGGAGTCGGGCCCAAAAAAGTCTCCCTATCACTTATATAGTATTGCATTAGGGCATTTGCATAAATCCCTCACCGCTATTCGTTTTAATAAAAATTTTGAAGCAGCCCTGGATTTTAGAAAAGCATTTTTACTTTTTAAAGAGAACAAGAAAGCCTACCCTAGTTTTACCCCCAACGACGTTTACCTTGGTTTGATGACCACCGTGATTGGAACTATTCCAAAAGGCTACCAATGGATGGCGAATATTTTAGGGATGACTGGAAAAATCACCGAAGGCAATGCACTGGTTTTAAAATACATTAATAGTAAGGATGCTTTATCGAATCATTGCAGAAACGAAGCACTATTTGTTTACCCCTACCTGCTGATGAACTTTGAAGGAAATAAGAAAAAAGCCTTCGATTTTATCGAAAAAACGGACTATGATTATATCGACAATCATATCCATGCCTACATGGCGACCAACCTGTATTTGAATAACCAACAATCCCAAAAAGCCCTTGAAATTGCCACGAATATCAATCCCTCCAATCTATATTTAGACCTTCCTTTTTGGGACCTTGAAAAAGGATACGCTTATTTAAATGAATTGAAATTAGATGCTGCTAAAGTTGCTCTACAAAATTTCATTGGCAGTTTTAAAGGACAGTTTTATGTGAAAGATGCTTATGAAAAATTAAGCTGGATCGCATACATACAAGGAGACCAGATTAAAGCAAATGCTTTTAGAAAAAATGTACTCACTCAGGGTAGCGATATCACTGACGCAGACAAACAGGCATTACAAAATGCTAAAAAAGGCACTTGGCCGCATCCACTTTTATTGAGGGCTAGACTTTTAAGCGATGGCGGTTATCAAAATAAAGCGTTGTCCATTTTAGCTGGTAAAACAAGTAAGGACTTTACTATAGATGCTGATAAAACAGAATTTGCTTATCGCCTAGGTCGTATTTATGACTTAGCTGGGCAGCCAGATCAAGCCATTCATTTTTACAATTCGGCCATAGAAAAAGGAGCAAATCAACCCGAGTATTTTGCTGCTAGGGCAGCCCTTCAAATTGGATTGATCTATGAACAAAAAGGTAATTACACTACCGCTATCTCCTATTTTAACACCTGCCTAGAAATGAAAAACCACGCTTTTAAAAATTCCTTAGACCAAAAAGCAAAAACAGGTATTCAGCGTTGTGTGAGGAAATAAAATTGGGTGTATATTGCAGTGCTTCATGCTTACAGATTTACACATACAAAACTATATCTTGATCGACGAACTCCATGTTGAGCTGTCGAATCAACTCACTGTGATCACTGGTGAAACTGGCGCTGGTAAAAGTATCATCATGGGTGCACTTGGCCTCATTTTAGGAGACCGTGCAGACAGCAGTGTATGTCGCAATCCCAACAAAAAATGTGTGATTGAGGGCAACTTTACTTTAGCTAATAAAGAAAATTATACAAACTTTTTTGAAGCGAATGATTTAGACCTTGCAGATGAATTAATTATTAGAAGAGAAATCAATGCGCAAGGAAAGTCTAGGGCTTTCATCAATGACACACCTATTAACCTTGCAGAACTTAGAGAACTAACTTCTCAACTGGTAGACCTCCACCAACAATTTGATACCCTAAGCCTTGGCGATATGGATTTTCAAAGAACCGTTTTGGACGCGTTAGCCAATGTGAACAAAGCATTACAAGCTTACCAGAATTGTTTTTTTCAGTGGAAAGCAGATAACAAACATTTAAGTGAGCTGATTGAACAGAAGGAGAATTTTGACCAAACTGTTGCCTATAAATCTCATTTACTGGAAGAGCTTAGTGCACTTAATTTACAAGAGAATGAATTAGAGCAATTGGAGACAGATCTTAAGTTTATGGAAAATGCTGCCGAAATTAAAGCGCAGCTTGCACAAAGTATCCATACACTTGACGAATCAGATCAACCCATTGTGCAGCAAATTAAACAAATAGCGCATAATTTAGAAGGTATTGCAACCTACCAAAATGATTTTGATCCTTTATTAGAGAGATTAAAAGCGGCGCAAATAGAACTTGCTGATATTGCAAGTGAATTAACTACCTGGCAGGATAAGATTGATTTTGATCCAGCTAAAATAGCAGTCATCCAAGAAAGATTATCACAGGGGTATCATTTACAAAAAAAGCACAAAGTACAATCTACTGCTGCCCTATTAGAAATACAGCAAGGACTTGCAAAAGACTTAGAAGCAGTGTTGCATATTGATGAAGCCATTGAGACATTCACCAAAAAAGTAGCAACTGCAGAAAAAGAACTTGTAAAGTTAGCTAACGATGTAAGTGACAAACGCAAAAAACAAGCCGAACCATTTGCCAAACAAATTAATCATTTGTTACATCAGGTGGGCATGCCGAATGCACAATTAAAAGTTCAAATTGACACCGTTCCTTATAATCAGTTTGGTATTGACAAAATTGATTTTCTTTTTGACGCCAATAATTCTCAAAAGTTTGAACCCATTAAAAAAGTAGCAAGCGGTGGTGAATTAAGTCGTTTAATGCTTTGTATTAAATCCTTAGTTGGAAAATCGATTGACTTACCTACCATGATTTTTGACGAAATTGATTCTGGTATTTCTGGTGAGCCTGCAAAACAAGTAGGATTATTATTACAAGAATTGGGTCATGCGCGTCAAGTGCTTTGCATCACCCATCAACCTCAGATTGCTGCTAAGGGGCAAACCCATTTATATGTTTACAAGGCGCAAGAAGGAAGTACAACGCATACCCATGTTAAGCCACTTCAATTGAATGAACGAGTTGTGCATATTGCTCAAATGATCGGTGGCGACCCGCCAACCAAAGCAGCACTTGAACATGCGCAAGAATTACTTGCATAAGCTATATTAAGCCGACTGAATGGCTGTTTTATAGGATATTATAATTATTTTTACAGGAATTAAATAAACCCATAAAGATGGCATACAATTTATTAAAAGGTAAAAGAGGTATCATTACTGGCGCTTTAGACAGCAATTCAATTGCATGGAAAGTAGCTGAACAAGCACATGCAGAAGGTGCAACATTTGTGTTAACCAATGCACCTATCGCAATGCGTATGGGCGAGATTAATACCCTTGCTGAAAAAACCAATTCTAAAATTGTTCCTGCAGATGCGACCAATGTTGAAGAATTAACCAACTTGTTTACTCAGTCTCAAGAAATCTTAGGGGGCAAAATTGACTTCGTTTTACATTCTATTGGCATGAGTGTCAATATCAGAAAAA
>CAZAOF010000135.1:0-4042 GCA_964486665.1 uncultured Sediminibacterium sp.
TTCTACTAACATTTACGTTATTGAAATAACCTCTTTTGTCACCCCATAAGAATGCGGCATTTGCACCTAAAGCTGCACCACCAGCACCCGTTAAGAATGTTTGGTATGAAGCTAAAGTTGGATATAAAGCAGCAGCATTATATAAGCTATTAAAAGTTGCAGTTCCTACAGTTGAACCTAAAGATCCAACTAAAGAACCTAATACTCCAGCTTTAACTGCAGCACCCACACCAGCTAAATTGCTAGTTGTCTCATCACCATATACATTCACACCATCGTAATTTGGATCAGAAGCTCTTGTCCCAGGAATAGTTTGTCCATTCTGAGTACCTGTTGTTCTTGAATAGTTTTGATCGCTAGTTGCTCTCCAGTCTTCTGCCTCTGTATATTGCATACTGAATTTATAAGCAAGTCTATCATTCACTTTTTGAGCCCAACGTACTGTCCAATCTTTGAATGGCGCTAATGCACGTTGTTTGTTGTCTACGTGGTTGATACCTTGTTTCACTTGGAAACTTAAACCTTGGTATTTGAATGGATTCTTACTGTTAATCAAAACAGTACCGTTCATTCCACCTTGACCATATAATGCAGAAGATGCACCAGGTAATAATTCAATATTATCTACATCTAATTCTGTTAAACCTACAATACTACCCACAGAGAAGTTTAAACCTGGAGCTTGGTTGTCCATTCCGTCGATCAATTGATTCAAACGGTTGTTACCGCTACCATTGAAACCTCTTGTGCTAATGCTTTTGAAAGTCAAACTAGCAATGTTTACGTCAACACCTTTCAAGGTACCTAGTAAATCGTAATAGTTTGATACAGGCGCATTTCTGATTGTAGCAGCGTTTACTCTTTCAATCGTTACTGGAGATTCTAAAATACGCTCCGCAACTCTTGATGCAGCTACTACTACTTCTGTACCTAAAGTATAAGCAGTTTTTAAACTTACGTCTATTTTTGTTGTTCCCGCATTCACAATAACTTCTTGGTTTTCAAATCCAACAGAACTGAAAACTAAAGTATAAGGTGCTTTTTGGGCTACATTTAATTTGAACACCCCTTTGTCATCTGTAAATGTTCCAGCGGATGTTCCCTTTACTGTAACAGATACAGCAGACACAGTTTCTGAGCTAGTTGCATTTTTTACAGTACCTGTGATTGTTCCTGCATTTTGAGCCATCGCACTCATTGCTGTAAAAGCAATGGCACAAAAAAGGCCAAAACGAGTTAGTAATCTTGTCATAATTAATTGTTTTTAAATTGAATTGTATGGCAAAATACCAAATTGTTAGCAAAACAGAAAAAATTATCAAAATACAGCCAAAGTTTTTATTTTCGTAGCATGAACCTTACCTCATTCCCAGGCCTAAAAAGTACTTACCATGGCAAGGTAAGAGATGTCTATTACATTGAAAATGAGCTACTTGTGATGATTGCAAGTGATCGTATTTCGGCATTTGATGTCATTTTGCCCAAGCCAATTCCCTTTAAAGGCCAGGTTTTAAATCAAATTGCAGCCTATATGTTGGAGGCAACTAAGGACATTTGTCCAAATTGGTTACTCGAGACCCCAGGTCCAAATGTAGCCATTGGGAAAAAATGTACCCCATTTAAGATCGAAATGGTTGTGAGAGGAAACTTGGTTGGACATGCATGGAGGACGTACCAAACTGGAGAGCGTATTTTATGTGGCGTAAAATTGCCTGAAGGACTTAAAGAAAATGATTATTTCCCTACACCAATTATTACTCCATCCACTAAAGCGAGTGAAGGGCATGATGAGGATATTTCAAAAGAAGAGATTATTGCCCAAGGTTTAGCTTCTGAAGCAGACTGGGCCATATTAGAAAAATACGCCTTAGCCCTTTTTGCAAGAGGCAAGGAAATTGCCGCTAAGAGAGGATTGATTTTAGTAGATACAAAATATGAGTTCGGCAAGATTGGTGATACCATTTATTTGATGGATGAAATACACACCCCTGATTCTTCAAGGTATTTTTATGCAGACGGATTTGAAGCAAGACAAGCCGCACAAGAAAAACAAAAACAATTAAGCAAAGAGTTCGTTAGAGAGTGGTTAATAGAAAATAATTTCATGGGTAAAGAGGGGCAAATCGTTCCTGAGATGTCTGAAGAATGGATCCATACCATTTCTAAAAGATATATAGAACTTTATGAGCAAATTATTGGCGAAACCTTTAAGCCAGTCCAAAAAACAGAAGCTGAAACCTATGATCTTATCTGTGCTGCCTTAAATAAGTTAGGCGTTAAATAATAAAAGTCCCAACCTTGGTTGGGACTTTTATTAATAATTAATTATATATTTTTTTCTGATTTATTTTACTTCGATATCAATCCCTAATCTTGGCCTCAATCTTTCTTTGGCTTTATTAAAAACTTGCATACCCTTCTTCGTCCCTTTTCTCAATGCTTCTTGTTCCTCTAGAGGCAAATGATAGATGTCTTTGCAGACAGTAGTACAACAACCATCGTATGCTTTTGCGCAATCTTCACATTGTATAAATAATAAATGACATGCATCATTTTTACAATTGGTATGTGTGTCTGCGGGCTTGCCACATTGATGACAACTGGCAATAATATCGTCGGTTATTTTTTCACCTAAGCGGTCATCAAATACAAAGTTCTTTCCCTTGAATTTACTTTCGAGATTCGATTCTTTAATTTTATTCGCATAATGTATTACGCCCCCTTCTAAATGATACACATTCTTAAAACCTTCATGAAGCATGTAAGCACTCGCCTTTTCACATCGTATTCCACCCGTGCAATACATGATAATATTTTTATCCTTATGCGCTTGCATCATTTCGGCAGCCATGGGTAGTTGATCTCTGAATGTATCTGATGGTATTTCAATCGCCTTCTCAAAATGGCCTACTTCATATTCATAATGATTGCGCATATCTATCACAATTGTGTCTGGCAACTCTAGTAATTGATTCATTTGCTGCGCATTCACATACTTCCCTTTATTTTCCATACTAAAACTTGGGTCAGTAATACCATCTGCTACTACTTTTTCTCTTACTTTGATTTTCAATACCCAAAAGCTCTTTCCATTATCATTCACCGCTTTATTTAAACGAATCCCCTGTAAAGATGTAAATGAATAGAGGTATGTTTTAAACACTTCAAACAAATGTGTAGGCACACTTACCTGAGCGTTGATGCCTTCTGTGGCGACATAGATTCGACCAAAAACCTGCATCGCATTTAAGGCTCGATACATTTCGTCTCTAAAATTGACTGGGTCTGGAATAGGAAAATACTGGTAAAAACTAATTGTAGTTCTCTCGAAATCTTCTTCGTAGAGTTTTTGTTTCAACTCTTTGTTTGAAACACGATTGTGCAGTTGTGCCATATGTTTTAATTTAAGCTCAATTACAGATTAAGCAAATTGACCACAAAGATAAGGCTATTCAGGTTTTCTCACGAAAGATCCTGTTAATGAAGCTAGGCCGCCTAATAAAGCACCAACTATTGCAGTTACTAGGATTAATGCTATATAAGATCCTCCTAAAGGAAGTATTTGAGCAACCTTTGAAGATAAGATATGATTATTAGCTAAGTCAATCCCAAATGCTAGTCCTGCCCATAATGCACCCACCCCAATAGCTCCGGCTAAAAAGGATTGAACTGGCTTGATAGGCATCGCTACTGCAATCAAAAAATTAGTAAGTACAAAACTCCACCAAGGAAGCGTTCCATAGATGCCCACTGCATAAGTAACTAAAGCAGATAATAAAATGGCTATGATAAATTTCATTTGAATTATTTTTAAGTAGTTAAAGGCTTTTTAGGCAACTGATTTTTTAAATTGAACATGCCATTTGGTTCTTTCATGTTGCTTCAATTTGTCTTTTGGCATAAAGAGCAATCGATAGTATTTGCCAGCTGCCCAATAATTGACAAAGCTGTCATAAAAAGGACTTCCTGGATTACCACTTTGCCCCCCTGGATACAATCCATAGGCTTCGATTTCATCTGTCAAATGAACGACCATTCTCCA
>CAZAOF010000136.1:0-3858 GCA_964486665.1 uncultured Sediminibacterium sp.
GTTCTAATGAAAGTTTATTTGCTTGGATGGATGAAGGATTTACAAGCTATGGAGAAGAGATGGTTAGTCATTATTATGAAACCAATTTCGCTACTCAATCGCCTTATATCAGTGAGGCTGCTAAAAAACAAATACAAGTGAGTCTTGAAAGACAATCTAAATTATTACCAGCAGTTCAAAACGGCAACTATAGTGGTTACTTGGCTTTAGCTAAAAGCGGGTTCGAAGAACCGTTAACCACACATGCAGACCATTTTAATACAAACTACGCCTATAGTAGTGCTGCTTACAGCAAAGGAGGTACCTTCTTAGGCGTATTAGGCTATGTGATGGGAGATGCCAAGCGCGATGAATTGATGTTGAATTATTACAATACTTGGAAATTCAAACATCCAAATGCGAATGACTTTATTAGGGTGGCAGAAAAAACGAGTGGCTTGCAATTGCAATGGTTAAAGGAGTATTGGGTGAACAGTACTAAAACAATTGATTATGGTTTAAATGATATTCAAGTGAGTGGACAAGCTGCTTTGGTTAGCATTCAGAGAATAGGGAAGTTTCCTATGCCAATAGAAGTATTGGTTACCTATAAAGACGGCACAAGTGAATTACATTATATGCCACTTGATTTAATGCTTGGCGGTAAAGTACAAGAAGGTGCGATTAAGCAAATTAATCACGCAGCTTGGAAATGGACGCATCCAACTTATAGTTTTGAAACCACTCAGCCTTTGAGTGCCTTAAAGTCTATTGAGATTGATCCTAGTCATCGTTTGCCAGACATCAATAGAAGTAATAATAAAATTGAAATCCCGAATTAAATAGGGGTTGTCAAAAGTGTAAGCTTATAAAAAAAGCGTCCTATTGGACGCTTTTTTTATTTCTTGACTTGGATAATATATTTCTCTTTAAAATAGTCTTCTTTAAAAATATCATAAATAGGCATCATCTTTGGTCTGGTGCCACTCTCAAAAATTTCTTGGTGCAAATCACCCCCTTTTAAACAAATCAAACCATTGGGTTGGTTGGCTTTTTTAACAAGTACTGGGTTGGCCCATTTCCATAAATCCTTTAGCGGGGCAACGGCTCTGCTCACTGCATAATCGAATTTTTTATTTTTGATATCTTCTACACGAGTGTGCTTTGTTTCTACATTTTTTATACCTACCATCTCACAAACAGCATCCACTACTTTTAATTTCTTATTGATACTATCTACAGCATAAAATTGCACTTCGGGGAAAAAGATGGCTAAAGGCACTGTAGGAAAGCCCCCTCCGCAGCCAATATCTATCACTTGGGTTCCAGGCGCCCATTCTGCAATAGCAGCAATACTTAAGGAATGTAGCACATGGTGCAAGTATATTTGATCAATATCTTTTCTTGAAATGACATTGATCTTTGCATTCCATTCCTGATACGCCGCGTCCAATCCAGCCAA
The DNA here is from genome assembly GCA_964486665.1 of uncultured Sediminibacterium sp. Lineage (GTDB taxonomy): Bacteria > Bacteroidota > Bacteroidia > Chitinophagales > Chitinophagaceae > Sediminibacterium. The sequence continues at coordinate 1,442 of CAZAOF010000136.1, forward strand.
TTGGGCTAATTGGTTTGGTGTAAAATCCGCAAAGTAGCGGGTGATTAATTCCAATTTTTCTGTGGTCTTTTCCATACGCTAGGCAAGGTAAACAAATAATAGAATATTGACCATATATCAAATAAAATGTACCAAGGCCAGAGGTCTAGTTCATTCAACTTCTTCATGGCGCCACGTAAAATGAGACCTTGTAAGATCATTCTAAATGCCCATAAGCCAATGATTATAATATAGGCTTTGGTGAAGACCAATGCAAGGATTAAAGCAGGGTAAACTAAAAATTGACTCACTGCATAAAGTCCTAATAAAAAAACATGTTTCTTTTTATAAAACTTGCTAGTTGTATAATGGCGGTATTTCTGAGTCATCCAATCTTTAAAAGTGGTCTTAGGTTCACTAAGTGTATGTGCGTCATGATCAATTACAATAGCTGTATTGCGTCTATTGGCTACTTGATTAATGAACAAATCGTCGTCTCCACTAGGGATCTGATTAATGGAGGAGAAGCCTTTATTTTTGATAAACAATTCACGCTTATAAGAAAGATTTCGTCCCACACCCATATATGGTAAGCCAGCTAAAGCATAGGAGAAATACTGTAAAGCAGTTTGGAAGGTTTCAAAACGAATGAGTTTATTGAGGAAGCCTGGCTTTTTTTTATAAGCGCCATAGCCTAGTACAATTTCTTTGCCATCATCATAACCATCCTGCATTAAACGCATCCAATGCTCACTTGCAGGCAAACAGTCAGCATCTGTTAAAAGTAAAGTTTCATTTTTTGCAGATTTGATCCCCATAGAAAGTGGGAACTTTTTCCCTGCGATCATTTTTGCTTCTTGGGTTAATTGAACAGGGTTTAAGTTCTTAAAAGACTTTTTAAATTCGTCAATTAAATATTTTGTTTCATCTTCTGAATTGTCATTGACCAAGACCACTTCATGTGTAGTACTATAATCTTGTACCAAAACTCCTGGTAAAGTGTTGGCTAAATTATGTGCTTCGTCTCTTGCGCATATCACCACAGAAATAGGATGTTCAACATGTACTGTTTTTTTAGGTTTCTTGTAAATAGCAAGCCTTAAAAAAAAGAATAAGTAGTAAAAAACCTGAATGGCTATAACCGCCGCAAAAAAGCCTATAAGTAGCTCAGAAAGGAGTGTAGATGAAATGGGTAAGTTGATTGTCATAGCGCAAAAGTAAAGATTTTTGACCTTACCTTTGCCCCATGGCCGCATTACAATTTGAATTAGCAGTAGAGAGTCAACAAGGTGCTTCGAGAGCAGGAACCATCACTACAGATCATGGGGTGATTCAGACACCTATTTTCATGCCTGTGGGGACGATCGGTTCGGTGAAAGCAGTTACCCAGCAACAACTAAAGCAGGATATCAATGCAAAGATAATTTTAGGTAATACCTATCATTTGTACCTAAGACCTGGCACAGAAGTTTTGGAGGCAGCAGGTGGACTGCACAAATTCATGGGTTGGGATCGTCCAATCCTCACAGATAGTGGTGGATATCAAGTATTTTCTCTTGCTTCTAACAGAAAAATTAAGCCAGAAGGAGTAGTTTTTCAGTCACATATAGATGGCAGTAAACATTTATTTAGCCCAGAAAATGTGATGGATATTCAAAGAAGTATTGGTGCTGATATCATCATGGCATTTGATGAATGTCCTCCCATTCCAAGTACGTATGAATATGTACGTAAGAGTATGGACTTAACCCACACATGGTTAGATAGGTGTTTTAATAGATTAGCGGAAACACCAGATTTATATGGGCATACACAGAATTTATTTCCAATTGTGCAAGGTGGATTGTATAAAGATTTAAGAAAAGCATCTTGTGAATATATTGCTTCAAAAAACGCAGTTGGTAATGCTATTGGCGGGTTAAGCGTGGGAGAAACAGAGGCCGAAATGTATGAGTTTACTGCATTATGCTGCGAGAACCTACCTAAAGATAAACCACGCTATTTAATGGGAGTGGGCACGCCATGGAATATTTTAGAATCTATTGATTTAGGGGTAGACATGTTTGATTGTGTGATGCCTACCAGAAACGGACGTAACGGTATGGTCTTTACATCGCAGGGGGTCATCAATATCAAGAATAAAAAATGGTACAAGGATTTTAGTCCAATAGACCCGGGTATTCCTAATGAAATGAGTCAATATTACACCAAGGGTTATTTGAGGCATTTATTTGCAGCTGATGAGATCTTGGGAATGCAGTTAGCGAGTATCCAAAACCTGTCTTTCTATCTTTGGTTGGTTGAACAAGCGAGAATACATATTATTGCGGGGGATTATAAAGCATGGAAAACCGAGATGATTCCACAAATAAGCAAAAGATTATAAGCATTGAAAAAACTGGATTGGTACATACTAAAAAAATTTCTGGCAGTATTTT
>CAZAOF010000137.1:0-3833 GCA_964486665.1 uncultured Sediminibacterium sp.
CACTATAACGCGATCCTGATATTTACTCCTGCCCTTGTGTTCGTGATTGGTGGTGAGGAAGATATATAAGGTGTTGCTTTTCTTTGATCAAAGAAGAACTTTAGATTGATCTTACTATTTAACACATAGTCAATAGAAGGCTGTAATGTAATTTCTTTTTGCCCACCCGTACCATAAGCACTAGTTTGATCTAATCGACTATTGCTGTTATATACATCTCGCATGGCCACATCTAACCTTAGGGTAAGATCATTGGCTAGCTTATTATTATTTAATCCAGGAATATTAAAAGGCAATTTCAGACCTCTTTTACGATAGCTAGTGCCTATTACCCACTCTGTACTATTGTTCTCACTCAATTGATAATCGACTAAGCTCAACGCCAACAAACGACTTTTCTTATATTCAAAACGTATCGACCATTGGGAAACCGTAGTTAAATTCAATCCTATCAAAGGTTCCATTCTTTCGCTGATGGTTACATTAGGAATCAAGAAATAAGGAACAAAGTTTCCACTCACCGTATCCAAAAAGGACGGCGCTCCTAGCCTGTTCATGTCAGCATACAATAACGAACTATTGAAACTATTCATAGACAAGCTTCCATTGTAACCATGAGTTAGGGAAATATTAGAGAAAAGATTTGACAAGCCTGGGATTTTCGCTAATCCATTATATAATAAGTTCCAGTTAGGCATAGGCAACATGCCTGAAAATGGATTAGAACGAATGCTTGAATTGGTTTGATTTAGCAAGGATACTTTCTTTGGATCTTTTCCAGTATACGCTGCTATAAAAGAAGGGATCAACACATCCTGTGCATATTTGCCATATCCAATAGCATAGCCATTAGGATCTTTTTTTTGATCCCAATAAGGGTTTAAAGCAGCAACCCTATTGGATATAACTGATCTGTAATTTTGGAAATTAACAAACTGTGTTGAAATGGTATTAGGATCATGCTTCTTAAAAAATGTTTTTAAGGCCACATAGCTTATGTTAAATCCTCCAGCAGATAAAGGGTTATTATGAGAACGATATCCATTCAAATTAGCGGAAGTGTCCTTAAAGAATTCTGAATATTCTTTTGTAAAGGTTTTATCGAATTTTAAATCAATGATGAATGACTTAATAGGTTCTAACATCATTCTCGCGCTCAATTTTTGATCAAATCCTTGCCTAAACAATAAGTTGAAATTAGGATCTCTAGTAAACAAACCTTTACGTTCCTGTGCATTCAACCAATTGCTGTCTGGTTGCCTACCCATTGCATAATCAAATCCTGGCGCAAATCCATTAAAGTCTTTGTCTACAAACTGCACTCCAGACATGAAACCTGGTAAACGACTATTGTAATTTTCTGCATAATCTATTGACGCATTTTGCAACATCGTTAATAAACTTACAAATGACTTTACAGGACCAGGGATATTTAATATTTCATTGGCCTTGAGCACCCTTAAGGCAATGCGTTCTTGTTTTCTAGCTTCTTTCCATTTGCGATAAGCAGAGTCTCTTGCCTTGCCAGTTAATCCATTTAAGGCATCCTCCTTGCGAATGATCAATTTATTCGACAATGGATTTGCTTGTCTAGGTGTTGGCCCTGCATTAGTCAGTGCAGACCTTATAAACTTTGACTTATTATAAAAACTATTGAAATTAAATTGGGCATTCAATTGTTGTGAAAAAGTATTCTCAATCGTGTTACCCAAGGATGTTGCTAGTCTACTAGCACCAATCCAATTATAATTGGTTGAGACATTATAGCTTGCTAAAATCCAATCTGTCAAAGGAAATTTAGAGGTTGGTAAATCATAACGCATTGTAAAACGTTGATTGTATAAGGTGTTGCGTCCACCTCTTAATAACATCCTATTCAAAGAATCCTTTTTCTCCTTAGTATCAATCCTGCCGTCTGGCTCGTCTATTCTTGAATTCAGATTAGCCACTACATCCACACTCATGGACCTAGTTAATGGCCAACGTAAATTAAAAATACGCCCCATTGTAAAATACTTATCAAAAGTAGTCTCTACTTTTTCTGTGGTACCGTCAAAAGAATTTATCATCCTTGGTGTAAACTCGCCAAATTGACGATCAAAAACAGTTCTGTAACTTATTAAACTTGGCGCTGGTGAAAAATTAAAATCTTTAATAAGCGATAACCAAGGAGATTTTGTTTTAATCCATTTTGTAAATGGCTGGTAAGTCTTGCCATTGTTGTTAAATGTATAGCCAATAGAGCCACGTTGTTTGTCTATTTTATTTAACTCAACCACAGGACTCGTTTGGAGTAACTGAGAATAAGAATAACTAAAATCCAAATTACTTAAGCTCAACATCGTGTTTCTTTTACCTGGTAGAAAACGCACATTGGTAAAATTCAACGTCTTGATTGTAGTTTCGTCAATAGAGGCGCGCTTGATGGAATCTCTTTGTGCCCCATCTGCTGATTTTATTTTATCCGCATACAAAATGTCCTTATTAAAAGGATCAAATTCTGGATTCTCCTGTGTTTTATTTAAACCTGCAAAGACAGGTAAGGAGAGCTTAGCTTGTTTTGGTAATAATTTACCAGCGTCAATATTCGTAGCGATATCTAATTGTGTAAATCCGGTTTTCGCACGTTCATTCATTTTTTGCTCAATACCCCCAAAGCCAGTAGATCTATTATTAACCGAGACAGCCACATTACCTAAATCGGCTAACACCAAATCCATTCTTCCTAAAGCAGCCCATGAACCTCTTTCATCTAAATTAGAAAGCCTTAACTCATTCACCCATACTTCGGCGTCTATAAAATTTTGACTAGATGTGTTTTCAAATGCAACGAGTATACCACGTATCTCTCCCAGGTTTGGATTACCCATTACCGAATAGGTATGGTTATTGGCTTGAAGCCTACTGAACTTGCTATTGAAATTAAAGTTCTGGTTGTCGCGATCAATTTTAAGTTTAACAAGGTCTATCAAATTTAAATTCATCTCGTTTTCAAGTGGCCAAACCTCCCTTACTTCTGCTATCGAATAAGTTTTTCTTTTCGTTGTCGTTAATGGAATACGAATTTCATAATAGTTATTTTGGAAATCCTGACCAATTCTAAGTACTGCAGTAACCACTCCTTTCTCTACAACATCTGGTTGGTTTTTGTTTTCGGCATGTAAGAACATGGACAAACTTCCATAACGTCGAATATCTATATTCATTGTTTTGAATACACCTCTTGGCGTTGTGTTCTTTTGTAGTCGTGACAATTGAACGCTCAATGCCTGTTCGTTTTGTAATAAGTTAACCCCATTATTGCTTAATAATTGCACACGTTCAATACCTGGAGGTACTAAATAATTCACTGGCGTTCTGCTGCCATTTTCCTCTAAGCTAACCGCAATGGTATTAATAGACGATGTGTTATTAGAAGGTGTAATTAATTTGTATTCACCAGAGCTATCAATATCATAAGCAAACTGCCTCCACTGGTTACGCACTAAATCTAATTTGGCAAAACGCAAGGTGATAGAATCTTCGAACCCAGTTAAATACATTCTTAAAAAACGAATCGACTTAAAATCGCGAATTCCGCCCATTCTATTAGAGAAAGATTTGATAGGCACCCTGAATAAGTACCAATTTTCTAAAGACTTAGTTCCATCCGCAAGTGTGACGTTAACAGTTTTCGAATCTGTTACATACCTTGTCGAGTTTACACCTAATTGACCCTTTTGTAAATCTATCTCGTATTCAAAATAAGCTTCTGTTTCATTTAAAGTATTGTCTCTGTTTAAGTCTTCATTATCAGGTAATAAAGTGGAAGCACTACTAAATTGACTATTGCC
>CAZAOF010000138.1:0-3828 GCA_964486665.1 uncultured Sediminibacterium sp.
CACTAATCATATTTTTGGTTTTTGCTTTTAAAAATGTCTTAACTTCCAAATCTTAAATAAATTTTGATTGCATGAAAAGACTTTTTACAATTACAGCATTACTGATTACAGCAGCTGGTTTTTCACAAATAAAACCAACTACTGCCCAGGAGCGTTTAAAATTGATTGATCAAAGAAAAGAACTAGTTAGCAGGTCTACCTTAAATGAAACTAGCTTTAGAAATATCGGCCCCTCTGTAATGAGTGGTCGAGTAGTTGATATGGAAGTGAATCCTAAAGATCCAACAGAATTTTATGTTGCGTATGCCTCTGGTGGTTTGTGGCATACCGTAAATAATGGACAAAGTTTCGTTTCTATATTTGATTCAGTAGACATCCTTACCATCGGAGATATTGCAGTAAACTGGCAAAATCGTATGATTTGGGTGGGCACTGGCGAAGTGAACAGCAGCAGATCTACCTATGCGGGACTTGGCGTGTACAAATCTGGAAACAACGGTAAAAGCTGGGAGTTTCTTGGATTACCTGAGAGTCATCATATAGGTAAGATTCAATTGTCTGCTAAAGATCCTAATACTGCATGGGTGGCTGTACTTGGTCATCTTTATTCCGAGAACAAGGAAAGAGGGGTATACAAGACAAAAGATGGCGGTAAAACATGGAAACAGACTTTAGCAATTGACGCAAACACAGGAGCTGTTGATTTAGAGATGGATCCCCTTAACGAGCAAGTACTTTATGCAGCAATGTGGTATCGTACAAGAACTGCCTCAAATTTTGAAGAAGCTGGTAAAACATCTGGAATTTATAAAAGCACAAATGGTGGCGAAGATTGGTCTTTGGTTTCTACACCAACAAGTGGCTTTCCTTCGGGAGAAGGTGTAGGTAGAATTGGATTAGCCGTTTATCCAAAAAATCCATCTATCGTATACGCAATTGTAGATAATAATTTTCATCAACCAGACACAGCAATGCAAAAGTCTGCTGATACATCAAGATATGTTTTAAGAGATTTTAAAGCTTTAACAGTAGATCAGTTTATTGCTTTGGATAATAGAAAATTAAATGCATTTTTAAAGTCTCCACGTAATGGAATTCCAGCTAAGTATACTGCAGATAATTTAAAGGAAGATGTTAAAACTGGGAAGTTAGCACCCAATTGTATCTGGGATTATTTATATGATGCCAATACTGCTTTGTTTGAAACACCTATTTATGGTGCGCAAGTATATCGTTCTGACAATGCCGGCGTAAGCTGGGTTAAAACGCATGTAAAGCCAATTGAATTATATAGTACTTATGGTTATTATTTTGGAAAAGTTTTTGTGAGTCCAAGTAATCCTGATAAAATTGCGATCACTGGTGTTGGGATCTTATTGAGCACAGATGGTGGAAAAACTTTTAGCCAGATTGGAAAAGAGAATGTACATGCTGATCACCATTATGTATGGATGAACGGAGATCGTGATAGCCATATGATTATTGGCAATGATGGTGGATGTAATATTACTTATGACAACGGGGCACATTGGTTTAAAGCCAATACACCTGCCGTTGGGCAGTTTTATAACATCACAGTGGATATGGCTAAACCTTACAATGTCTATGGTGGATTGCAAGACAATGGCACTTGGTTTGCATCAAGTTCAACAAAAGAAAATTACGATTGGTATGATAGTGGACACAATCCATATACCATGCTAGGTGGAGGAGATGGTATGCAAGTTCAAGTTGATTGGAGAGATAATAAAACTGTATATAGTGGTTCTCAATTTGGTTTTTATAGCAGACAAAATCTAACAACTAAAGAAAGAAAAGCGGTGCGACCTATGAGAGACTTGGGTGAGCCTGCGGTGCGTTATAACTGGCAAACACCCATTTTATTAAGCCGTCATAATCAAGACGTGTTTTATTTTGGATCAAATAAATTCCACCGCTCTATGAGTAAGGGAGATAGTTTAGTAACGCTAAGTGGAGATTTGACAACGAATCCAGCACAGGGTGACGTTCCATTTGGAACTTTGTCAACGATTAGTGAAAGTCCAATCCGATTCGGTTTAATTTATACAGGTTCTGATGATGGTAATGTGCAAGTGTCTAAAGACGGCGGAAATAGCTTTAGTTTAATAAGCCAAAAACTACCTAAGGGATTATATGTAACTAGAGTGATTGCGAGTAAGTATAATGTCGCAAGAGTTTATGTTACGCTAAATGGATATCGTAATGACCATTTCAATTCCTATGTATACCAAAGTGATGATTATGGTACAACTTGGAAGCAAATCATGAAGGATTTACCAGCAGAGCCTGTTAACGTGATCAAGGAAGATGCTGTTTCTGAGAAAGTATTATATGTAGGAACAGACGGAGGATTGTATGTGAGTTTGGACGGAGGAAATAGTTCAATGGCTTGGAACAAAGGTTTACCTGCAAGTGTTCCAGTACATGATCTAGAAATCCATCCTAGAGATCACGAAATAGTTATTGGTACGCATGGTCGTAGCCTTTATATCGCAAAATTGGAAGCGCTAAGAAAACAAGTAAAATAGCAATTAACTATTGATATAAGCTTGTTCTTTTTGAACTAATAAATTGAATATCTTTTCTAAAATAGGCGAATCTGTGGAAATCACGGATTCGTCTATTTTGCTTATGGGAATAATGCGCTTTGTTGAACTAGCTATAAACGCGCCCTTTGCTGTTTTAATTTCTTCTAATGAAATGGGTCTTTCTTCTACTTGAATACCATTTTCTACAGCAGCTGCTAAAATATTTTTTCTGGTGATCCCTTTTAATACTTGATCTTTTGGTGTAACAATATGACCTTTTTCAGAGATTAAGAAAAAGTTTGATCTTGGACATTCTCTTACCATGCCTTCGTGTGTGTATAAAATATCTTGTCCTCCAAATGCTTTTAACTTGGGTTGTAAATAAATAGCCATTAAGTAGTCAGTTGTTTTAACTTGAGGCAATTGACGTTGAAAAGGATGGCTCATCAAAACAAATGGAGTAACTGTGAAACTATTGGAAGGCACAGGTAGAGGTTGTTGAATAATCGTTAATCTAGGTTGTTCTAAACTATAACCATCTGAGCTATCTCCACCAGAAACAATTAACTTTAAACCAGAGTAAGGCATATTGTTTTTTGCAACCAACTCCATTACAATTTTTAAAATAGCTTCTTTTGATTGCGGCACTTCCATATGCATAATCGCCGCAGATTGGTATAATCTATCCAAATGATCTTCCACAAAAAGTGGCTTATTGTCTACTACTCTTAAATAATCGAAGATACCATAACCCCTTTGAATCAGGAGGTCATTTAAAGACATGCCTGTTTGGTTAAAAGAACTTATATGCCCATTGTAATAACAGCTGATATTTTCCAAAATTTCTTGTTTTAAAGTCTAAATTTACTACAAAATTAGACACTATGGGATGGATCAAAGAATTTAAAGACTTCGCAATTAAGGGAAACGTGATCGAACTATCGGTAGCTGTAGTGATAGGTGCGGCATTTGGTGGTATTGTAAGTTCCTTGGTAGAAGACATTATTACCCCTTTAATCTTAACGCCAGCTATCAAAGCTGCAGGAGTTGCAGACATTGACAAACTAGCCTGGGGTGCAGTGAAATACGGTAAATCTCTTGCTGCAATTATACAATTCATATTCATTGCCTTTGTACTTTTCCTAGTGATAAAAGGGGTGAACAAGGTTAAAGAAAAACAAGCTGCAGCAGACAAGCTAGAGGATAATACCCCTAAAATATCGAGCACAGATCAATTGTTAACAGAGATAAGGGATGCCTTGAAGAAATAAAGAGTTAA
>CAZAOF010000139.1:0-3755 GCA_964486665.1 uncultured Sediminibacterium sp.
ATCCCATGAGAGTCATTATATCTGCAGCAACAAATGGGGAATGGATGCCCCTTTTCCAAAAAATCAACCCAAAGTTCGTCACTCCGAACAAAAAGTTCTCGGTTGGCTTCCATGAATCCGGTGTGGGCATACTCTCAAGCAGTGTTTCATTAATGAAGATGATTGTGCAAGAAACTCCTTCCCTGATTATACAAATGGGTGTGGCAGGAAGTTTGGACCCGAAGATTCCTTTAGGCAAAGTGGTGGTGATAAAGGATGACCTTGTTGGAGACTTGGGGGTAACAGAAAATAAACAATGGAAGGATTTATTCGATTTAAAATTAGATGGTGCAAATGACGCTCCTTTTGAAAAAAAATCTTTACCCAATTATTGGCTGAATCAGTACAATCTTTTAAAACTCCCTGCAAAAAAAGGAGTTACGATCAATACCATTACGACAGATAAAAAAATAGCAGAAAGATACCGCACTAAATACAAGGCACAGATAGAATCTATGGAAGGTGCTGCTTTACATTATATTGGTAGAGATTTAAATATTCCTTTTATACAAATTCGCTCGGTGTCCAATTACGTGGGCGAACGCAATAAAGCAAAATGGAAAATGCAGGAAGCAATTTATAATTTGAATGAGGTTGTCCTAGACTATTTGGAAGCATTGTCTAATCATGCTAATTAAATCCGAACTCAAAAAGAAGATAAAAATATGCCTACCATCGATCTTGGTTTTTCACCCTGCCCTAACGACACATTTATTTTTGACGCCTTAGTCAACCACAAAATAGATACAAAGGGATATGAATTTAACTTACATCTTGAAGATGTACAAACCTTGAACGAATGGGCCTTAGCAGGTAAACTACCCTACTCAAAAATTAGCTACGGAGTATGGCCTAAAATTAAACACCAGTATCAATTACTAGAAAGCGGCGGCGCACTTGGTGTGGGAGTTGGCCCCTTGCTGATTTATAAAAACAACCCGCTAACTGCATCAGGCAAACCAGATGAAGCTAGCATGCGCGTGGCTATACCAGGCAAGGATACCACAGCACATTTATTATTTAGTCTTGCATTACCTGAAGTGACCAACAAAGTTTTTTTGGTGTTCAATGAAATTGAGGAAGCAGTATTATCTGGCAAAGTGGATGCAGGTGTGATCATTCATGAAAATCGTTTTACTTACGCAGATAAAGGTTTAAGTAAATGGATGGACCTAGGTAATTATTTTGAAACCACTTTTAATGCACCTATTCCTTTGGGTGGTATCATTGCAAGAAAAGATCAGTCTATTGATGAGATTAAAATTATAGATGCACTCATTCGTGAAAGTGTGGAATATGCTTTTAAAAATAGTTATGAGCAATTACCTGAATTTGTCAAATGTCATTCCCAAGAAATGTCCGAGCAAGTGATGCGTCAACACATCGATTTATATGTGAACGATTTTAGCATTCAAATGGGCGATATAGGTAAAAATGCCATCGCCAAATTAGAAGAGGTATATACTAAATTGGTGAATGGATAATCTAAGGCTTTAACGCTTTTGCATAAGCAGCCAACACCCTTGCTCTTGCTTCCTCATGAACCACGATGGGTTTTGGATAAGTTAAACTGTCTAGCTCTGGCACCCATTTGCGGATATATTGCAATTGCTTATCAAACTTCTCGGTTTGGAGTCTTGGGTTGAACACCCTAAAATAAGGTGCAGCATCACATCCACTTCCACTTGCCCACTGCCATCCTCCATTGTTTGCGGCAAAATCAAAGTCTAATAACTTTTGAGCAAAATAGGCTTCGCCCCATCGCCAGTCTATTAATAAGTGTTTGGTCAAAAAGCTAGCCACGATCATACGAACTCGGTTGTGCATGAAACCTGTTGCATTCAGTTCGCGCATGCCTGCATCTACAATTGGATAACCAGTTTGACCCTGGCACCATGCTTCAAACTCTTTTTCATTATTGCGCCATTCAATAAAATCGTATTGCGCCCTAAAGGACTTACCCTCTGCTATATGTGGAAAATGCCATAAAATCATATGATAGAAATCGCGCCAAATTAACTCATTCAAATAGGTTGTGTTGATCGAGGCCGTTTCTTTAGCTAGCTGCCTTACCGAAATAGTGCCAAATCTTAAATGGATACCAAGGTGCGAAGTGCCTCCCTCAATGGCTGGGAAATCTCGCTGAGTGGTGTAATTTTTTACAGTAGCTTCTTTCCATTTTTTAGCAGGTACCACTAAGTCAGTCAACTCAAATCCCATGTCTTTTAAACTTGGAATAGGTAGCGGCTTGGTCGTGAAAAAATAGTCCATTCCTTTTTCGGAGGGGGAAAGTTTAGGTGGATTCGCCTCCCATGCTGCTTTCCATTTTCTTGAATAAGGGGTGAACACCGTATAGGGCTTCCCATCCTCTTTAGTCACTTCTGATTGCTCAAAAATCACTTGATCTTTATAAGAATAGAAAGAAATTTGATCTTTAATTAAAGTTGAACTAATATTCATATCTCTTTGAATACCATATTGTTCATAATCTTTATTAACAAAAACTGAATGCACTTTGTAATCCTTTGTTAACTGCTCAAATGCACTTGCGGGTGTTCCATAATGAACCCACAAAGACTTGCCGATTGCTGTCAATTCGGCCTGATTTTCGGTGATGGTTCGATGAATAAAATCTACTCGCCTGTCTGCCTTGTCATCTAGTTTATCTAATATCTGCTTGTCGAAAATAAAGATAGGCAGCACCTGAAGCCCTTCTTTTTGAGCCAACTTGAGCGCTTGGTACAAACCTGTATTGTCTTTGAACCTTAAATCTCTTCTGAACCAAAATAGTATAACGGATGGACGCATAATACGAGAATAACATTTTATGCCACAAATAGTTGAATGACAAGCTCAAGTTATCAATTTATAATTAATTTAGAGGATGCAAATTAAAGCGTTCATCCAAAGCCTTGAGGAATGGGCCCCTCTCCAATACCAGGAATCTTATGATAATGCCGGGCTGATTGTGGGAGATCCTGAAGCAAATTGTACCGGTATTTTATGCTCTTTGGATTGTACCGAAGCGGTAGTAGAGGAGGCAATTCAAAAAGGATGTAACCTGATTGTGAGCCACCACCCCATTATTTTCAAGGGCATTAAACAGTTTAGTGGAGACCATTATGTGAACCGTACAGTACTCAAAGCCATCCAAAATAACATCGCTTTGTACGCTATCCATACCAATTTAGACAATGTGCTTCATGGGGTAAATAGTACTTTAGCAGACCGATTACACCTTGAAAATAGAAAAATTTTAGCCCCTGTTCCTGGTCTTTTTGACGCTAATGGGGCACCAGTTGGAGCAGGCTTAGTGGGCGAACTACCTCTTGAAACTGAACCTGAGGCCTTTATCAAATGGGTAAAAGAGAAGTTAAATCTATCTGTCATTAAGTATACTAAATTAAATGATAAAAAACTGGTTACCATAGCATTATGCGGTGGTAGTGGACATTTTTTATTAGATCAAATAAGAGCGCAAAATATAGATTGTTTCATCACAAGCGATCTTAAATACCACGACTTCTTTGAGGCCGATGGAAAGTTCCTTTTGCTTGACATTGGACATGGTGAAAGTGAACATTTTGTTCCTGCACTAATAGTTGACTATTTAAAGCGTAAATTCCTTACCTTTGCCGTCCTCGAATCGGAGGTCAAAACACAACCTATAAGCTACTTAAAATAAAACATTCATATGGCATCAGTCAAAGACTTTT
>CAZAOF010000140.1:0-3673 GCA_964486665.1 uncultured Sediminibacterium sp.
TCTTTTAATTTAAATTTTGAACTTGATTTAATCGGGGCAAAGTTAGTTATTTGCCTCCTATAATTTTAAGTAATTCAGGTACTTTAACCCCTTGCTCATAAACTTTTAACAATTGACCTTTATCGTACAAAGCTACAAATGGTGTCATGCGAGGTCTAAAGAATACAGGGATAGAGAATTCAGGGTCTCTTCCTACGACAACATTGGCTTGTTTATCTAAGCCATACTTCACGGCAAATGCCTTAATATCATTCATTTCTTTGTAGCTATTCCAGATAAAGAATACGTTTTTAAACTTAGCTGCATTTTTAGTCAATTCCGCAGCTTCTTCCTGGCAGTGGGAACAGTCTGGGCTAAATATGATGATACAGGTATACCTGTTTTTAGGGATTTGAGTATTGCTAAAAGACTTACCTGTAGTTAGGTTTAAAGTAAACTTTGGGATATTCTTGTCCTTTAGAAAAGGGGCATTGGGGTCGATATTAGACTGCGCAAATAGGGTAGACGTTGCTAAAAGAGATACCATCAATAAGGCTAGGAGGCGGGTAATTTTTTTCATAATTTATTTGTTTTGAGCCATCATACGCATGGCTTTTGCGTCTTGTAAAAATTCAGAGGCGAATATAAAATCGTTTAATAATTTATTCTGACTAAAAATGATATCTTGGTTACTACCTTCCCATTCTTTTTTACCCTTGTGTAAATAAAGAATGTATTTGCCAATTTCCATCACACTGTTCATGTCATGGGTGACAACGAGGGTGGTTATGTTAAACTCTTTAGTCAAGTCTTCGATTAGACGGTCTATCACCATGGAGGTCTGCGGGTCCAAACCCGAGTTAGGTTCGTCACAGAATAAATACTGTGGCTCTAATACCAAAGCTCGTGCAAGCCCTACGCGTTTTTTCATACCACCGCTAATTTCAGCAGGGTATTTTTCATTGACACCAGTTAGCTGCACTCTTTCTAAAATCTTATTAACTTTTACTAGTTTTTCTGCTTCTTTTAAATCACTAAACATATCTAAAGGGAACTTCACATTCTCCTCTACTGTCATGGAGTCAAATAAGGCATTGCCTTGAAACAACATCCCAATACTATTTCTTAAATCTTTTTTCTGCTCTTTAGATAGGCTAGAGAAATCATTCGTTCCAAAAAATACTTTTCCTTGGTCTGCTTGAATTAAATCCACAATACATTTGACCAATACAGTTTTCCCACTTCCACTTGCGCCAATAATTAGATTACAAATACCAGGTTTAAACTGCGCACTCACGTCGTCGATAATTACTTTATCGCCAAAGGCTTTTTTGATATGTTGAATTTCGATCATGAGGTTATAAAGGCGTTTGTAAAGATAAGAGATCTTCAAATTGATCTGCTCTACTTATTAGCTTTGCAATACCGTTCTGATATAAAACCTGTGCTGGCTTAAATCGTGCATTATAGTTACTTGACATTTCATAGCCGTAAGCACCAGCGTTATAAAATACTAATAAGTCATCCTCTTCAATTGTGGGCAGCGCTCTATCCCATGCAAAAGTATCTGTCTCACAAATATTTCCTACGACAGCATAGTTTTTTAGAGGCTTCTCTGGATGACTCAGATTATCTATATGATGATAAGCGTCATAAAACATGGGTCTAATCAAATGATTCAGTCCTGTATTTAATCCGGCAAATAAGGTTTCGCCTGATGCTTTTAATACATTCACTTTAGCAATAAAAAATCCAGCTTCACTTACTAGGTATTTTCCTGGTTCAAACCATGCGTTCAGACTACGTCCAAACTTTTTAGATAAGTGCTCCATTGCTTTATTTACTTCTTCGCCTAGCAATGCTATATCAGTTCCTTTTTCTCCTGGTTCATAAGGGACTTTGAAGCCACCGCCAAAGTCCAACACCTCTACCGTTGGAAAATGAGGCAAAAAGGTTTCAAAAACTTCCGCCGATTTGATAAAGACAGCTACATCTTTAATCTCACTTCCGGTGTGAATATGTAATGTGCGAATAGCTAAATTGTATTGCTCGTATAAAGCTTTAATCTCGTTTAATTGTGCAACTGGAATACCAAATTTACTTTTATCATGCCCTGTAGAAATCTTTAAGTTACCACCTGCCATTACATCCGGTCTTATACGCACACCCACTGATTTGCTTGCGCCATATTTTGCGCCAAACTTTTCCAAATTAGATAAGCTATCAATATTCACATGCACACCTAATTCAGCTGCAGTAGCTATTTCGTCAAATCCAACACTATTACTAGTGTATAAAATATTACTTGGTAAAAATCCAACATGCAAAGCCAATTTCACTTCATTGATAGAACTACAATCTATATTACAGCCCATATCTTTAACTACTTTTAAAATATGAATATTGGTCAATGATTTACATGCGTAAAAAAAACGAGTTTGAGTAGCAGAAAAATGCGTTAATAAATGTTGATATTGCTGTTCAATTTTTTCTGCATGGTACACATAAAGAGGCGTGCCAAATGATTGTGCAGCAGCATTTAATTGAGCGTAGGAAAGACTTGCATTCATACCATAAAGATACGGCCAGAACTAGGTTCTGGCCGTATCTTGGTTCAATATTTTTATGAAAAATCCTTGAAAGGAAAACTACTAATCGTTATCTACTGGACTTTCAGGAGTAAAATCTTCTTCATCTGTTTCTGGAGTAAAATCTCCAGTCTCTTCTTCTGAGTTTGGTGTGTCGGCTTGTTCGTTTTCTTCGGCAATGGCTTCAGCTGTTTGCTCGAATACACTGTTGTCAGTAAAGTCTTCAGGCTTGATCACTGTAGCTTCAACAATCTGATCTGCCAAGACTTCTTTAATCTTAGGTAAGTCTTCGGTAGAGTTGATACCAAAGTAGTCCATAAAGTTTCTAGAAGTAGAATAAACCAATGGCTTACCAGGAAGCAATTCGTTACGACCGCTAATTACAATCAATTCCTTTTCTAATAATTTCTGGATAGAATAATCACTGTTAACACCTCTAATCGCTTCCACCTCGCCTTTTGTAATCGGTTGCTTATAAGCAATGATCGCTAAAGATTCTAATGCAGCATTGGATAAGCGCTTTAAGAACTTATCTCCGTTCAATTGTGCAATGGTTGTATGGAAAGCTGGTTTAGTCAAAAACTGCCATCCACCACCACTTTGCTTTAATTCAAAAGGGTAAAACTCAGTGCCATATTTTTCTTGGATACCTTCTAATGCAGATTCAATTTGCTCTAGCGTAATACGCTCTTCTAAAAATCCAAAAGCATTGTTGATTAATTCAGTGATATCATTCGCATTTAATGCTTTATCACTTGCAAAAACCAAGGCTTCAATATGCGGAATGATTTGACTTATTTCCATAATTCTTTTGCTTATCCGTTTAATGCAGCAGCACCACTCACGATCTCTGTTAATTCAGTCGTAATAGCAGCTTGTCTTGCACGGTTATAAGATATTTTCAATGATTTCAACAATTCGTTGGCGTTCTCACTTGCCTTATCCATTGCGGTCATTCTAGCGCCATGCTCACTTGCATTGGCATCTAAAACTGCTTTGAATAATTGTGTGTTCAATATTTTAGGCATCAATTCGGCCACTAAAGCTTCCTTCTGTGGTTCAAAAATGAAATCTGTTTTTTTAGTGTTGGCTTTCTTTTCCATTTT
>CAZAOF010000141.1:0-3661 GCA_964486665.1 uncultured Sediminibacterium sp.
AATAAATCCATGTCTCCATCCTTATCTGCATCAAAAAATACAGCAGCCACATCTTCATAAGATTCAAATGCTTTAAACGAAGTCTGAGGCTTGGGTTTAAAATCTCCACTCGACGTCTGAAGGTAAATTTGACTTCCTTTATTATTGGCTCCCCCAATAAATAAATCTGCTAAGCCATCTCCATTTACATCAGCGCTTGCTGCTTTAGGGCCTTCTTGTGAAAGGATTCTTGGAATAATTCTTTCGGCGTAAAAATCTACATGATCATCTTCTGTATGTTTTTCGAAATTTGTTTTAATTTCCTCAAAGATTGGCGCTACTTTTTGTTCGACCACCAAAAATGGCTTTACTATTTGCTTTGATTGCTCAATCGTGTAGAGCGTATCCAGCTTTTGTAATTTTAATATGCTTTGCGTTAGGTTCGGCCAAATGATTTGAACAGAATCAATTTTTTTAAACTGTCCTAACCCAAATATTTGTTTGTAATCTACCGAAGACTGGAATCCTCTAGCCGGAATCACTTCCTTACTTAAAATCTGCCCTTGTACAAATAGATTTATTTTAGCCCCCACCGCATTTACATTCTGTGGCAAGCCTTTTAATTTAAAACCAATATACCCATTCTTGTTTTTTTCTCTACTCTTGTTTTTAAAAACAAAACTTGGCATATTATTATTATTCACCACTATATCCAAGTCACCGTCATTATCCAAATCTCCATAGGCAGCCCCGTTAGAAAAACTTGGAATATCCAAGCCCCAATCTTTACCCATGTCTTTAAAAGTTAAATCGCCATTATTCCTGAACATCTTATTTGGAATTGGCTGACTGCTCATTTTCTCAATGATACTACTTATCTCGTCTTTCTTTCCAGACAATACCATTTTCTGAATCATTGTATTGGCAAAAAAGTCAATAAAATCCTGATTAGTTAAATCACGATAAATACCATTACTTACATAGATGTCATTGAAGCCATCATTGTCTGCATCAAAAATCATTTCTCCCCAACTCCAATCACTTGCTTCCACACCCGAAAAACGGGCTACTTCCTTATATTTGCCATTTTTATTATTTAACTGTAATGCATTATGCATGAATTGATGGTAGAAACCACTTGCTACTTTTAATCTATAGATATCAATATTATCGAAAGAGCTTGTCGTCTTTAATCTAAAGTCATTGTCAGGTAGCATTTCTGTTGTAAAAATATCTGGATAGCCATCATTGTTTACATCTGCCATGTCTGTCCCCATGGACGCAATACTGTTATGCTCCGTATAATTTTCAATTTCGTCTTTAAAAGTGCCGTTCTTTTGATTGATGTATAAATAGTCACGCTCAAAAAAATCATTGGATACATAAACATCAGGCCATGCGTCCCCATTAACGTCACCAATGGTTACGCCCAGTCCAAAACTAATTAAAGTGCCATGTATCCCAGCAGCTGCAGAAACTTCTACAAATTTCCCTCCTTCATTTTTATATAAATGATCACCTCCGCCTTTTAAGAAGTTAGCCACTGCTGAATTTTCTGCACGGATATCTCTTGCATTAGCATAGTTCAATGTATTAACAGGAATAGGGCTATTATTCACCATGAAGCAATCTAAATCGCCATCCATATCATAATCAAAAAAAGATGCATGGGTCGTATAGCCATCATTTGCCAAACCATAAGCTTCAGCACTATCTGTAAATGTTAGGTCATGGTTATTGATGAATAATTGATTCTTGCGCAAATCTTCTTGCATCATATGCCCAGCATTGGATACATAAATATCTAGCCAGCCATCGTTATTGATATCCACCATAGTAACGCCTGTACTCCATTGCTCTTTTTGGGAAAAACCTGCTTGATTAGAAATATCTTCGAATTTAAAATCGCCTTTATTTAGAAATAATTTATTCGCACCTTGATTGGCTGTAAAAAAAACATCGGCCAATCCATCATTATTGATATCGCCTATACCAACGCCACCTCCATTATAAAAGTTACGGTATTTGAAAATATTATTATCCTTTTCGTCCGTTACTGTATTGGTAAACTGAATGCCACTATTTTTAACCAGCTCAAAAATTTGCCCATCCTTAGACTTAGTACAAGCCGAAAACAAGAAAGAAACGAAAAGAAGTAAATATATTTTTTGCATAAAATCAATGTCTAATAGTAATGTATAAAAATACAAAAAGCCTACGGTATACCGTAGGCTTAAGTCATAATAGTTTGTTGTTGGGAGCTTAAATTCTATAAAGCTCCTAACAACAAAAAGGCTGCCGTAAACGGCAGCCTTTTCTATAATAGGTAAACTATTTAAAGTAAATCCTAGTAACCGAAGTTTTGCTTCAAATTAGGGTTTGAAGAAACAGCTTGGTTAGGGATAGGGTAAACTACTCTGAAAGCATCAGACTTTGCAGCTCTTTCGTTTACTGGATCGTTGTACTTTCCAAAACGAATTAAGTCTGGACGTCTAACAGCCTCTAAGTATAATTCACGTCCTCTTTCAGCTAAGATATCGTTTAATGTTACAGCAGTTAATGCTGGTGCACCAGAACGAGTTCTTACGCTATTTACGATTGAAAGTGCAGTTTGTCCGCCAGTAGCAGTACCGCCTCTTAAAATCGCTTCTGCTTTCATCAACAAAGCATCAGCGTAACGGAAGAAAACATAATCGTTTTTACCATTAAATGAATTGCTGCTTGCTACATATTCCATAGGATATTTCATTGTTCTGATACCCTTAGATTCTGTAGAGAAGAATAAAGATACATCTGGAGTGAATACTAAGTCAGAACCAGAACGGTCTTTAACTTTAACTTTCACACCTTTGTCATACTTATATTGTTGACCAGCTAAGAAACCAGCATTGAAGCCAGTTAACTCTGTGTAACCAGCGATATCAGCTTGTCTTCTTTTATCTACTTCAGGGAATGAGTTGTAGAAATCTGCAGTAGTAGTGAAACCATTCCAACCAGAGAATGTTTGGTTGTAGTGAGTTCCCATACCAGTGTACCAGTTTACGTTGATTGTTCCACCTAATTGAGTAGCGCCATCGCCACCTCTAGAATAGATCATCTCAGTTGACTTTGTGTGGTTATCCCAAACAAAGTTATCCCAGTAATTAGCAGATAAAGAAAATTTACCACTAGCAGTGATTGCATCTACCATAGCAATTACGGTATTCATATCAGCAGCTGCATGTGTGAAAGTTGTAGGTGCTTTAGGATCTGCTTTGTAAACAGCCTTGTTCAACATTAAACGCGCTTTCAAGAATTGAGCAGCTTGTTTAGTTGCTTTACGACTATCAGTAATAGCAGCATTTGATGGTAATGCAGCGATAGCAGCATCTAAATCAGTCATGATCCAATCAAAAGCTTCAGATCTTGTTTTTACTGCAGGGATCACATCTGGACCATCAGCAGCAGCACGGTAAGGCACTTGACCAAAGATGTCCATTACTTGAGTAGCTAAGAATGCTCTTAAAAACTTTGCAGCAGGTTGGTCAGCAGCAGTACCTTTTTCAGCAACTAATGTCGCTTTAAAAAGACCACCGTTTAAACCATTCCAAGTATCGAATAATTGATTGTGAGCTCCATCTACTGCATGTAAATGGATTTTTCTCCAAGTACCAAAGTCATCCCAGTCAGTACCACGAGTTGG
>CAZAOF010000142.1:0-3640 GCA_964486665.1 uncultured Sediminibacterium sp.
TATTTACAGTGCCAAATTGTTTTGACAAATCGAAGTTCGTTGTGTTTTGTAAAAAGTTAAATCCACCGTCGTCGAAGTTGGTCTTTGTTATATTGCCAATATCAGAAGCATTGAATGTACCTGCGCCGTAATAACGAAAATCATTATAACCAAAACTGTTACTAAAATCCCAATTCCACCCACTTTTATTTTCTTTTGAAAAACCAGTCACCATAGAGATGTCTTGGATTCTAGCTTGAATTCTTGGGTTGTAACTAGTATCGCCTGTACCAGATTGGAACATAATGCCAGGAACAAATTTTAAGCTACCATCATTATTTACAGGGAAACGAGAAGGTCTTGCAGACCAGTTTCTTGTATAAGCATAGGCGTCTGACTTTTTATGATTGAATCCACCAAATGCATAAAACTTGATATTGTCACCAAGTGGCAATTCTAGGTTCATCATTGTCCCGTAAGATGTTAGAGAACCATCACCAAATCCTTGTCTCCAGGTATTTGTTGGTAAACCATCTTTGTCTGCAATATCTGAACTTGCTGCTTGACGGAAAGTTTTTCCTTGATCTAATACATCAAAAGATATGTTGATAAAACCACCTTTCTTGCCTAAATCAAATCCGCGGTTGGCTTGAATGGCACTTGTTATACCGTCAATAGGGTTGCTGTATAAATAATCTTTCTTGTCCTTGTGTTGGTAAGTGTTGAATTTTTTATCATAGTATCCAGCTATACCTGTGGTGATGTTCCATTCGTTGGTGTTTTTTCTTAATACCACGTTCATCACACCTGCAATCGCATCAGAGCCATATTGAGCAGATGCACCATCTCTTAAAATTTCAATTCTATCGACAGAAGCCTGAGAAAAACCATTTAAGTCCACACCAGAATTTCCGCGACCTCTTGTCCCAAATAAACCTACTAAAGCTGTACTATGTCTACGCTTGCCGTTGATCAATACCAATGTCTGATCTGGTCCTAATCCTCTTAATGTACCAATATCAATATGATCTGCACCATCTGCGCCAGATTGTTTATTATAGTTGAAAGAAGGTGCTGCATAATTTAAAGAAGAGGTTAAATCCATTCTTGCGGTGTTGACAGCTACTTCTGAAATTTTAATGACATCCACCGGAACGGGTGATTCTAATTTAGCACGACCAGTCCCACGACTTCCCACCAAGATCACATCTTGAAGATCTGTAGTAGCTGTATTTAATACAACTTTTAAGGTACTATTGGTTGCTTTGACTTTCTTTCCTTCAAAACCCACAATGCTAAATTCAATCCAATCATCCAGTTTGGCATTGATGGAAAATTCGCCTGCTTTATTGGAACTGGTAAAAGTATTAGTGGCTTGAACTTTGACAGTCACTCCTTCTAAAGGACTTCCTTTGGCATCCACTACGGCTCCATTGATTTTTAAAGTTTGCGCAAAGGAGTTCATCGAACTGAACGTCATGAACGTCATGAGTAAGGTCGTAAACAATGTTTTTATTAATTTATGCATGGGAGGGAGAATTTGGGTCAAATTAATACTTTTTTGAGTTTTTGTGTAGGGTAGAGTATAATTAATTACTTTTAGAGCTAAATAACCCTCTTATAAAATTTCATGGAAGCAATGCAGGAAAAGATTAAACAGCTTTACGTATCCCTAGTTGGAAAAGATTGGGATGCTATTGAAAAAATCCCACAAAGCGGTGGTGATAGAATTTACTTTAGGATTAGACAAGGGGGAGATTCTTATATTGCGACTTTTAATTTGAACATTAAAGAAAATGAAACCTTTATTTATTTTGCGCAACATTTTCATGCTAAAGGTTTGCCAGTTCCAAAGGTCTTGGCGGTGAGTGATGATCAACAAATTTATATTCAAGAGGACATGGGTGCTACCTCCTTGTTAGATGTATTAGAAAAAGAGGGGAAGACGGAAAGAGTGTACAAATTATTCCAGAAAAGTCTAAAAGCATTAGTTCAATTACAGGTTAAAGGAGATGAAGGGCTTGATTATACAAAATGTCTCACTTCTAAAACTTTTGGGAAACATGCTGTTTTAACAGATTTGCTTTATTACAAATATTATTTTCTAGACACTTTACAATATCCTTACGATAAACAAGCTTTGATTGACGAGTTTGAATTATTGAGCGATCAGTTGTCTGATAGTCATTTTAACTATTTCATGTTCCGTGATTTTCAGAGCAGAAATATTATCGTAAAGGGAGATGAGGTATTTTTTATCGATTTTCAGGGTGGTATGAAAGGCGGTTTGCCATACGATGTGGCTTCCTTATTATGGCAAGCGAAAGCAGAATTATCTAATGATTGGAAAGAACGTTTACTGAATGATTATATCCAAGAGGCAGAGCAGGTTTTAGGAGCATCTATCAACGCGGATCTTTTCAAAAAGCAATATTTTGGTTTTGTTTTATTGAGGTTATTACAGGTTTTAGGGGCGTATGGATTTAGAGGATTGTTTGAACGTAAGGCACACTTTTTAACCAGTATCCCATTGGGTTTAAGAAATTTAAGAAGCTTTTTAGAAGTATATACTTTAGACAAAGACACACCTGTTTTTGCTGGCATTTTAAATTGGATGGTAGGTGATGATGTTTTAAATCGATTCACTCCTTTGCAAGCAACTGAACAAACGCCATTGGTAATTACCATCAATAGTTTTAGTTATAAAAAAGGCCTGCCTGCAGATGCTTCTAACAATGGCGGTGGCTTTATTTTTGACATGCGTGGTATTTTAAATCCTGGAAGATTTGAGGACTATAAAAAACTATCTGGATTAGACAAGCCGGTGCAAGATTTCTTAGAACAAAAAACCAAAATGAATACTTTTTTAAATAGTGTTTGGGATTTAATTGATATCACAGTGGAGAATTATTTGTCCAGAGATTTTGAATCATTGCAAATTAATTTCGGTTGTACAGGTGGTCAACACCGAAGTGTGTTTGCAGCAGAGCAAACAGCAAGACACTTAAAAAATAAGTATAAAGTGAAAGTAGTTTTAGCGCATACCAATCAAACGAATTGGGTTAAATAATTTTTTTATGAAGGCAATGATTTTAGCTGCAGGATTAGGTACAAGGTTAAAACCCTTTACAGACCATCATCCTAAAGCTTTGGCGTTAGTGAATGGCAAGTCGTTACTGCAACGCAATATTGAGTATTTGCAAGATTTTGGCATAGATGAAGTGGTGGTAAATGTGCATCATTTTGCGGATCAAATTATAGACACCATCGAAAAGAATAATGGTTGGGGTTCTCATGTTCTTATTTCTGATGAGTCGGATGAAGTGTTGGAGACGGGTGGGGGATTGTTAAGAGCGAAAGCGCATTTTGAAAGCGAAGACAAATGGTTGGTGATGAATGCCGATATCTTAACAGATTTAGATTTGACAAAAATGTTTGAAGCAGATAAGGCCTTTGAAGCAAAGTCAGAAGGCGAGTTAGTAGCCACGTTAGCAGTGACCAATCGTACAACAAGTAGGAATTTAATATTTAATACAGCAGGCACATTGTGTGGGTGGAGGAACAATGCAACGCATGAGGAAAAATGGGCCAATCCTTTAAAAGACCCTGCGATGGCTGTCCCTAAAGCTTTTAGCGGGATACAAATAGTGCACGCTAATTT
>CAZAOF010000143.1:0-3639 GCA_964486665.1 uncultured Sediminibacterium sp.
GCCCCTAAATAAAAAACCCCCCAATTTCTTGGAAGGCTTTTGAGTATATTCAACACATACAAAAAATCAGCACCTTCCTTTTACAGTGGTTTCTTAATTTGTTTTGTATGTTTAATTTGCTTGTTCATTTTGACAAAAGTAATCAGTTTGAAATACATCACAAAATTAAACTAACTCAATATCAAAGTTCACTAACTGAACAAACGATTGTACGCGTTCTTTAATATCATCTACATTAATCTCAGTTAAGCGTTCTGTGCCAAATTTCTCTACACAGAAACTTGCCATTGCACTGCCCAAGATAATCGCAGACTTCATGTTCTCGAATGAAATATCTTTTGTCTTAGCTAAATGTGCCACAAAGCCACCTGCAAAAGTATCACCCGCGCCAGTTGGGTCAAACACCTCTTCTAAAGGCAACGCTGGAGCAAAGAACACTTCGTTTTCGTGAAATAACAATGCACCATGCTCGCCCTTTTTGATGATTAGATATTTAGGACCCATTTCCATGATCTTTTTTGCTGCTTTCACTAAACTATATTCACCACTCAGTTGACGTGCTTCGCTATCATTTACCAATAAAACATCTACTAAGCTAATCGTGTGCTTTAAATCATCCATCATAATTTCCATCCAAAAATTCATCGTGTCCATAACGATTAATTTTGGACGATTTTTCATTTGCTTAATGACACTACTTTGTACAGCAGGGACTAGATTTCCCAACATTAAAATCTCACAGTCTTGGTAACTTTCTGGGACCACTGGTTGGAAATTTTCCAACACATTTAATTGAGTATCTAATGTGTCACGGGTATTCATATCTAAGTGATATTTACCGCTCCAGAAAAATGTCTTTTCGTCTTTTTTAATTTGAACACCTTCCAATGTCACACCTCTAGCAGTTAAAGCATCTAGTTCTGCTTGTGGAAAATCACCACCTACAACTGAAATTTGTTTCACTGTTGTAAAATTGGAAGCGCACCATGCAATATAAGTTGCTGCTCCTCCAATGATTTTATCACTTTTCCCAAAAGGGGTTTCAATGGCATCAAAAGCCATAGATCCAACGACTACTAAAGACATGTGTATTTTTTTATTTTCAGCTGCGAAACTACGATTTTTAAAACAACCTACCCAAAGCAATCCAAATCGAAGTTCTTCTATAATCACAACTGATTGATTATCAAAAAACTAACAAAATTCGATATTTTAATCAAAAATTAATCAAAACGTTGGTATTTATTCGATAGTTTTGTACTAACAAACGATCAAAAATATTGACATGGCAAGAATAAAAACCGAAAAAAACGGATCCAGAAAAGACGTAATTGTGCGTAAAGCAGCCACGCTTTTTAGAGAAAAAGGTTACAAAGCAGCAAGTATGCGTGATTTAGCAGAGGCAGTAGGTGTGGAAGCAGCCAGTTTGTACAACCATATTAAATCCAAAAGCGAATTGTTGCATGAATTGGTATTCAATGTAGCCAATCGTTTTGTGTTAAAAATTGATGAAATAGAATCTGAGCCCATTAGTTCTTTAAAGAAAATGGAGAAGATCTTACGTTTTCATATTGTTGAGATGATTCATAATTATGAAGAGGTTTATGTAAGTGATAGAGAATGGAAACACTTATCTGACCCTTACTTATCCAATTACCAGAATCAAAGAAGGGTGTATCGTAAGCGACTGGCTGCGATCATTGAAGAAGGAATCAGAAACAAAGAAATCAAACCTATTGACGCACCAACGGTAGTGCTTATCTTCTTGCATGCTGTAAGTGGCATCGAAAGCTGGCACCGTTCAACTAAAAAAATCAGTGCTGAAGAACTAGAACAAAACATGGTGGCAATTTTAATTGACGGCCTTAAAGCAAATAAATAAGGTTAACTTTGTAGCTTATAATAAGTACAAGTGTCAGAAAGAAATAATTTTATAGATTACATCCGCATTTTTGCCCATAGTGGACATGGCGGAGCAGGTTGTAGGCATTTCCTACGAAATAAATTAACAGCCAAGGGTGGCCCAGATGGCGGTGATGGAGGTAGAGGCGGCCATGTGATCCTAAGAGGAAATTCTCAGCTATGGACATTACTGCATTTACGTTACCACAAAAATGTGTTAGCAAAGGATGGAGAGAACGGTTCAAAAAATAAGTGTACTGGTAAAGACGGAGAAGATATCATTATCGAAGTGCCCCTAGGTACGATTGCAAGAGATGAAATAACAGGTGAAATTGAAGCAGAGATCTTGCATGATGGACAAGAGATTGTTTGGATGAAAGGTGGACGAGGCGGATTAGGCAATTGTAATTTTGCCACACCTACACAACAGGTTCCTGAATATGCTCAACCTGGAGAAGAAGGTGTAGAAGGATGGAAGCAAATTGAACTAAAAGTATTAGCTGATGTAGGACTGGTTGGTTTTCCAAATGCAGGAAAATCTACACTCTTGTCTGCAATTACAGCAGCTAAACCAAAGATTGCGAATTATGCGTTCACAACCTTAACTCCTCAGTTAGGCATGGTTGAATATAGAAACAACCGATCTTTCTGTATTGCAGATCTACCTGGGATTATCGAAGGCGCAGCTGAAGGAAAAGGTTTAGGACATAGATTCTTAAGGCATATTGAAAGAAATGCTGTTTTGCTTTTCTTAATTCCTGCAGATTCGAATGACCACAAAAAAGAATTCGAAATTCTAAAAAATGAATTGAACGAATTCAATCCTGAATTACTACAAAAAGACTTTATCATTGCCATTAGTAAATCAGATTTACTAGACCAGGAATTAACAGACGCAATTGAAAAAGAATTACCAGAAAACATCCCGCACATTTTTATCTCCTCAGCAATTTCTAAAAATCTAATGGAGTTGAAGGATTTGCTATGGAAAACATTGAACAAACCAGTAGATGCTTAATCTCGAGTAATCAATTGTTTAAATTTTTATTGCACTCATTTAATCAATTAGGCAACTAAAAAATAGACCGCATAAAAAAAGAGTCTCGATATTTTCGAGACTCTTTTTTTTATATTCAACTAATTGTATACTAATTATTATTAGACTTAGTTGCTTTGCTTCTTTCGTTTTCGTCCAACAAAGACTTACGCATACGAACCGACTTTGGCGTCACCTCGATACACTCGTCAAATTGGATATACTCCATACACTCTTCTAAAGTGAATTGAATTTTTGGTGTGATACGAACACTGTCATCAGAACCGCTCGCACGGTGGTTGGTTAATTTCTTCATCTCCACCGCATTGATGTTCAAGTCACCTGGCTTAATATGCTCAGCTAATACTTGACCAGCATATACTTCCTCACCTGGCTCAATAAAGAAACGACCTCTGTCTTGTAATTTATCAATTGAATAAGCTGTTGTAGTACCGCCCGTCTTAGCAATCAATACGCCATTGCTTCTTCCAGGGATATGTCCTTTCCAAGGCTTGTATTCATTGAAACGGTGTGCCATTACAGCTTCACCTGCAGTTTGCGTTAACATTTGAGAACGCAATCCAATCAATCCTCTTGAAGGAATGTCGAATTCCAAATGCTGCATCGTACCCTTAGATTCCATAATCAACATTTCACCTTTCTTTTGGGTTACTAAGTCAATTACTTTACCACTAAATTCA
>CAZAOF010000144.1:0-3633 GCA_964486665.1 uncultured Sediminibacterium sp.
GGAGTGTTCCCTTTTACGGGACGCAAAAATAATGAAATTTACCAAAGAACAAAAGATTAAAAGAAAGAATTCGGCTTAAAACCAATAAAAATTCCTTCAGGACGCTGTTCTACTGGGTAGGTTTTCAGGAAATAGCCCTCTCCACTCGTGTTTCTGCCATTTTTCATGTCAAAAGCATATCTATGTAAAGGACAAACTACTTGACCTATGGGGTTAATATACCCGGCAGACATCCTCCCACTCGCATGTGGGCATTTTTGTGCAAATGCATAAAAGCCCTCCTTAAATCTAGCTAAGGTGATTTTTTTACCGTCTACCTCCAAGTCTAGTAATTGATTTTCTGGCCAATCCAACCCCAATGGAGCATCCGTGATTAAAACCCAATTGATTGTACTGTCAGACATAGTTAAAAAAATACAGTCTTGTATGGATATTTAATTTGATACATGTCTCTTACTTTATGTAAGATAACTGTTCTTAACTCTTCTATGTTTTGTTTTTCGATTGCTGAAACAAAAACACAATTATTATTAGTAACGTTAATCCATCTTTCTTTAAGGTCTCTTTCGATGTCTTGTTTTACTTCGTCGGAAACCCATTCATCAAAATATTTTTCACGGTATAAATCCATCTTATTAAAAATGGTCACAACCGGTTTGTCAAATGCTTTTAATTCTTGTAAAGTTTTATTCACTACATCAATTTGGTCTTCATACTTTGCATGAGAGATATCTACTACATGCAATAATACATCTGCTTCACGCACTTCATCTAACGTACTTTTAAAACTCTCCACTAAATGATGCGGTAGTTTACGAATGAATCCTACTGTGTCACTTAATAAAAAAGGCGTATTTTCAAACACAACTTTCCTTGTCGTAGTATCTAGTGTGGCAAACAATTTATTCTCTGCAAACACTTCACTCTTACTTAATAAATTCATGATGGTACTCTTACCCACATTCGTGTAACCTACTAGTGCCACACGTATAAACTCACCCCTGTCCTTACGTTGAGTAAAAGCTTGCTTATCTATTTCTTGTAAACGCTTACGTAGTAAAGTGATTTTATCTTTTACAATACGACGATCAGTTTCAATTTCGGTTTCACCCGGACCTCTTGATCCAATACCTGCACCTTGTCTCTCCAAATGCGACCACATCCCTTTTAATCTTGGTAAGATATATTGGTATTGCGCTAACTCCACTTGTACTTTTGCTTGTGCTGTTCTTGCACGTCGTGCGAAAATATCTAAAATTAAATCGCTTCGGTCAATCACTCTACACTTTACTTCCTTTTCGATATTCTGTATTTGTGAGCCAGTTAATTCATCGTCAAATATCACCACATCAATGTCTTTGGCCGCGACATATTGTTTAATTTCCTCTAGCTTACCCTTACCCACAAATGTTTTACTGTCTGGATGCTGTAGTCTTTGTTTGAAAACTTTAATCGTAATAGCGCCTGCAGTTTCAGCTAAAAAAGCCAGCTCTGCTAAATATTCATCTACCTGCTCTTCGGTATTGTCTTTTTGAATAACCCCAACTAAAACCGCTTTCTCTTCTTCTTTTATTATTTGCTTTTTCTCTATCAAAATGAAACTTAATTTTTACAAAGATAACTCAATACCTATCTAGAATAAAAAAACCCTCCCTTAATCTAAAGGAGGGTTATAAAATATTTTGGTGTTGTTATAAGCCGCTGATGCTTAAACCAACAGATAATCTATTGAAGGAAGGACCATATCCGTCACGGATCACTGGTGTTACAGAATAAGCTACGTTTAAAGACATGATGCCATAGCCAGCTCTTGCTGTCAAGCTAATATCATTACTTGTAAAGAATCTTTTGTTACTAATTTTTTGCACATAGTTCTTGCCATAAATAGTAGTGCCTGTATAGGTTTGAAGATCTTTCGATTTGGTGTACCCTTTAAATAACAAACCCGCTTTAACACCTACAGCTAGTTTCCAAGACTTACCCGGATTAGCTGGATTAGAGTAATACCTGATCTCTGCAGGCACTTGTAAATATACGGTTGCTACTTTTTGTTTATCGTAACGATTCGCCAATGAATCTAATGTTCTAACGCGAATGCTGTTAGCCACTTGTGACAAGTCCACTTGTGTTCCTTTATCAATATATTGGTTGTTTGTTCCAAAGCCTACACCATAAGCAAGACTAAATTTATTGTTAGTCCTGAATGGCTTATCCAACATAAAATAGATATTGAAGTGTCTGCCAATGCCAGAAGTTTTAACACTGTCTGGAGCGCCTACCCAACTGTCGGAACCAAACTGGATCATTAAATGATCTGCAGGACGACTAGATAAGTCAGCCATTTTCTTTTCTGTAGCAGTTGTTTGCGCTTGAGCTAAACCACTGAATAACAAAATAGTAAGGATAGATAAAATTACTTTCTTCATTCGGCAAAAATAATCGAAAAAAAGGGTAGAACACTTTAAAAAAGGTTAAAATATTAGGGCATTATGTTCGAAAACAGGGTCAATTTTACTATTTTTGCAGCCTGTCATCGAAAGATGCGGGCCTATAGCTCAGTTGGTTAGAGCACCTGACTCATAATCAGGGGGTCCCAGGATCATGCCCTGGTGGGCCCACTCCTTGATAATCAAGCAGTTACAAGCAAGTTTTCAAACACTTTTTTGTAGCTGCTTTTTTCATTTGCACCACAATTTGCACCATAACTCATTTGCTGAAAGGTTTGGAAACACTGGAGATATTGTTTTGTGAAATAATAGTTATTTTAGAGAATAATAAATTTTAAATGCAAGATTTTAAAAAATTTAAACAAACACTATCTGAGATTGATGGATATATATATGCTTTATGTGAAGTAAGTGGATATAAAAGAACTCCATTTTACATAGGCAAAGGAAGGCTAGATCGTTGTTTACAACATTTGAAGGAAAGTGGAGAATCAGCTAAAACAAAAAAAATAAAAGACCTAATAGAAAAAAAATCATTGGGTATAGATATTTTAAGACATGGAATCAAAGACGAAACAACTTTGAAATTAATAGAATCAACTTGTATCGACCTGATTGGCATAGGTGATTTGACAAATATTGTAAGAGGTTTGGGTTCTGATATGGGCAGAATGAGTATTGAAGAAATTGATAGTATCATCACAAAGAAAACTATACAAATAAACAAAAAGCACAAAGGATTAGCATTTTTATTAAATGATACCTATAAATCGGGCATGTCTCCACTATCATTATTTGAAGCAACAAGGGGCTGTTGGGACAAACCTCCAAGAAATGATAATTCAATAAAGTACGCATATGCCACTTATAATGGAATAGTCAAAGAGGTTTATGAAATTCACAGCTGGGTAAAAGCAGGTACTCAACAATATTTTACTAGAAATTTCGAAAATATTGATATTTCAAATAGATGGGAGTTTATTGGAAAAATTGCAGATGAAGATATAAGAAACTTATACAACGGGAAACTAATTGAAAAAGAAAGAAGCTATGGGTCGCCGTTTATAAAAGTTGGAGATAAGTAATTTGTCTATTTCTTATCTCATTTCATACAATTTATCATTCTGAATTTTATCCAACCTCACTTCTAAATCATTCAACCTTATCATTGGTCTAGCAAGAATAA
>CAZAOF010000145.1:0-3611 GCA_964486665.1 uncultured Sediminibacterium sp.
ACAAAAAAGAGCCCCATGAAATTTCACGGGGCTCTTACGTATTCATACCAATCTTAACATCGAATCCTTTATTGTAAATTATTGATTATCATAAATTGGCCATTCTGAAGTGAACTTGCCATCTTTATTAATACCAAAAGAATTAAATACCACTTGTTTAATTTCTTTTCCGTTTTTATATTTCCCAGTCATTTCTATCCAAATATGGCCAAACTTACTTCCATCAGCCATTGTAACTACTTCTACTATTGGTGTATTTAATTGAAAATTGCCTTCGAAGTTTGGTCTTTGTTTTTTGAAAGTTTCAATTATTTCTTTAATTGGAACACCCTTTACACTTGTGTCTGCAGCCCATATGTTATGAAATGATACAGCAGAGTCGGCAAAATAGGTTGCTAATTCGTCCCAGTTGCCATTAGCAAACGCAGTGAAGCTATTTTTCATTGCTTCAACTTCGGGACCTGAAGTTACTACAGTTCCAACTCCTGCTTCAACAGTTTCAGTTGTTGTTGGCTCAGTTGGCTTTATACCACAAGCAAATAATAAAACCATTGCAGATGCAATTAAGAATGTTTTTTTCATGTTATTGATTTTTAAAGTTTGTTTTTATTTTTGATTTGTCAAGTCAAATATTGGTTTAGCGTTATATAATCCCCACTCTTCTACAATTTTACCATCTTTGATACCATTCACCACATTCATAATTACTTTCACTTCCTTGTCTCCTTTCTTAATAACCAAATGTTGAAATGAAATAACATAATTCGTGACACCGTCCGCTGCAGCTTCTTTGTTTACAGCTTCCCAAATTGGATCAATTTTTTCGGTCTTAATTGTTATACCATTAGATTTGAAAAATGCAAAATTGCCCAAGTTTTGTTCCAAAGTCATATCCATTCCATTATCATGAAATTTTGCATTTTCAGCATAATAAGATCTATAATTTACAGAATCCATTGCGTCAAATGCCAATGTCATCTTTTTTACTAAATCAATATTGGCAGAGCTGTCAAGATTATAACCTACTGCGTCTGATGGATAAGATGAAGCATTTGTTGTTTCTGTTTTTGGAGAACATGCCATAATAGAACTTACTACAAAGCAAGATAAAATGAACTTTTTCATACTTGATTTTTATGTTTGATGAAGGGGCAATTTAGTTCCACAGATAGGTAATTTCTGCTGTTTAAACCTATAATTTGTTCCTTTTGGCCTTTTTGGAACATCTTAAACGCATTGTAAACATTTATAAAAGCATAGTGTATTGTAGTTTTAAACCGATAAGATCAATTTTGAATCTAATTGCTTAATTAACAAATCAAACACAAACATGAAAAAAAACATCTTTTTAGGCTTTGCCTTGACTGCCATTTTGGCTAGCTGTTCTCAAGCACCTAAGACTGAATCAATTGTAGGCGTCTACAGTATGGACCAATCTGTGGTATCTGATGGGACAACAGAAACAGTAGCTTTAGCTTCCGAGGGAAATACTCAATTCAAATTGTACACTCCTGAAGCTTACTTCTTTATCAATCAAGCAAAAGACGCTTCGGTAGGATTTGGACTTGGTACCTATACTTTTGCTGATGGTAAAATAGTAGAAACTAGTATTTTTAATACCAATACACTTGATACTGCTCAAGTTGCTTCACTAGACATCGTTCAGTCTGAAAAAGGCTACACACAATCTATTCCCGAATTAATGGTGAATGGTAAAAAATGGAGCTTGAAAGAAACTTATTCTTCTATTGCTGCATCAGGCACCTCTGCACTAGATGGCGTATGGCACCAAACAAAAAGTATCAATGTAACTGGTCAAGATTCAGTCGTAAATACATACAATGAATATAAAGTTTACCATGGTGGTCATTTTATGTGGGCTGCTAGAGCATTAGAAAATGCAACAAGTACTAATTATGTTAAAGAAATTGGCCAAGGTACTTTTACTTTAAACAATAATGACTTAACAGAAAATTTAGTGTTTTCTAGCAATAAAGCTTGGACAGGTAAATATAGTATCCCGGTTTCATTCAATGGTTCAGATGAGTTTACTCAAACAATCATTGATACTGTAAATAAAATTACAAGCATCAAAACATACAAGCGCATAAGCAAATAAATATTCTAAAGTTTAGGTTGAAAAAATACAAAAAAAGCCCCGGCAATTGCCGGGGCTTTTTAATGTGATTGAAGCCAAATAAACTTAGCGAGGCATCAAACCTAATTGTCTAAAGAATTCAAGGTTGTCCATAAAGTCTTGCTCTTCTGTAATTTTACCATCTACAATAGTAGCTATTGTGCATCCAATAACGTCTATATCTTTATTTGTTGCTGGGATTCCAAAAAAGCTGCCTGTATGCTTTCCTTTGAACTGCCAGTACTTAACTAATTTATTGCCTTGAGCAAAGGATTCTCTAACGATGAATTGTCTATTTGTAAAGCCTGTGATATAATTAGCATAATATGCAATACAATTCGCCTTTCCTTTGGTTTCAGGAACAGTATGTAAGACTGCATTTTCCGCATATGCCGTATCAAGGATATTTACTCGGCCTTCATTTAACACCACATCCCAAACATGATTATAATTTTTGATATTTTTATTTGCTTGATCTAATTTTTGAGCTTGAGCTGATGCAGCATTGAACATAAATGCGGCCATTAAGAAGAAGCAATAAATCATTTTTTTCATAACGTATAGTTTTAGTTATAACAAAAGTAAAGTAGTATTAAGATTGATATAAAAATAGGAGTCTTCAATCTGTTCCCATTTGGTAATTTGGAACAAAATAATTTATATTAATTTATACATTTTTTTCTTTCGCAGTTGCACTTGCACTTAATCCATTCATGCCATACTTTAAAACAATAGGGATTAAAATTGGAATCAACCTTCCAGATATAGGCATATACAGACTTACCACAAATGAAATCACAAACAACACTGGTACTACTAAAGTGAAATAAAATCCTAGTAAGATTCGATCTCGTGAAATAGTATGTGTTAATATTTCATTTTTGGGATTACTAACGTAAAACCATAAAATAGCATTCATAGAAGCAGTTAGACAGATGTTAGCTACATAAATGCCATATGGAAGATGTAAGGCTGTTTCAGAAGCATACTCGCCTAGTAAACCTGATGTAAAGGGCAAGAGTACTACTGAAAAAAGAAACATCAAGTTTAACCAAATGAGTTTACTTGTATATTTTTCTACATACCCAAAAATTCGGTGGTGCACAGACCAGTAATAGCCAACAATACAAAAGCTTATTAAAAAACCTAGTAATAAGAGTCCCATATGTGCTAGACGATCCCATAAAGCATGATCAGTTGGATGTTCAATTACAGGCACTTTAAATTCAATGACTAACAAAGTGATTGCAATTGCAAAGACCCCATCTGTAAAAAATGAAATTCTGTCTAATTGATAATGTAATTTGTTTGAGCTGTGTCCTGCTTCTGCCATAACTTAATTTTTTAATTTAGATTTAATAGATGCTAATACTTGAAATTTTAATTTATTTCTTGTTGTATTGGCAGTTTTTGTAAAATAGGTGTGTTTAGATAAAAATTGATCCTGTATTTTTAACCAATCTTTTTCAGAGAT
>CAZAOF010000146.1:0-3550 GCA_964486665.1 uncultured Sediminibacterium sp.
GCCGCAGGATTTTTAGGATCGCATTTATGTGATCGTTTTATCAAGGAAGGCTACTATGTGATTGCGATGGATAATTTGATCACAGGAGACTTGATGAATATTGAGCACTTAAGATCGAATCCAAATTTTGAATTCATCCATCATGATATCACAAAATATATAGACATAGAAGGAAGCTTGGATTATATTTTACATTTTGCATCACCAGCAAGTCCGATAGATTACTTAAAGATTCCTATCCAGACATTAAAAGTGGGTGCATTGGGTACACATAATTGTTTAGGCTTAGCCAAAGCAAAAGGAGCAAGAATACTAGTAGCAAGTACAAGTGAAGTATATGGAGATCCATTAGTGCATCCACAAACCGAGGAATACTGGGGCAATGTAAATCCAGTGGGTCCAAGAGGGGTGTATGATGAAGCAAAACGTTATATGGAATCCATCACGATGGCTTACCACACATTCCACCAAGTAGAAACAAGAATCATCCGCATCTTCAACACCTATGGTCCAAGAATGCGCCTGAATGATGGACGAGCATTACCAGCATTTATTGGTCAAGCACTAAGAGGCGAGGACATGACGGTATTTGGAGATGGTTCACAAACTAGAAGCTTCTGCTATGTGGATGATTTAGTAGAAGGCATTTATAGATTGTTATTAAGTGAGTACACACAACCAGTAAATATTGGTAATCCGAATGAAATTAGTTTAAAGGATTTTGCAGAGGAAGTATTGAAGTTAACAGGTTCGACCGTAAAAATCGTATACAAAGATTTGCCGGTGGACGATCCAAAGCAAAGACAACCTGATATTACTAAAGCAAGAACTATTTTAGGATGGGAACCTAAAGTAGATCGTGCAGAAGGTTTAAAGAAAACCTACGATTACTTTAAAGCATTGCCACCAAGCGAGTGGACGAAGCTGCCTAAAGAATTTATTTCCAAATAATAGTACCTAAATATTCATAATGGCTATTCATAAGATTTTAGTAACAGGAGCAAATGGACAATTGGGTTGGGAGTTAGGCCAACTAGCTTCAACTTATCCAGCATTTGAATTTATATTGGTGGATCGTAGTCAATTGGATTTATCCCTTCCTGATTCATTTGAAAAAGTCATTCTAGCTATTGCTCCAGATTGTATTATCAATACCGCCGCTTATACTGCTGTAGATAAATCTGAAACCGAAAAAGAATTAGCTTTTACTGTCAATGCAACTGCTGTTCAAGCGTTGGCGCATATTAGTAAAAAGTTAGCTATCCCATTTATTACTTATTCTACAGATTATGTTTTTGACGGGGAGGCAAATGAGCCATATCTGCCTACAACAAAAGTTGATCCTGTGAATTATTATGGGTCTACTAAAGCAGCAGGGGAAGCAATGGCCATGGAAGCTAACGAGCAAAGTATCGTCATTCGCACTTCTTGGGTATTTAGTTCGCACGGGAACAACTTTGTAAAAACGATGTTGCGTTTAATGAAGGAAAAAGAAAGTTTAAATATTGTAGCAGATCAAAAAGGGCGTCCAACTTATGCTAGGGATTTAGCAAAAGCGACCATGCAAATGGTGCAATTATTAGATGCAGGGCAGTCTATTAAGGGCATCTTACATTTCGCCAATCAGGGTGAAACCACCTGGTTTGATTTTGCAGCAAAAATAAAGGCCATTGCAGGCTTATCTTGCGCTTTGAATCCAATTGATTCGGCAGCATTCCCGACTCCTGCAAAACGACCTAAATATTCCGTTCTATCAACGCAAAAAATAGAAGCCTTATTGACTTCGCCTATTCCTAAATGGGAGGATGCTTTACAGGATTGTATCCAAGAATTAGGATAACTGATTACCGTCATAGTTTTCGAATTATACTTATTTTAAATTAGTAGAAATTATACTACTATGAAAAATAAAGTATTGATTGCTGTTGATCTAAGTGAACCTTCTAAAGAAATTATTCAGCAAGGAATTGAATTAGCTATAAAAATGAATGGCTATGTTATTTTATGTGCGATCATTCCGGTTTATGTAGATTATCTACAAACTCAATTGGCTATGATTCCTCCTCAATTAGACGAAGTATATAAGGAGCAAGAAAATCATGCACATAAAATTTTTAATGAAGTCATATCCAAAAATTCAGGGGTTACTTTTGACACCCATGTGGCCATTGGCAATCCAAAATTTGATATCATGAATTTGGCTAGGACGCAGCATGTTGATTATATTGTTGTGGGCACACATGGCAGAACCGGTTTGTCACATACGATTATGGGAAGCACTGCTGAATACATAGTAAGACATGCTACTGTTCCTGTGTTAGTAGTACCCCTAAAAAGGGAGGAGCATTAATTTTTTATAAATGCAGCTAATTTCTTGCCTAATCTGTTTTCAATCAAATAATAGGTAAGCCAGGAGTAAATGATTAAGATGACTAGTAAAATGCCAATACTCATTGTTTTTTTAGATTCTCCATTGGTGAAATGAATCCATCTGAAAAGTTTAGGGATGAAAAAGCCAATCACAAAAGCATGATTTAAATAAACTGAGTAAGAGATCTTTCCCAAAAACAGGAAAGGTTTTGTTTCAAGCAGATGACTTAAAAAACCATTGGTTTTAATCAATACTAAGATACTAGTAGCAAAAGCGAATGGAATAAGGAATTGCAGTAAAATAATTCCCAATGGATTTGTAATGGATGCTGTATAATGATAATGCATGAGTATAATGATAGCAATTAAAACAATCCATTCTGTTTGATTCGGTAGAAGTATCTTTTTTGATGCCATTATATAAATAAAATAACCAAGGTTAAAACAAGCCAAACCTCTCAAAAAGCCAAATGTACCAGTTTGAAAATAATTTTGTTGCGATGCTAGGAGGATGAAAGATCCGATAGTTAAGAAAGCCAGTAAAAATGGTTTCCTTTTTTGTAATGCAATAGTTGAGCTTAAGCCAAAAAATAGGTAGGAAATCATCTCGCTTGAAATAGACCAAGAAGGGTAGTTCATGCCAATGCCCGAACTTAGTATGGGTGTTGCATTGGTTAGCAATAAAGTATCCAAAGCAAGCCAAATGTTTTTATTGCTAAAATGTGGATGTACAAAACCCCAATACATGAGTGTGGAAAATAATAATAAGGGGTATAAACGAATGAATCTTTTTTTAATGAAGGTTAAAAGATCTTTACTGGTATTTAGTCGATCATTATATGTTAACGTTATTACGTAGCCGCTCAGGATAAAGAAAAAATCTACAAAAATATAAGACTCCCGAACAAAGAAATTGTCTACAATAAACTGTGGTGCATTGTGTTTGTTAAAATGGAATAACACCACAAAAAGTGCAAAAAGTCCACGGAGGCCATCTAGTTTATTGATGCGGTTCATGAGAAGGTGACTAATATGGTTTAATACAAAATCCAAGTAAAAATACTTATATAACTAATTGATTAATAGGTATTTTTAACAATATTAGTTTAATACGTATTAAATGTATAAATTAGTACGTACAAATAAATAAAATGGATACCAAATTGACCATAAAATTAAA
>CAZAOF010000147.1:0-3518 GCA_964486665.1 uncultured Sediminibacterium sp.
TGCATTACCAGCTGACGGTAGAACATTCTTTATTTCTATCGGCGCTAAATTTTAATCCAACAAAGGGCTGTTTATAAATTGAATAGCCCTTTGTTGATTAATTGTAATGTCTTGGTTTTATAGGTACTAGGTACTAGCAAACTGATATTATGCGGACTCCCCCCATAACTCACCATTGTCACAGGGACTTCATTAATGGCGGAAAAAAGCTTCTGTAAAACTGCGTCAGTTTTTGCTATTTCGTTCCCAACAATAGAAACAATTGTTTGTCCTCTTTCAATTTCTACAGATGCAATATTGCTTAGCTCTGTAATAATTTCTTCAAGATGTATATCACTATCAATTGTAACAGATACTGCCACCTCTGAAGTAGTGATCATGTCAATTGGTGTTTTATATTTTTCAAAAACCTCAAATATTTTTCTTAAAAAACCATATGCCAATAACATTCTGGTACTTTTAATTTTCACTGCTATGATATCATCTTTCGCAGCTACTGCTTTTACTCCTACCGTACCAGCTTCTTTCTTAATTACTGTTCCAGCTGCAGTGGGCTCCATGGTGTTTAACAACTTCACAGGAATATTTTCTTGTTGTGCTGGCCAAATACATGTTGGATGTAAAATTTTAGCCCCAAAATAGGCTAACTCTGCAGCCTCGTCAAAACTTAATTGTTCTATAGCTACAGTTTTATCTACCACTCTTGGATCATTGTTATGCATCCCATCTATATCTGTCCAAATTTCACAAACCGATGCATGCATTGCTGCTGCAACTAAAGACGCTGTATAATCACTCCCTCCTCTTTTTAAATTATCTACTTCCCCTTTTGCATTACGACAAATATATCCTTGGGTTACAAAAATATTTTTAGTCGGATGTTGTGCCAATACTCCTTTTAATTTTTCTTGGATAATTGGCAAATCTGGTTCTTCATTTTGATCTAAGCGCATAAAATCCAATGCAGGTAACAAAGCGTGTTCAATTTTAGCCTGTTCTAAAAACAAGGAAAATAATTTAGTACTCATTAACTCACCTTGCGCCAAAATATCTTTTTGCAACGCATCACTCAAAGAAATTTTCTGTGTGATACGTAAAAATTCAAAATGTTCATTGATCATTTCTACCGCTCTTGCATATAATGCAGGCTCTTGTAACAAGTCCACAATAAAATTTTGATAATGCTTTTCTAGTTGTTCGATTTTTTCTTTAGCTCCTTCCTTATCCATTGC
This sequence comes from uncultured Sediminibacterium sp., assembly GCA_964486665.1. Taxonomy (GTDB): domain Bacteria; phylum Bacteroidota; class Bacteroidia; order Chitinophagales; family Chitinophagaceae; genus Sediminibacterium. The sequence goes on from CAZAOF010000147.1 coordinate 1,233, forward strand.
AGCCAAACGATTACTAATTTCTACCAATGCGTTGGTTGTTCCACTTAATGCACTTAATACTACTATCACAGGTTCTTTATCTGCTGTAATTAATTGTGCAATCTGACGCATTCTCTCTGGCTTACCAACACTGGTTCCACCGAACTTCATTACTTTCATACCATCTCTATTTAAAAGGATTGATAATAAACTATTACAACAAAGGTAAATAGAAAAACTGCAAACAGCCGTTAGCTCTTGACTTCAAATGACAAGGACATTTTATCTGCCAAGGCTGCTAAATCGGATTGAACAGCAGTTACTAATGGAATACCATCTTGCATACGTTCTTTTTCCATCTTACGTTCTATATCCCCTGCCACATACACTCGTTCATGCCCTTCTGCAGGTGTTGCATTTCTGAAACGATTTAACCAAAGATCCATATTGGATGTAAAGTCAGCGGCGGGTCTAAATGCATCAATACGCATAGCACCCATAAAATGACCAAGCCCTTCACCAGGCATATTTTCTGGCATGGGTACATAAGCTGGAAAAGGAGGTGCCCAAGGACCAAAGCTAGCACCACTTAATACAGCAGAGAAGATATCAACAATTGACCCAAGAGCATATCCTTTATGACTACCCTGTTCTTTCTCTGATCCTAATGGCAATAATGCGCCACCTTTTTTTAAGATACTTGCATCCTGTGTAGCATTCCCTGAAGCATCTTGTGCCCAACCTAGAGGAATATCTGTATTATTTCTTTGTGCAATTTCAAGTTTTCCATTCGCTGCAGTAGTGGTTGCGAAATCAGCCACAAAAGGAGCTTCTTGACCAGCAGGAATAGCAACTGCTATAGGGTTAGTCCCTAATAATTTTTCTGATGAATAAGTAGGTGCTACTAGTGCACTAGCATTGGTCATAGCCATACCTATCATCTCCTGTTCCAATGCCATCATAGCGTGATAACCAGCGATGCCAAAATGATTGCTATTTTTTACACTCACCCAGCCCGTCCCAACTTGCTTGGCTTTCTCCATGGCAATTTCCATTGCTTTAGGAGCTACAATCAATCCCAACCCTCTATCTCCATCGATCACCGCAGTGGAAGGAGTCTCGTGCACAATCTGAATATTTGGTGTCGCATTGATCCTGCCAACTTCCCATAACCTAACATAGCCAACTAACCTAGCGATACCATGACTATCAATCCCCCTTAGATCTGCGGATAACAATACTTTGGTAGCCAATATAGCATCTGATACTGAACAGCCCATCTTTAAAAAAACAGCTTCCGCAAATGCAGTGAGTTCTTGGTAGGTATAATTATTATTATTTGATTGCATGGCACAAATTTACAAATAAAAAAGGGTGTACTAATCAGTACACCCTTTAAGCTATCACTTAAATTATATTAGAATGGTAAATCGTCCATTGCCTCTGAGCTGTCACCTGCTGCACTAGGTGCTGGGTTGTAACTCTGAGCTGGGCTAGCATCTCCACCATAGCTTGGCTGATCACCACCTGATCCTCCAGAAGGCTTGGCGCCTAATAATTGAACAGATACGATTCTTAAAGTTAATGAGGCACCTTGACGACCATCGGCTGTTGTGTAAGACCTTACATCTGGTGTTCCCTCAACGTATACTTGAGTTCCCTTCTTTAAATACGGAGCCACTGCAGTACGATCTGTCCAATAAGAACAGTCTACCCAAGTGGTTCTGTCTTTTTGTACTCCTTGCGCATCCTTATATTTTTCTGTATGCGCTACGTTGAAATTGATCACAGACTTGCCGTTGACGTTATTCACCACTGCGTCCTTGCCTAAATTTCCGATGACTTGTAACTTTATCATATTCGTATATTTTAACTTTCTAAGACAATGAAGGTAGTAATTTTTTATTACTTTTGTGCCAAGCCAACTTTTAACTGGCCACCGAAATATGAGCAAAAAAGGAAAGGTACTTGTCGCAATGAGCGGCGGAATAGACAGCACAGTCGCTGCATTACTCTTACACAACGAAGGATATGAAGTAGTCGGAATTACCATGAAAACATGGGACTACTCCACTAGCAATGCCAATGGTAAAGAAACCGGCTGTTGTAATATCGATTCATTTAACGACGCTAGAATGGCGGCCGTAAACAATGGATTCCCACATTATATATTAGATATTAGAGAGGAGTTTGGTGACTTTGTCATTGAGAACTTTGTAGAAGAATATTTAGCAGGGAGAACCCCTAACCCTTGTGTGATGTGTAATACCCACATCAAATGGCGTGCTTTATTAAAAAGAGCAGATG
>CAZAOF010000148.1:0-3502 GCA_964486665.1 uncultured Sediminibacterium sp.
AATCTTTAAAATTCGTACTCATAATGGCCTGCAAGGTACGACATTTAAAATGGATGCCTTTTTCATCGTAAATTAGTGCTATGAAAATAGCCTTCTTCTCTACTCAATCCTATGACAAGCAGTTCTTTACAGCGCATAACCAAAGGTTTCAATACGAGTTGGTCTTCTTTGAAGCTGCACTGAGTTTGGAGACAGTGGAACTTATTCAAGGGGTGGATGCAATTTGTGTTTTTGTGAATGACAAAGTAGATGCTAAGGTGTTAAAGGCATTGTCCTTAAAAGGAGTAAAAGTGGTAGCACTAAGATGTGCAGGTTTTAACAATGTAGACCTAGAAGCAGCTAAAGCAAATAAAATAAGTGTTTGCAGGGTTCCAGCTTATTCGCCTGCTTCTGTGGCGGAACATGCAGTTGCAATGATCCTTACTTTAAATAGAAAAACGCATAAAGCATATAATAGAGTAAGGGAACAAAATTTCTCTTTAGCTGGATTATTGGGCTTTAATTTAAAAGACAAAAAAGTAGGCATCATTGGTACAGGAAAGATTGGTGCTGCATTTGCGCGTATTATGCTCGGTTTTGGTTGTGAAGTGTATGCTTTTGATTTAATGGTGGATCCAATTTTGGAGCAAGCAGGTGTAAAATACTTACCACTGCTGTCTGTCATTCAAGATGCAGCTATTATTTCATTACACTGCCCGTTGAATGAGCAGACAAAACATATTGTAAACAAGGATTTTTTAGCACAGACCAAAAAGGGAGTGATGCTGATCAATACGAGTAGGGGTGGATTGATTGACACCAAGGCAGCAATTGATGCGCTAAAAACTGGACATATCGGCTATTTAGGAATTGACGTGTACGAACAGGAAGAAAAATTATTTTTCAGAGATCTTTCATCTGAAATAATTTTAGATGACGCCATTCAAAGATTGATGAGTTTCCCTAATGTTTTCATATCAGCCCATCAAGCTTTCTTTACACAAGAAGCTATGGACCAGATCGCGACGATTACCTTAGAAAATTTAACTCATTTATTAGCAGTCAAAAGTCCTGATGAGCAAGCGCTACAGCATGATACTGCAATTTTAGTCCGTTAATTATTGACTTAATTTTATTTCGTTTATTTTTCCTTTCAATTCAATTTGTTCTAATCCACCAATTGATTTAGGCTCAATTACTTTATTGTTCACTATCCATTTTTTATATTTTCCTTTTGGTTGACTAAAATACATAACCCAGTCCGTCATTTCTTGTTGTATAGAAAATGAAGTATTGAAACTTGAAGTAGAAAAACCTACTGATATTTTATTATTCCCAATTACAAGATTTTGAATCTTTCCTTCTGTTAATGCTATTGGAAGCATAGGGTTCAGGTTGATTTCTTTTTTATAAGCGCTTGGATTGATGCCAAAAAATTGCTCAATAATAGGTTCTCCGTAAGCAAAAATATTCCATGCTTGGGTCATCATGCCATAATCAGGGGACACTTCATACATAGACCCAGGTAGGGCATAGCTAAAGGTCTTGGTAACTTTTTTTAATAATTTATAGGCTTCATCAGGTCGTCCATAATTATTTTCAGCAACTATTTGAACACCAGTTGGCAAAGTCATTACTGTTCCGGTGTAGGTAAATTCATCCTTGTTAGTAGTGGCTGCATAAGAATCCTCAACTTGATCTGCTTTTTCATTTTTGTCAATGCCCGTAACAAACATGCCATAGGGATTGGTGAATTTTTGTGCAGTGTTTAAGGCCCTAAGTGCTTTTCCTTTATCTGCAATACCTGTTTCCATCGGCGTATTGACTACCCAATTATGATATAGTACAAAACTCTTTTTCTCATTTGATTGTTCACTTTTAATTTTTTCCTTTGTAACTTTTAATTCTTCAACAGCCCATTTGTTGTTTAACTTTTCTGCTCTCTGTATTGCTTCATCGGTTAGCTTTAAAGCTTGTTCTTTTGTGCCAATAAAATCGGCATAGGAGTCAAATGATTCATCCCAAAATAGGGTATTAATTTTTTCTTTTAGTGCTATTGCTTTCTTTTCATAGGCGTCAGCCAGCTCTTTTTTACCTAAAAGACGAGCCATTTTTGCGCCTTCAGCAAAAGCCCTTTGAGCATATGCTGCTACGTCAATCATTTCTGAATCAAGTCCTTGAATTTCCATCATCCCATGTCCGTCTGCAATGAGGTTGCCATCTAGGTCGTTTTCCTTTAAAAGCCATTCAAGTCCCTTTTCAATGGTTGGGAAATATTTTTTCAAAAATGCAAGGTCTCCAGTCCAACAAAAAACATCCCATATCAAAGAAGCAAATTGGGGTGTCTCACTAATGAGCCCTAAATTATAAACAGAACCATTGGTAGACACTTCGTGAATAATTCTGCCATTGCCATTGTTCTTTTCAGAAACAGCATGTATTAAATCGATGGTGCTGTAAACCAAATCTTTTCGTCCAGTAGTAATGAGTCCTCTTAAGGTATACGCCATATCACCCCCAAACCACCAAGGGTAGTCTGGTAAACCTGCTACCACACCTTTTCCTATTCCGTCTACCTCAATTGCTAACCAATCTGAATTGTATTTGAGCCATCTAAATGTGGTTTCGATTTCCTTATCGTTTAGGGTGAGGGTAGCACTTTTGTCTAGCTCAAGCACTCTATGTTTCTTTTGATTGATTAAATTAAAGCTGTTCTCTTTTAAGTGCTGGTATTGAGTTAATGCCTCTTCCTTATTTTTGGATGATCCAGCAATAAGGAATGGAAGACTGTATTCCTCATTTGGTTGAATCGTTATGGTGTAAGTTGTTGATGTAGTTGATGTATTAGGTTTGTTAGTTTTACTCGCAAGTGCTTTAGCTTGAGTTGCTTTAGCAGTACTTCCATACACAACGTACCATGGATTTTCCTTGTCTTTTACTACCCAGTAATTATTTTGTGTATCAAATGAGGTCAGGTCCTTACTGTCAACCATGCCTGTTCTTTCTCCAAGCCAAACCGGCATAAGATTTGAAATTGCTTTTAATTCAAATTGAAATTCAATTGTTTTATTGGTTTTGTTTTTAAACAAATAGGCTACATAAATGGCTCCTAATTGATCTGGAACCACCTGGTAACGCTCAACTGATACCTTGTCAGAAAACCCTTCGTATACGTGTTTATTTCCGAAAGGATAATTATGAAAACTAGTTGCTTTATCTAATTTCCTTATTTCATTCGCTTCGTAAATGATTGCTTCAAATCCATCTAATAATTTTATAGGGTGTTTCCAAATGCCGCCCATTTCTCCTTTTACATGCCAACCAATATCGGGAAAGCTGCCATCTTGATGACCAATCATGTATAATTTGTCCCCTGCAGTATTGTAGGGGGTGTTTAGCTTCTCGGTTTTGCCAGTAATGAATTCAACATGATTGAATAGGGTATGGATATCCTTTTTCTGTTGGGCATTAAGGTGTAGTACAACTATTTGAATCAATAAAATAAGTTGCAGCTTTTTTAAAG
>CAZAOF010000149.1:0-3471 GCA_964486665.1 uncultured Sediminibacterium sp.
TTTGAAAGGCTTTGGTAAAAGAGAATTTCTTGGATGACGGCGAAGCCGGCAATCCAAATTTATTTTTTCTAATAAATTATGGGAAGGTTGAATTTCTTGGATGACGGCGAAGCCGGCAATCCTAATTAAATTCCAAATAACTTTTCCGCATTGCTAGTGGTGATAACTGCAATTTCATGCAAAGGCATAGACTTTATCTCTGCCAATTTCTTTGCTACTTCTAACATATAGGCTGGCTCATTCGTTTTGCCACGATAAGGTACAGGGGCTAAATAAGGCGCATCTGTTTCTAGCATCAAAAACTCCATTGGAATTTCTTTGATGGCTTCTGCAACACCCGCATTCTTATAAGTTAAGACACCGCCTAGTCCTAAATGAAACCCCATCTCAATAATTTGTTCCGCAGACTCCTTGCTTCCACTAAAACAATGAAACACCCCACGTAAACCTTTTTTTGCAAATGGCTTCACTGCATCAATCGTTTCTCCCATAGCATTTCTTGTATGAATAGCAATAGGCAATTGCAAGTCAAGTGCCCATTGCATTTGTGTTTCAAAAACAAGATGCTGTTCTTTAGCAAATGTTTTATCCCAATAGAAATCAAGTCCAATTTCTCCTATTGCTATAAATTTTCTTTTTGTAATCCATTCTTCTACCAACTTTAATTCTTCTTGATAGTTATCTTTTACATAACAAGGATGTAATCCCATCATGGCAATACAATGATCAGGAAATTGTTTTTCCACTTGTAGCATAGCCTCTAATGAAGCACTATCAATAGCGGGCATTAGAATTTTTTTGATACCAGTTGATATAGCATTTTTTATTACTAACTCAATGTTAGTAGTTAATTCCGGAGCGTAAACATGCGCATGGGTATCAATAAATTGCATAATCAATTGGATTTGAGCACAAAAAAAGCACTTTTTTAACGAATCACATACTAAAAGGCTTCATTTATGCGTTTATGAATAAAAATTACTAACCCATCCCTTCATTGGATGTAAACTTTGTTTTTTATAGGGTACGGATTATACAGGCCGGGGTTTCTACCCTGGCCTTTTTTTGTCTGCTATTCATCTGATGGCAAAACTTTAAATTGATACCCGAGATTGGTAAAATGTACTAACACTTTGGGCAAAGCAATACGCAATCGATCCATTGCTTTTGCACTATCGTGAAAAACTACAATCGATCCTGGACCAGCATTTTGTATCACATTTTGAGCACATTTTTCTCCAGTAATATTGGTATCAAAATCACCACTCAATACATCCCACATAATGATGTTTTGTGGCAAATTAGCATGAGCTCTTAATGCTTTTATTTGTGTAAATTTTATTCTGCCATAAGGCGGTCTAAATAAGTTAGAACGAATAGAAGCCGTTGCTTTTTGAATGTCCGTCAAATAATCTGAGTTTGTATTATCCCAGCCATTCATATGATTTTGGGTATGATTTCCAACAGTATGATTTGCATCAAGTATTGCGTCATAAATAGCGGTATTCGATTCAACATTTTTACCGATGCAAAAGAAACTCGCTTTTGCATTAAAATTGGCCAATTGCTCCAATACAAATGGCGTTGCTTCTGGGTGCGGCCCATCATCAAAACTTAAATAAATCACTTTTTCCTGTGTGGGTATTTTCCAGGTACAAGACCTATAAATAAGCGGCAGCCAAAAAGGAGTTTTAATCAAATACATACCCAAAGATAAATGGTTCTTTTGCCCGTTTGCAACTTATCTTTGTAAAAATAAAGTTCACATGGAAATATCGGCTGATCAAAAGGTAAGAGTAAGGTTTGCACCCTCCCCCACCGGTGGTTTACACTTGGGTGGAGTACGTACAGTTTTATTCAATTATTTATTTGCAAAAAAATATAACGGAGAATTTATTTTAAGAATTGAGGATACAGATCAATCTCGTTTTGTACCTGGAGCCGAACAATATATTTTAGACACACTAGCATGGTGTGGATTAACTCCTGACGAAAGTCCTATACATGGTGGAGCTTATGGCCCTTATAGACAGAGTGAGAGAAAACCCATGTACAAACAATATGCCGATCAATTGATTGAACAAGGGAATGCCTATTATGCTTTTGATACAGCAGAAGAATTGGATGCAAAAAGAAAAGAGATTCCAAATTTCCAATACAATCGTGCCACTAGAATCGGCATGAAAAACTCATTGAGTTTGCCTGCTGCAGAAGTAGATCGCTTACTTAAAGAAAACACACCTTATGTTGTTCGAATCAATATGCCAGATGCTGAAGAATTGATTTTTGAAGACTTGATTCGTGGCGAAGTGAAGTTTGATACAAGTATGGTAGATGATAAAGTATTGTTGAAAGCGGATGGCATGCCTACTTATCATTTAGCTGTGGTGGTGGATGATTTTTTAATGAAAATCACCCATGCATTTAGAGGAGAAGAATGGTTGCCTAGTGCGCCTGTACATATTTTAGTTTGGAAAAATTTATTCGGGTTAGACCAGATGCCTAAATGGGCGCATCTTCCTTTGATTTTAAAACCAGACGGAAATGGCAAATTAAGTAAGCGTGATGGAGATCGATTAGGCTTTCCTGTATTTGCAATGGATTGGACGGATCCAAACACGAAAGAAACCACTATTGGATTTAAAGAAAAAGGTTTTCTGCCAGAAGCATTTGTCAACCTATTGGCCATGTTAGGCTGGAATGACGGGACAGATCAGGAAATATTTTCTTTGCCTACTTTGATTGAAAAATTTAGTTTAGATAGAGTGCATAAAGCAGGTGCAAAATTTGATTATGAAAAAGCAAAATGGTTTAATCAGGAATGGATTAAGCAAGCTGATAGTCCTTATTTAGCAACCTTAGTGGCACCTTATTTTGAAGCTGCAAAAATTGAAATTCACGATCCAAGTTATTTAGTAAAAGTGATTGGCCTAGTTAAAGAGCGCTGTCAACTATTAACAGACTTTATTCTTCAATCTGCCTTTTTCTTTACTGCGCCAACAGAAGTCGATACCGCTTCTATCCTTCCAAAATGGGACGCAGCAAAGTCTGCCTTTTTTACAAGTATACTGAATGCTTATTCAAACCAATTAGTATCAAATGATGCCACTGAATTGGAAGCACATTTTAAAGGATTGGCTGCCGAACAAGGCCTTAAACCTGGTGATTTAATGTTGCCATTTAGGATCATGTTAGTAGGGGGTAAGTTTGGACCAGGCGTATTTGATATCGTTGCCAATATTGAAACCAAGGACGCAGCAAAACGTATCCAATACTGTTTGGATTTGTTGTCAAAAAATTAATGTAAATTGTAGTAGATGCAAACAGAAAGACCCATAAGAGTATTGGTAGCTAAAGTTGGCTTAGACGGACATGATCGTGGTGCTAAGGTTATTGCTACAGCACTAAGAGATGCAGGCATGGAAGTGATTTATACAGGACTAAGACAAAGTCCCGAAATGGTCGTTCAAG
>CAZAOF010000150.1:0-3427 GCA_964486665.1 uncultured Sediminibacterium sp.
TTACAAACCAATGATTTTGGCAATGTACCCTGCAATGGATTAATTGTAAACAACAACCATGAAGCAATTATTTTTGATACGCCCACGAATGATAGTAGTTCGAATCAATTGATACAATGGGTCCAAGCGACGCTGAAAAGTAAAATTATTGCAATTGTTCCAACACATTTCCATAACGATTGCTTAGGAGGGTTAAATGCATTTGATGAACATGCGATACCTTCTTACGCCAATGCTAAAACAATTGACTTAGCTAAAGCATATGGATTTGTAATTCCAACAAATCATTTCAACGACTCCCTAATTTTAAAAGTGGGCAATGAAATTGTTCAATTAAAATATTTTGGAGAAGGTCATACAATGGACAATGTTGTTGCCTATTTCCCAAGCGAGCAAGTGCTTTTTGGAGGATGTTTGATAAAAGAATTAGGAGCGAGTAAAGGTTATTTAGGAGATGCAAATGTTAAAACCTGGTCTAATACAGTTTCGAAAATTAAAAACGCTTATCCAAAGTTAAAAATAGTAGTGCCGGGTCATGGCGCCTTTGGAGATCAAGCATTATTGGATTATACAATTCAACTTTTTAACACTATGCCGAGATAATTCAAAATGAATGATCATGCATCAATCGAAAGGTCAAATTGATACGTCTATTTTTCACTTTTTTAGTTTTAGGCAGAGCGTGATACCAATGTTGCTGAATCTCTCCCTTCATATCAAGCAATGACCCATTTGCTAATTCAATGTCTAATCGCTCATTGGTTTTTGCATGCTTAAAAGCAAATTTCCTAGCTGCACCAAAACTTAAGGAAGCAATAGAAGATCCTTGCACAATCTCTGCTTCATTGTCTTGATGCCAACCCATACCCTCTTCTCCTTCGTGGTATAAATTGAGTAAACAGGCGTTATACTTTGCACCCGTGATGGCTTCCACTTTTTGTTTCATCTCACACAATCCAGCTGTCCACATCAAGCCTGATTTCTTGACCCCTGCATAAGTGTAGGTAATGCCATCATCTGCAAACCATGCAACTTTACGCTTGGTAATAATTTTTTTACCAAACATCATCACTTCATCTGGTTTCCAAGGCATTTCTTCAAATAAGCTATTGGCAATACTTACTGCTTCCGCCTCGTCAAATACCACTCCATGGTAAATAGCAATACCGTCATACGGCAAGAGATTATCAGGAGGGAACAATAGAGACATATTTTAAAAATAATTTTACTTTTTACTCAATTCAACCATACCATCAACCACTTTTAATCGATAGTTTTTTTTATACCTTACCCCTTTGCTGGAGTACACTTTCTTATACACATACTTCATATAATGTTCTGGAACCAGAGAAGGAATTGACTTGTACCTAGATGGCAAATCAACGCCAATTGACATGGCTACTTCATCTAGCATATCAATACAGTTTTTGATTAAAGTAAAAGTGGGCGGATTAGCTGACCATTCGTTCACTACTTTTTTTGCTTCCGCATAGTCTGTTGAGTCTACAATAAAATAGATTTCTCCGTTGGGTGGTATATGCGATAAACAGTTCAAATCATTTTTGACAATCCCAATTGGAATAGGAATGGTCGCAATTGTTTTTGGATAATAACCATATACTTTAAAATCTTTTTTTACGGTGTCATCCTGATCCTGCTTATACATGATGACAAATGCATGTCCAGTAAAAGTATCATCCCTTACTGCTAATCCGACATAGTGCTTTGTAGAAGATGTATCAATCCTAAGATCTATCTCTGCTTTTTGGGCAAATAATTGACCTTCTTTACTTGAAAGTAAAAATAAGATGACGCAAAAAATCCACTGCTTCATGAAATTGAACAATTATTTTCTTGGCATTAAACTTGTTTGTTGTGCAGCGTTTAAAGCAAATGCAGCTACAATCGTTGCGATCTGTTTTAAATCATCTTGCATTAAATGATCATACACATCCATATTGCTATGGTGCGTTCTTGTGCTGTATTCAATTGGGTCTTGTATAAACTGAAAGCCTGGTAAGCCCACTGCATCAAATGCGATATGGTCTGTGCTTCCTGTATTATTTAAAGTAACCGTTTTAGCACCTAGATCATTAAATGGAGCGAACCAGTTTTTAAATATGGCTGCAGCAGCAGGATTACTTTGCGCATAAATACCACGGATTTTTCCAGTTCCATTATCTATATTAAAGTAAGTAGAGAATTTTTGATGCGCTGCGTTTGGCTGATTGTTTGCATCCATAAATGTATTTTTAACATAACCTCTTGAGCCTAATAGACCCTCTTCCTCTGCACTCCATAAACCAATGCGAATGGTTCTTTTAGGATCAATGCCAATCGCTTTAATAATACGCATAGCTTCTATCATTACTGCAGAACCAGATGCATTATCTGTTGCACCAGTTCCAGATTGCCATGAATCCAAATGCGCACCTATCATCACTACTTCGTCTTTTAACAAAGGATCTGTTCCTGGAATTTCTGCTAGTACATTATATCCTTTTAGATCTTTCGTATGAAATTTTGTCTTCACTTCTAAATCTGCTTTCACAGTCGTACCCGACTTAGCTAATCTTAAAATGGTATTGTAGTCTTCTACAGACATAGCTAGGTCTAAAAAATTAGGAGCATCTGTTCCTTTATATCCTCCTCCACCTTGTGCAAAAATAGTACCATCGTGGTTTCTTGTACTAGTAGTTAACATCGCCACTGCTCCCTCTTCTATCGCCATCGACTTAAGTAAGTTCATTACTCTTTGTGGCGCCATTCTTTGTGCCTGCATCTCACGCATGCGTCTTTGTTGAGCCGTATCTGGTGCTTTAGTAACTACCAATTGAGCCGCTTCCATTGCAGCCAAGGCTTCATCAGTATGTCTTGCTGCATCCGCTTTAAAACTTTGTTTATAAGTATTGTCTGCGTCTAAAATTATAATCTTGCCTTTTAGTTGTCCTTTATAAGCCATTAGTGCAATAGAATCTTTTGCATCCACAACAAGCATTGTTGCATTTTTCAATCCATTGGTACCGGCTGTCCAAGCTTTTGGCCAAGCCAATAGAGGCTTATAATAAGGTGCCGTTAGGGCAAAATACATTTTCTCTAAGTCCCAACCTTTTCCAAATTCTCCCCAAGGTGCTATCACTGCATTTACTGCGCCATTTTTTGTTAATACATCCTTTGCATAATTAGCAGCTCTTGTATATCCTTCGGAATTCGCCAACCTGTTCCCACTTTTATCGGTTAAATTAAAAGCAATATCCATCACCTGTGATTTTTCTAATCCTTCGGTTCTGATTTTTTGAATGGTAGCTGGATCTAATTGAGCAACAGCAAAAAATGGCATCATAGCCATGAATAAACATCCTTTTAATATAAATTTTTTCATAATGGTCCTTTGTTGGTAGTTGAATGTTCAAATTAAGCAAAAGAT
>CAZAOF010000151.1:0-3408 GCA_964486665.1 uncultured Sediminibacterium sp.
TCTTATGATTTTATCAGGGCACTCCTTAAACGGGTGCCCTTCTTTTTTTCAGCTATTCAATGATCCTTTGTCCCCTTTTTTAGTTTTCCACCTCTATTAAAATGCTCCTAACTAAACGTATCTTCGCAAGATGCAACAAGCGTATTTAAATGGATTAAACGAACAGCAAAAAGAAGCCGTACTTCATCTTAACGGACCCCTGATGATTATAGCTGGTGCTGGAAGCGGAAAAACGAAAGTATTAACTTCTCGCATTGCGCACTTGATGCATAGCGGCGTAGATTCTTTTAATATATTGGCACTTACTTTTACCAATAAGGCCGCTGCCGAAATGAAAGAAAGGGTGGAAAAAGCACTAGGCAATACAGAGGCTAGGAATTTATATATTGGCACATTCCATAGTGTTTTTGCACGTATTTTAAGGGCAGAAGCCTCCAAATTGGGCTATCCTCAAAGTTTTACCATTTATGATACCGACGACTCGAGATCTGTTTTAAAACAGGTCATCAACGATATGGGCCTTGATGATAAATTGTATAAGCCCAATGTGGTTCACAACCGTATTTCATCTGCCAAAAACGCACTGGTTGGACCAGGCGAATATGCGATGGATAATTTTTTGAAGCAGGAAGACGCAAGAGCAAACCGACCTCAGATTGCAGAAATCTATGCTAGCTATGTGGCACGCTGTTTTAAAAGTGGGGCAATGGATTTTGATGACTTACTTTTTAAAATGCACGAACTGTTACGTGACTTTCCAGAAGTATTACACAAGTATCAACATAAGTTTAAATATATTTTAATTGACGAGTATCAAGATACCAATCCAGTTCAGTACCAAATTGCAAAACTACTTGCTGCTGTGCACGAAAATCTTTGTGTCGTAGGTGATGATGCACAAAGTATTTATAGCTTCCGTGGCGCAACCATCGAAAACATTTTACAATTTCAAAAAGATTACGATGACGTTAAGTTGGTCAAGCTAGAACAAAACTATCGAAGTAGTAAATCGATTATTGAGGTAGCTAACTTTGTTATTAAAAACAATCAAGGTCAAATTCCAAAAGTGCTTTGGACCGATAACGATGAAGGCGAAAAAATTAGACTAGTGCGCACAATGACCGATAACGATGAAGGAAAGTTTGTTGCAGATAGTATTCAAGAAAATAAATTAAGAAACCATTTTTATAATAAAGACTTTGCCATTTTATACAGAACCAATGCACAGTCAAGGTCCTTTGAGGAAAGCTTAAGAAGAACAGGGATTGCTTATAAGATCTATGGTGGGCTTAGCTTCTATCAAAGAAAAGAAGTAAAAGACTTTATCGCCTATTTACGCGTTATTGCCAATACCAAAGACGAGGAAGGATTAAAAAGAATTATCAACTACCCGGTTAGAGGAATTGGTAAAACAACAGTAGAAAAATGTTTAGTCATTGCAAGTGAACAAAATATTACTTTTTTTGAAGTACTAGAAAAAGCAAAGGGATTTGGTTTTAAAGCAGGCACACTCAACGCGATTGAAGAGTTTGTAACGATGATTAAATATTTTCAAAATCTCTTGACCAAAAACAACGCCTACGATGTATCGGTACAAGTAGGTAAGAGTACGAATATCATCAAAGAACTTTTTAACGATAAGTCAACTGAAGGTTTAGCGCGTTACGAAAACGTGCAAGAATTATTGAACTCAATTAAAGAGTGGACGGAAAGTCCTAGCAACGAGGATGGAGAATTGGGTGATAAAAGTTTAGGATCTTACTTACAACAAATCACTTTAATTACAGATGCAGACAACGACTCTGGCAACGAGGATACGGTTAAATTAATGACCGTTCACGCTGCCAAAGGGTTAGAGTTTGATTGTGTATTTGTGGTGGGACTAGAAGAAACATTATTCCCAAGCGGAATGAGCGTGAATACGAGAGAAGAGTTGGAAGAAGAAAGACGTTTGTTTTATGTTGCCGTAACTCGTGCAAAAAAACATTTGTGGTTGAGTTATGCTAATTCGAGGTATCGCTTTGGACAACTAGTACAAAACGACCCTAGCAGGTTTATAGAAGAAATGCCTGAGGATAAACTAGATAAGTCAAGCGCTGGTGGTGGCGCAAGAAACCAAACCAGCGGTTGGGGTAGTGCATACGACAGAATGCATGGTGGTAATAAATCTGGTTATTGGAATGAGTCCAAACCAAAAACAGCAAGTGGATCTAAAACCACTTCGAGTGGCAGTACCACAGGTAGCAAACCTAGTTACTTACCCGTAACGCCTCCAAATACAGTAAATAAGAACCATATTCCCTCTCTCAATTTCGTGGCCGCTGATCCTAGCGCATTAGAAGAAGGCATGAAGGTGGAGCACCAGAAATTTGGATTTGGCATCATCAAAACCATTGAAGGATCTGCCCACAATCCCATTGCCAATATCCTTTTTGACAACAATGGAGAAAAAAAGATCATGTTGAACTATGCCAAGCTGAGCATTATTCCAAGCTAATTCGGGTTTAATAAGAACCCTTATCCTTTCTGCACTTGAAACTTTATTTTTCGATATCGGAAAAATAAAGAGAGAATACGCCCTCTTGGGTCAGCAAGCCGTTCATTTTGATTAATTTTGTGTAGGATCCAATAAAAAAGCAGATTATGATTACAACAGGCAATACAATCGTGAGCATTTACACAGAAATGACACCGAATCCAGAAACGATGAAGTTTGTGGCGAACAAATTATTATATCCAGGTAAAAGCTTGGACGTAGCAGAAGAAGCACTTGCTACGGCGTCTCCTTTAGCAAAAGAATTGTTTAGCTTCCCTTTTATCAAAAGCGTTTTTATAGCGAGTAACTTTGTTACCCTAACTAAAACAACAGATACAGAAGATTGGCAGGACGTGATTCCAACAATCAAAACTTTTTTGAAAGAATACCTTGAAGCTGGTGGCGTGGTAGTGAATGAAGACGAGGTAGCGAAGATGAAACAAGAAGCAACCAATGTTGTTTCTGCCGATGACGATGATGTTGTAAAGCGTGTGAAAGAATTATTAGAAAATTATGTAAAGCCTGCTGTTGAAATGGATGGTGGTGCAATACAATTTAAAAGTTATAATGACGGCGTCGTAAACCTAATGTTACAAGGCTCTTGTAGCGGATGTCCTTCTTCAATGGTTACATTGAAAGCAGGTATCGAAGGCATGATGAAGCGCATGATTCCAGAAGTAAAAGAAGTTGTAGCTGAAGCCGAGTAGGTGGCCATTTTAGTGCGCTTTTAAAAGTTAGCGCACTAAAATTTGCCCTCTTATGATTTTGTTCAAAAAATTAAAAATTTTTCGAACCTGTTGGCTTTAAAAGATAAACTTTCGATTGGTTAAAAAGTACGAAAAAGGCCTCGCAGTAATGTGAGGCCTTTTTAT
>CAZAOF010000152.1:0-3353 GCA_964486665.1 uncultured Sediminibacterium sp.
ATGTTGAAAAAAAAACTTTTTTTTTTGGTTTTTTTTACATGTACCGTAAACACTAATTCCTGGACTAGTCGTTCTCCAATGCCAGGCGTTCAAGGTAATGACTTTTTCTTAAAAATGTTTAGTTTATCCACTTATTTTATTGGCAATTTGGTGGTCAATTTGGCAATAAAAAAGCAATGTCTTTTTGTTTTGGTTCAGGACCAAATAGTTATGCGCAATTATCGCTACCTTTATACTCATAAATTATACTATGAGCTACGAATTAGTCGGCAAATTAATTGCCAAATACGAGACCATCCAAAGAAAAGAGACGTTTAAAACGAGAGAATTTGTTATTGAGAAGTCAGACGATATCAATGGCAAAACCATCACTAATTACGTGAAATTTCAATGTGTTCAAGACAGAACGACCATGCCTGACCGATTCAATATTGGCGATACGGTGAAAGTGCTCTTTAATATCAAGGGTTCTAAGTGGAACAAAGACGGCAAAGACAATTATATCACAAATTTAGACGCTTGGAGAATGGAAGCAGTTGCCCTTGGCGGAAGCGATACAGCTCCTTCTGACGCTGGTGCTTATTTTGATATGCCAGCGGGCGATCCAGGTGACACTAGCGACGACTTACCTTTCTAGATAAAGACAAGGTAAAATAAAGCACTGAACGCGCATTTTTTTAGGATAAACACCTAACCCCATGCAAACAACGATACAACTAAGAATTACTCCAGCCGACGCAGCAAATGCGTCGGTTTTATTATCTGCTATCTCCCAGCATCTTGGGCGACCTAAAGAACAGATAAATGGCTACCATACACTCAAGCAATCTATTGACGCAAGAAGTCGTCAACAAGTATGGATTAACCTCACTTTACAGGTTTTTATTGAGGAGCCAGTATCAGATAGATTCATAGCACCTTACCTATTCCCTATTCTACCCAAAAATGCGAAAGAAGTCCATATTATTGGGGCTGGCCCTGCGGGTTTATTCGCGGCTTTAGAGTGCATTCAATTAGGCTTAAGACCAATCGTCTTAGAAAGGGGTAAAGATGTACGCAGTAGACGTAGAGACCTTGCTAAATTAAATAAAGAAGGTATTGTAGATCCAGAGAGTAATTACTGTTTTGGAGAGGGTGGCGCTGGAACCTATAGCGATGGTAAATTATATACCAGAAGCAATAAGAGAGGAAGTATCGACAAGATTTTACGCCTATTTTATCAATTTGGGGCTGACGAAACAGTATTGTATCAAGCCCATCCTCATATTGGCACCAACAAACTCCCGCAAATCATCACTGCTATGCGAGAGCAGATAGAAGCTTCGGGTGGACAGGTATTGTTTGAAAAAAAGATGGTGGACTTTGAAGTTGAAAATGAGAAGATAAATAAGATAGTTTGTGGAGACGGGGATGTGTTAAAAGTAGATGCCCTCCTGCTGGCCACCGGTCACTCTGCACGTGATATATTTGAACTATTATACAAGAAGCAAATATTGATTGAATCTAAGCCGTTCGCTTTAGGTGTTCGTGTGGAGCATCCGCAACAAGTTATTGATCAAATCCAATACCATTGTTTAACAAGAGATCCTAACCTGCCTCCTGCTGCTTATAGTTTAGTGGAGCAAGTAAATGAACGAGGTGTATTTAGTTTTTGCATGTGTCCAGGCGGTATTATTGCGCCTGCTGCCACAGCACCAGGTGAGGTTGTTGTGAATGGATGGAGTCCAAGTAAAAGAAACAATCCTTATGCCAATAGTGGCATGGTGGTACAAATAGATGTGGCAACTGCAGCTCAATTTTTAAAGAAGGCGACTCAAAAAGAGGTGGATCTAACCCATCCCCTTTTGTTATTGGAATTCCAACAATATGTAGAGCATCAGGCCTTTAAAAGTGGCGGTGGGTTGCAAGTAGCTCCAGCAGCGAGATTGGTTGATTTTTGCACCAATAAAATGTCCAAGGATTTGCCCGATGCCAGTTATTTACCAGGATTAAATGCAGCTGACTTAAGCGATGTGCTTCCTAAATTTGTGCACACAACATTACAAGACGGATTTAAAGCCTTTGGTAAAAAGATGAAAGGCTATTACACCAACGATGCAATAGTAGTAGCCACAGAAAGCAGAACCTCCTCCCCTGTGCGTATCCCAAGAGATGCGGAAACATTTCAACATCCACAAATCAAAAATTTATACCCATGCGCTGAGGGCGCTGGTTATGCAGGCGGAATCGTAAGCGCCGCAATGGATGGCCAGAAACTAGCACAAAGCATTGCGGCGCAATTGAAATAGGTAGTGCTTTAAAATATTTCTCAACTACTATGTCAAAAATAATTTTTTAATCTTCTGGCTTGTCTTTTTTACTAATCAACAATCCATCTTGTATTAATTTATTTTGCTTAAAAGAAGCCAACTCTTTTGCTAGATTGCCGCTAAAGTCCTTTGTTAACGGCAATTTGGGCTTGCCCGCATTCACCCATGCAGTATACCAAAAATCTGCAATCATATTAGCAGATGCAATCAATTGTCCATTCACTGTATTCCCTAATGCCTTTGAATAAGCCTCTGCAAACGGCTTTGTATAAGATTTAACTTCCTTGCCATAACGCATTTGATTGCGGTATTTTGTTTCTGGAGTAAACTGCTTTGTTACTTCTGTCTCAATCGCTAACATTTGCGGCACCAATAAATGTGCTTTGCGCACATCTACCCAAAGTGCTTGAGCTGGGTTTTTAATATATTTCGCTTGATGCGTATTATATAACATAAACTGGTCTAAATTAATTTCTGGAATAAAAGTCTCCCACATATGGTGCAATCCTTTTTGACCTGTTAATTGTCCGTCATAATTAATAGTAGTATGCAATGGCACATGCAGATCTGCCACATAGTGACCAAGATCGGCAGCATAAAATAAAATACTGTCTTTATTCATAGACTTAAATGCAGCAGTTAAATGCTCCAACTGCATGATCGCATTGTAAGGACCCCATCCCCATTTGATCAAACTGTCTTTACCATATTTTTTTACAGCAGCATCCCATTCTACAGGCATTTCATTGGCAGCATTAGGACCGTATGCTTCTAAATCAACAAAGTGTTTAGTGTCTTCTGTTTTGTCTTTGTTTCTTCTAATATCAGGACGAGGTGCATTTGATACCAGGTTATCCATGTCTGCGTAAAAGAAACTACGCATAGGCTCTGGTAAATTATACACTGCAATTTGATGGATCGTGCGATGCACTAAAAATCCCCAACTTGAAAGGCCTACTAAAGCGACCAATAAAAAAATAGTAAGAAGCGATTTCTTTGAGAACATAATCTAATTATTTGCACGAATATAATCCAATATCCTGA
>CAZAOF010000153.1:0-3341 GCA_964486665.1 uncultured Sediminibacterium sp.
ACCCACATAGAAACAGGTAGTTGACTCCTTCCAGTTGCTACGATTGCAAAGTTAATAATGGCCTGTATACCCAAAGGCAGGGACAGTTGTATTAATCCAGAAAGTATGGATAATATATAAAGTGCCGTTATTTCTTTTCTTTCTAACCTTAGCAAGCTAAAAAGCTTGATGAGTGATTTTGATATATTGATATTTTCCATTTGCTTCGATTAAACCCTCAAATAAATAGCTTTTTCAACGGTTTTGTTTACGATTAAAGTAATTTCTGCTTTTATTATCAGATCACACTCATCCCCTTTCCTTACTCCCTTTTGGATATTCGTCCGTTTCTTCAAATTTCCCCCTTTTTTAGGTTAATTTTAGGCATCATTTTTAAAACAATTAGTCATGATCTTGTTACTGCTTAGCACTTTTATCATTGGTTACCTTTTGATTACAATGGAACATGCCGTGCATATTAATAAGGCAGCGACTGCTTTAATTACTGCAGTGCTTTGTTGGACAATCTTGGTGATGACACCAGCATATAAAGAAGAAGCTATTGGAGAATTAGGGCATCATTTGAGTAGTATAGCTGAGATAGTATTTTTCTTGTTAGGTGCTATGACCATAGTTGAGTTGATTGATGCGCATGACGGATTTCAAAACATTACAGAAAAAATTAAGACAACCAATAAAAATAAACTAATCTGGACAATATCATTCGTGACATTTTTCCTTTCTGCTATTTTAGATAACCTTACCAGCACGATTGTAATGATTTCAATAATTAATAAATTAGTGAAAGAGAAACAAGTTAAATGGCAATTATTGGGATTGGTCATTATCTCTTCAAATGCAGGTGGAGCATGGAGTCCAATCGGAGATGTGACCACAACAATGCTATGGATTGGACATCAAATCACTCCTTTAAACATCATTAAAGAAACATTTTTAGCTAGTTTAGCTTGTATGATTGTACCCACGTTAATTATAAGTTACAGGATCAAGGGCGCCATTCAATTACATGATCATATACCAACCAATCAAAATTCATTATCAAGTTCTTTTGACAGGAATTTGGTTTTTTTTATTGGAGTAGCTTGTCTTTTGTTTGTTCCTATTTTTAAGACCATTACACATTTACCTCCTTATATGGGGATGTTATTAAGCTTAGGTATGATGTGGGTTTTAACTGAATTAATGCATAGTAAAAAAGATAACGATGAAAAGGGTTATTTATCTGTAAACCATGCACTTCGTAAAATCGACACACCTAGTATTTTATTCTTCTTTGGCATATTGATGAGTATTGCCGCATTAGAGCAGGTAGGCCTACTTAAAGAAGCTGCCTTGTATCTAGACCATACTTTTGGAGATATCAAAATCATTGCCATTTTAATAGGCTTACTTTCCTCTGTTTTAGATAATGTGCCTTTAGTTGCTGCTTTACAAAGCATGTATAGTTTAGAGGTATACCCTACAGACCATTATTTTTGGGAACTTTTAGCCTATACAGCAGGTACAGGTGGATCTGTATTGATTATTGGTTCAGCTGCCGGAGTTGCTGTAATGGGTATAGAGAAGATAGACTTCTTCTGGTACCTTAAAAACATCAGTTGGATTGCATTTATTGGCTTTATTGTAGGTGCATTTGTTTTTATCCTAGAAAATGCTTAATTTTGATGTTCAAACATTGATTTATGAAAAACATAGCCAAAATATACGCACCTCCTGCTCCGCATATGGTAGGTGATGGGTTTAGAGTCCATAATTTTATCCCCTCATTTCCTGCACTATCTATGCAAAGAATGGATCCATTTATCATGTTAGATTATGGGTCAAAATTTGTTTTTCCTCCAAGTCCAGCTCCAAAAGGAGTGGGTGTTCATCCGCATAGAGGTTTTGAGACGGTAACGATTGCTTATAAAGGTCAGGTTGCACACCATGATAGCTTTGGCAATTCGGGCATCATCAACGAAGGTGATGTACAATGGATGACAGCTGCGTCTGGTCTATTACATAAAGAATACCATGCAGAATCATTTGCTAAAAATGGAGGTGAGTTTCAGATGGTACAACTTTGGGTAAATCTTCCTGCAAAGGATAAAATGTCTGCACCTAAATACCAAGCGATTGCGAATGATCAAATGACTAAAGTAGTTTTAGAAGACGGCAAGAGTTATGTAGAAGTGATTGCAGGCAATTATAAAGGTAAACAAGGTCCAGCGAATACCTTCACCGAAGTGCATTTGCAAAATGCGATCTTGGCTAAAGGGTCAAAAGTGGATTTTGATTTTCCTGCGACACAGAATACTTTTTTAATTGTGATTGAAGGGAGTATTTCAGTGAATGGAGGAGATACTATACCAGTGGATCATTTTGTGGAGATGGATAAAAAAGGAACTAGTTTTACAATTGAGGCAATAGAAGGCGCAAAAGTATTGGTAGCTAGTGGAGAACCAATTGGTGAGCCTATCGCTGCGCATGGTCCATTTGTGATGAACACAAGAGATGAGTTAGTACAAGCCTTTAATGATTTTAATGACGGCAAATTTGGACATCTGGAAGATTAATTATTGACGACTCTCTAATGAGAAAGAAATGATAATTAAATCTTTTTTAAACTTAACAAAAAGTTTATTTTTTATGCAAACAATTTTACATATAGCAGCTTCAAGAGGCGACGCTAACCATGGTTGGTTACATAGTAAACACAGTTTTAGTTTCGCTAATTACTATCATCCTGAGAAAATTCATTTTGGTGTTTTACGCGTATTGAACGATGATTTTGTAGAAGCGGGAATGGGCTTTGGCTTACATCCGCACGATAATATGGAAATCATTTCGATTCCCTTAGAAGGAGATTTAGAACATCAAGATAGTATGGGTAACCACACTGTGATCAAGCATGGTGATATTCAAGTGATGAGTGCTGGAACGGGAATTAAACATAGTGAGTACAATAAGAATAAAGATAAGCCTGTAAAATTTTTGCAAATTTGGGTGATTCCAAATAAAAAAAATGTAACGCCACGTTACGATCAAATCACTTTAGATCCAAAGGATCGTATCAATACATTACAACAAATACTTTCTCCCAATCCAGATGACGCTGGCGTGTGGATTCATCAAGATGCATGGTTTCATTTGGGAAAATTTGATCAGAATTTTACTACTAAGTATAGTATTAAAAAGCCAGGAAATGGACTGTATGCATTTGTATTATATGGTGCTTTTGACATTGCAGGGCAAGCATTAGCAGAAAGAGACGCTTTGGGTATAACAGACTTTGATCAGTTTGAATTAAAAGCCTTAACGCCAAATGCTGAAATTTTATTGATGGAAATTCCTATGGGAAT
>CAZAOF010000154.1:0-3304 GCA_964486665.1 uncultured Sediminibacterium sp.
TATTGCTTTGGGCAAATGTCTCTGAAAATGTTTGTCTGCCTATTGCTTGTAATTGCTCAATATCTTGAAGGCCTATTTGATGAATATGAATCATAATTTATACTAGTTCTTTAATTATTTTTCTTGCAACATGAGAGTTTCCCCAGTTTGCAATTTCATATAAAATTGGCATCAATGTTTTTCCTGCATTGGTTAATTCATATTCAACTCTTGGAGGCAATTCAACAAATTCTGTTCTTTTAATTAATCCATATCCTTCTAGCTCTTTAAGTTCGTTTGCCAATACTTTATTTGAGATGGCAGGTATAATTTGATTCAATTTGCCAAAACGAATTTTTTTATCTCCAATACAATTTAAAATAATTGGTTTCCATTTTCCGCCAATAATACTCATGGTTCTGGTTACAGGGCAATTGAGTGGGTTGTCAATAAACCTTGCATTGAAATTAGTGGTTACCATTAGGTTACTTGTTTTGTGAATTAAGTTACTAAAGTACACTGTTCAAAGGTATTTTTGTATAAAATCGCATGAAATATATTTTAGCAATAGGCTTGTTGATGCTTGGACTTACTTCAAATGCTCAAAATGAGCTTAAGCGATTTATGCAACCATCCAATGTGGTCAATAAAATTCCTTATGGTGCAAATGCAGAAGCTGGTAATTATATTCAATCAGGCACTGCGAAGATTTATTATGAACTGTATGGTAAAGGGGAGCCTTTTGTTTTATTACACGGGGGCTTATTTGGTTCTACAATAGAAATGGCCGATTTTATAGATAGTCTTTCTAAAACCTATTTAGTGATTGCCATATCTACTCGTGGTCATGGTAAGTCTGAGCTTGGCCATGATCTAGTAAGTTTAGAACAAAGATCCAATGATGTAAAGAGGGTCATTCAAAAAGTGACAAATAAACAAGTGATGATGCTTGGTTTTAGCGATGGGGGATATACTGCGTATCAATTTGGAGTGCTATTTCCGGAACTCGTTAAAAAAATGATTGTGATTGGAGCTGGAGTGTTAAAACCGGGACAAAGAGATTTTAATTTCAATATACAACAAGCAATGGCTTTAGATCAGGCTTTTTGGAAACAACAACTGGCTTTAATGTCAGCGCCGGATAGATTGCCAGAACTCTTTAAGCAAATCAATGATTGTTATAGCAATTTGACAATCGATAAAGCTATGTTGGAAAAAATTAAATGCCCCGTGCTTGTTATGGCCGGAGATAGAGACGAGGGCAATCCTGTAGAAAATGTATTAAAAGCTGCCAGTTTTATCCCAAATCATCAGTTAGCAATTATCCCCAATACAGGACATCCCACTTTTAACGAAAATTTTGCTGCTGCATGGGCTTGCGTGCTTCCTTTTATAAAAAATAAATAAACCTTATGAAAAATAATATCCTTCTATTCGTATTCATGTTATCATTTTACACAGCCTCTGCAAGTGTAGATAGCAATTTTTATGTGAACCCTAGTATTGGAAACGATAGTAACAATGGAACTCGGCTTTATCCTTTTAAATCGTTGAATCAGGCAGCAAAGTGTGTCAATAAATTAGTTGGCAAAGGCGCTATTACAATTTTTTTGGCTGAAGGAACTTATGGCTTGACAGAGACCGTGGTGATTGATCCTATCGAATGGATTTTTGAAAAAGAACAACGACTTGTCATTCGTGCAGAGGTATTGCCAGATAGCAACATCTGGGTGCCTAATAAAATGCCTATAATCATTTCTACAATGCCATTCGCGCTTGAATTGAATGACAAAAAAGAACTTACTGGTGGATCCAATTTTGGCATTGAGATTAAAACAAGTCATGTCACAATACAAGGCTTAAGAATATTAGGCGAGCCGGTACATGAGCTTCCTAAAAAAGGGGTTTTGGTAAGAAATTATCCAATATTCTGGGAAGGTAAAGGCTTGACTGACTTTAGGGTGACTCAATGTTTATTTTTAGGAAATAAATTTGCTTTGCCTAATCACCTGGGAATTTTAGCCAATGGGAGTGAATTAAATGTGGATCATTGCGTTTTTTATGGCGTTAAAGATGCTGTAGTAATGTGGAATAGTAAAGCAGACAAAAGTTCATTTCACCATAACCTAGTTTTAAATACCTATGGAGCAGTTGTTTGGACTTGGTCTACCGATGTCGATTTTAAATTTTATAATAATGTGGTAAGCAATGCAAATGTGCTTTGGGTATTGGATAAGGAAGCAAAAAATGCATATAACATTAAAAATTCAATGTTAATGGGCTACAATCAATTGGTAAATAAAGGAGGAGGTCCTTTAGATTTTGGCGTGCCAGCAGATCCTAAAAAATTGAAGTATGGATCCGATTTTAAAAATAGTAAAAAGGGGCATCTTGAAATTGTAGAAGATCAAACAAGTATTTATTATCTTCAATTAAAACCAGGCACTTTGGGCACAGAATATGGCGCGGGACTATTTTACAAATCAAAAAAATAAATAGAAGCTTATGAGAGTACTACATATTTTTATTTTTACTTCTTTAATAGCGCTTGTTTCAAAACAAGTTAAAGCTCAAAGAATTGATTTGAATCAAAAACAATATGAAGCAGTTGGTGTATTTGATTCTCTTATTAAAAATGGATCAGAAACTGTTTTAAGGGTTGTTAAAGACCCAAGAGTAATTGCAGTAGATGAGCCTACTTTTGTTAAAATACAAAATGTAAATTTTACAAATGGCTTAATCGAAGTTAAAGTGCTTAGTAAATTATTGCCTAATGCAGCTGATTCTGCAAGGGGTTTCATCGGCCTTGCTTTTCGAATAAACACTGACAATACTCAATTTGAAAGTATTTATATTCGACCTACAAATGGAAGAGCCAATGTGCAGCTTCGCAGAAACAGGGCAGTACAATATTTTTCTTATCCAGATTTTAAATACAATGTGCTGAGAACAATCGCTCCAGGCATGTATGAAAGTTATGCCGACATGGGCTTGAACGAATGGATACAACTTAAAATAGAAGTGGCAAATAGCCAAGCAAAGTTGTACATAAACAACAGCAAACAGCCTGTATTGATTGTAAACGATTTAAAGCATGGCGCAAATGCAGCAGGAGCAATAGGCTTGTTTGTTGACATTGGAACAGAGGGCTATTTTAAAGACCTTGTTGTAGTTTCAAGATAAATTATATTTTTCTTTTTAATTCAACTTGTTTCATTTGTCATTTAATTGTCAAATATCTACTTAGAAATTTCAACTTTTTTTAAGTTTAAATTTTAACATATAAAATATTCCTAAAATATAGACTTCTAAGTTACAGATTTGC
>CAZAOF010000155.1:0-3303 GCA_964486665.1 uncultured Sediminibacterium sp.
TTAATAGATTAAAATTAATAGCTAAATACTTCCTTTCCAAAACTTCCTTCTAAAACCAATTCTTTGTGTGCAGCAGCCTCAACATAGCCTACCACCTGAGCTGCTATCCCTAACCCATTCGCGATAGCTATCAAACTATCTGCAGCAGCAGCGTCGGTGAAAATTTCTAGACGATGACCCATATTAAATACCTGGTACATCTCTTTTGTATTCGCGCCTGAATTTGCTTGGATCAATTTAAAAATGGGAGGCGCGTCAAATAAATTGTTTTTTACAATACGCATATTGCCTGGTAAATATTTCATGCACTTAGTTTGTCCTCCACCACTGCAATGAATCATACCTTTGACTGCGTCAAAATGTTGGGTTAAAATAGCTTTCACAAGTGGCGCATAGGTACGCGTTGGACTCAATAATAATTTACCTACACTAATTTCACCAAAACCTTCTATAGCTAGCATATCCGTCATTCTATTTTTCCCTAGATACACCACTTCGTCTTTTAAACTTGGTTCAAAAGATTCTGGAAATGCAGTGGCATAATAATGAGATAAAACATCGTGTCTTGCACTTGTCAACCCATTACTACCTAGTCCACTATTGTATTCAGTTTCATAATTTGCTTTGCCGAAACTAGAAAAACCTACAATGACTTGTCCAGGAGCAATTAAATCGTTGGTAATTAATTTTGCTTTAGGCCATCTAGCAGTCATGGTGCCATTCACTGCAATGGTTCTTACCACATCGCCCACATCTGCAGTCTCTCCACCTAAAAAAGCAACCTGTACACCAAATGCTTTGAGTGTATTAAAAAAGTCCTGTGTGCCGTTTATCACTTGGCTAATTACTTCTCCAGTAATTAATAATTTATTGCGATCAATGGTAGATGAAAATAAAATTTGATCATAAATGCCCACGCATAATAAGTCATCCAAATTCATAGCAATTGCATCCTGAGCAATTCCTTTCCATACAGAAGCATCACCCGTTTCCTTCCAATATAAATAAGCTAAAATGCTTTTTGTTCCTGCACCATCAGCGTGCATTATATTGATATGGTCATTACTGCCTCCTAAAAAATCTGTATATAGTTTACAAAAAGCGTTTGGATACAAGCCCTGGTCTAAATCTTGAATAGCGGCATGAACTTCTTCTTTTTGAGCGGAAACACCGCGCTGAGCATACAATGACATGGCTTTAAATTGATTTTACAACAAAGGTACAATTGTTTTACATTTGTACCCTATTTACAACACAAAGATGAAGGTTCACCAAGATTTAGCAACACTACCCCAATTTAAAAACGCCATTGTAACCATGGGGGCATTCGACGGAGTGCACAAAGGCCATAAGCAGATCATTCAAAGAATGAAGCAAATAGCGGATCAAGTGGATGGCGAAACCATCATCATCACTTTTCATCCTCATCCTCGAAAAATCATCTCTTCTGTACCCGGCGAAATCAAACAATTAAGCAATATTACTGAGAGAATCCAATTGCTAGATGCTGCAGGAATAGACCATTTAGTAGTGATTAACTTTAATTATACATTCTCCAACATGACTGCAGAGGAGTATGTAGCCGATTTTTTAGTGCACCATTTTAGGCCAAATACGGTCATTGTAGGCTACGATCATCATTTTGGCAAAGGCAGAAATGGGAATATTGATTTACTTAAATCAATGGGCGCTAAACTGAATTTCAAAGTGGAGGAAATTAATGAACATCTTTTTGAAGGAGCCATCATTAGCTCTACGCTCATAAGAAATTATATAGCTGATCAAAAAATAGATAAAGCAAACGCCCTTTTAGGTTACCCTTACTTTTTTGAAGGATTCGTAGTAAGAGGCAATCAATTAGGGAGAACTATTGGATTTCCTACCGCTAATTTGCATATCAATGACGAGGAAAAATTAATACCAGCTAATGGCGTGTATGCTGTTAAAATAAAGGGGGATTGCTCCAATCAAAAAGACCTTAATGGGATGATGAATATTGGCGTTCGCCCAACGGTAGATGGTCAGAAAAAAGTGATCGAAGTGAATATTTTTGATTTTGATCAAGATATCTATGAACAAAACATTACCGTAATGGTGTATGAATTTATTAGAGGAGAAGTCAAATTCAACGGACTAGATGCACTTAAAGCGCAACTACATCAGGATAGAATTTCAGCTACCAGAATATTAAAGAATTTTAATTAAAATTTACGAATGCTATTTGCTTTGGCTACCTGTCTTGTCTACTAAGACATAATTTTCACGACCAACTCTTTCAATAAATCAGCGTCTGTATTACTTGCATCATTGATACCTAATACGCGTAAATTGTATTCATGTATCAGTAAAAGAATCTGCTCTACTTTTGCATAATTATAATGCCTAGTAGCTGCCATCGTACTTTTTATTGAAAAGAAATTCAAGCCTACTTCAGCCATAATTCGCTTCTCATCATTTGTGCCCAAACCATATACAGCATAGAGTTTGCTAAAAAAACCATACAGGGTGGGTAAAATTAATTGTATAGGCGCTGCTTTGTGATTGGATTCAAAATATTGAATCATCTGAATTGCCCTTGAGAACTTTTTATGTGCAATGGCATCCTGAAATTCAAATGCATTAAATTCCTTACTAATGCCAATATATCTTTCTATATCGTCTTCAGAGATTTTTTTACGATCACCCAGGTTGACCATTAGTTTCTCTAACTCATTCTTAATCCTACTTAAATCATTGCCAATATGATCTACTATAATTTGAACTGCTTTAGGACTAATTTGATACCCATTTTCTGCCACCCACTGATTCACCCATTCAGGTAGCTTATTGTCGTACATTTTTTTTGTACTAACAACTACTGCTTTTGTTTTTAGCAATTTAGCCAAAGCCGATCGACCATCTACGTTTTTATCTTTGTGGGCAATCACTAAAATAGTGGATGAAAGTGGATTTTCTATATAGGAAACCAACTTCTCCAAAGAGTTCATATGTTGCGCCTCTTTCAATATCACCACTTGCCTTTCTGCAAAAACCGGATAACGTTTACAAGCATTTACTACTTCTGCCCAGTCCGCATCTTTACCATAAAAAATAGTTAAATTAAAAGCCTGATCAGCATCAGGTAATAGCTTGTGTTCTGCATAATGCACAACTTGGTCAATATAAAAAGACTCTTCTCCTTCCAGCCAATAGACTGCATCGAAGACGTTATTTTTCCAATTCGATAAAATTTTGGAAATAGGCATGGTCAAAGATATACAGGAATCGTGTTTTTTTTATATCTTGTGGCAAATAAATAAACAC
>CAZAOF010000156.1:0-3221 GCA_964486665.1 uncultured Sediminibacterium sp.
TAGAGAGTCGCGCCTTCATGTACCTTGACATCATCTCTTGGTTGGAGAGTCGAATACAAGGCAAGGATGTACAATCCATTATTAGAGAAAAATATACCTTATAGGTACATTTCGTCTATTTCTTTTTCAAAGTTCGCTAACACTTGCTTACGGCGAATACTTAGCTTAGGTGTCATTTCTCCTTTGTCAATCGTTAATTCTCTTGGCAATAAAGTAAACTTTTTTACTTGCTCTACTTGATTGAATAACTGATTGTATTCTGCTACAACAGATTCAAAAGTAGCTAAGACCATACTGTTTTGTATGATTGCCTCGTTGCTTGTATATTCAATGCCATGTTGTTTTGCCCAATCTCTTAATTTAGAGAAACCTGGTACAATCAATGCGCTAACAAATCTTTTATTGTCACCTACTAAAACAATTTGTTCAATGAAAGGACTTTCTTTCATTTTGTTTTCGATCGGTTGTGGTGCTACATATTTTCCACCACTTGTTTTAAATAATTCTTTTTTACGATCTGTGATTTTGACAAACTTGCCGTCTTCTATCACACCTATATCGCCTGTATGCAACCATCCATTGATAATGGTTTCAGCTGTTAATTCTGGTAGTTTATAATAGCCCTTCATAACACTTGGGCCTGCTACACAAATTTCACCATCAGCCTCAAGTTTTATCTGCACTCCTTCTATCACTGGACCAGCCGTTCCAAACTTCATGCCACCTGGTCTTTGTTGATTCACACTAATGATAGGACTATTTTCTGTTGGACCATATCCTTCGTAGACAGGTATTTGTGCTGCATTAAAAATGCGTAATAATTTTACCTGGCAAGCTGCTCCTCCAGTCACAATAAATTTAACATTGCCTCCTAAAGCTTCTCTCCACTTAGTGAAAATTAACTTGTTAGCAATTTTTAATTTTAACTGATACCATGCTGATCCTGGAATTAAATTATCATATTGCTCTGCTAGATCAACTGCCCAAAAGAATAATTTTCTTTTTAGGCCTGTGAGCTCTTCTCCTTTAAGCATGATTTTTTCGAACACCTTTTCTAATAATCTTGGTACAGTAGAGAAGCCGTCTGGAGAAAGTTCTTTCAGGTTATCTCCAATGGTATCCATTGATTCGGCATAATAAATACTCATGCCACTATACATATAGATATAGGAAGCCACTTTTTCAAAAATGTGATTCAGTGGTAAAAAGCTTAATACTTTTTGGTCTGGCGCGTCAGGGAATGGGAAACTTATTTTACCCATTTGTAAATTGAAATAAATATTATGATGTGTTAACATCACCCCCTTTGGCGTTCCTGTTGTTCCCGATGTGTAAATAAATGTAGCTACTTGCTCTACTGGAATTGTTTTTTTAATTACATCAACTTGTTGCAATAACGCCTCGTCTTTGTTGCATAGTTCTGTCCAGTGTTTTGCTCCTTCTATTTGATCGAAAGTATAGACCTCTTTTAAACAAGGCACTTTGTCTTTTACTGACATCACTTTATTATACAATTCTTGATTGCTTGCAAACATATATTTCACTGATGCATCGTTCAAGATAAAAGTTAATTCTAAAGGATTGGTGGTAGGATATACTGGTACCCAAATCACACCAATTTGTTGTGTGGCCATATCTGCTATCAACCACTCCGGACGGTTGCTACTAATAATGGCAATCTTGTCCGAACCCTCTGGTGTGAAATCGTTGCCAGACAAGCCTAGGCTTAGTAAACCAGCACTTAAAGCATTTACAGTTTGGGCAACTTCGGCAGTGGAATATTTTCTCCAGCCACCATTTTCTTTCCCCGCCAACATCGCTTCTTGCGGGAAATTTTTTAACTGATGTTCAATACAATCAAATAGTCTTTTCGATTCCATATAGCAAGCAAATTATCCAACAAAATACAAAAAAAACCAGTCTTTCGACTGGTTTTAGATAGGAAATATAAATTTTTAAAGCCTCCTTTAACTTTTTTTTTAAAGTCTTTTAGGGCTTTCTATTTGATTCGTTTAATTATTGGAATCGTAGATTAAATGCGTCAGTAAACCATCTCTTAATTTGGGTTCAAACCAAGTGCTTTTTGGCGGCATAACTTCTCCTGCATCTGCAATGGCAAATAATTGATCTATCGTCACTGGGTATAAACTAATCGCCAAAGCCATGTCACCACTATCCACTCTAGCTTCCAACGCTTCCATACCTCTAATACCTCCAACAAAATCTATACGCTTGTCTACACGTTGGTCTTTAATGCCTAATAATTTGTCTAAGATATTGTTAGATAATATAGTCACATCTAAAACACCAATTGGGTCTGCATCATTATAGGTGCCTGCTTTTGCAGTTAATGCATACCATTGATGGTTCATATACATTCCAAACTGATGTAAGGCAGTAGGCTTATACGCCTTATCCACTGTTTGAACATCAAAATCATTTGCTAATGCTGCTAAAAAAGCATCCGCTTGGTGTCCATTTAAGTCCTTCACCACTCGGTTATAATCCATAATGGCCAATTGGTTAGATGGAAACAAAGTGGTTAAGAAATATTGTGCCGCCTGGGTTGCTTTTTCGCCTAAGGCTGTTCTCACTTTTGCTGCTGATGCCGCCCTGTGGTGCCCGTCTGCGATATAAGTGCAAGGAACTTCCGTTGCAAATAAGTTGGTGATTTGTGCAATGGTGTCTGTATCACTTACAGCCCAAACAGTATGTTGTATGCCGTCGTCTGCAGTAAAATCATAGACTGCATTTTTAGTTGTCTTCCATTTTTCTATTAAAGTATCAATAGATGCTTGGTTGCGGTAGGCTAAAAACACATTACCTGTTTGCGCTCCAGTTGTTTTGATATGGTTGATCCTGTCCTGCTCTTTTTCTGGACGAGTAAACTCATGTTTTTTGATGATACCATTTTCATAATCATCTATACTGCTTACACATACTAATCCAGTTTGTGCGCGACCATCCATGATTAATTGATAGATATAATAACAAGGTTTAGATTCTTTAAACAATACATCTCTTTGCATGAATGCATTTAAATTTTCTAATGCAATGTCATACACTTGTTGACTATGTATGTCTACCGTTTCCGGCATATCTATTTCACTCTTGGTGATATGTAAAAATGAATACGCGTTTCCTACCGCCTCTGTTTTTGCTTCTACACTATTTAAAACATCGTAAGGTTTACTTGCTACTTGCTTCGCTAATTGTGGCTG
>CAZAOF010000157.1:0-3179 GCA_964486665.1 uncultured Sediminibacterium sp.
AATAAATTAAAATTCCATTCATGTTATTAGAAATATTAACACCAGAGAAGAAGTTGTTTAGTGGAAATGTACAAGGAGTGCAATTACCTGGTGTAGATGGTTTATTTGAAATTCTTGACAAACACGCACCATTGGTGAGTGCCTTAGGCATTGGCAATGTTAAAGTGTTGCAAAAAGGCACAGCAGCTGAAACTTATGCAATACAAGGTGGATTTGTAGAAGTGATTGACAATAAAGCCACTGTTTTAGTAGAAGGTGTTTTATAACACAGGCTATAATAACAAAAAATTATCAACTATTAGAATCCCTCTCGACTTATCGAGAGGGATTTTTTTATATATTCACATGTGCAAACAAATGCAACATCGTATTAGATAGTTTATGAAAAAAACATTCCCTTTTTTATTTACGTTAATTGGATTATCCATCTTAGGGATATTGTTTATCCAAGTAACTTGGTTACAGGGTTTATTTTTATTGCAAAAAAATCAGCTGATTGAAAAAGTAAATCAGGCGGGTGTAATTGTATCTGCTGATTTAGGAAAAAAATTAAATGGAGGATTGGCATTTCATTTTCCCAAAAAATCACTGAGTTTATCAAGTGCAGGACATTCGCACAGTTTTGAAGAAGCTACTTTGTCTGATTTATATAGTTTTCAGGATTTGGATAAAAGACTAAAAGCAGCGATGGAAAAATATGGGTTACAAGATTTGTCCTATGAGTTTGCGCTACAAGATAAAAAAGGGTATGTAGAAATTAAGAGTAAAAAATTTGAAGACGTATTTATTGACGAACTAAATACAGTGCAAACAAGGGTGTCAATTATTCCGCAAGAATTACTTGAGTCAACAGGGCCATTTGAAACCTTAATCATTATTGTCCCTAATGTTAATACTTATTTATTTAAAACATTACAGTGGGTTGTATTCGGCGCTGTATTATTTATATTGATCGTATTAGCTGCTTTTTTAATTACT
Organism: uncultured Sediminibacterium sp.; assembly: GCA_964486665.1. Classification (GTDB taxonomy): domain Bacteria; phylum Bacteroidota; class Bacteroidia; order Chitinophagales; family Chitinophagaceae; genus Sediminibacterium. The sequence continues at coordinate 979 of CAZAOF010000157.1, forward strand.
GTTAGATCCCTTATTAAGCAAAGAAAGCTCAGTGAAATAAAGAGTGATTTTATCAATAATATGACGCATGAATTAAAGACGCCATTGGCTACTATTTCTTTGGCCGTGGATGCGCTTAAGTCTTCTAAGGTTCAAGCAGATGCAAAATCAGTAGACTACTTTAGTAATATCATTAAGGAGGAAAATGTGCGCATGAACAAACATGTAGAAACTATTTTACAGGCAGCACTATTAGAGAAAAAAGACAACGAGATTAATAGGCAACTAGTAGATATTCATGATTTAATACAAGGAGTTGTTGATAGTTTTAAATTACAATTAGAAGCTAAGCCTTCAGCTGTGCATACTAAATTTGAAGCAAGTCCATCTGAGATATGGATTGATGAAGAGTATTTTTTACACGTGCTTTCTAATTTAATTGATAATGCAATTAAATATGCAAAAGATGAGATTGACATTTCAATCAAAACAAGAACTGTTTCCAATAAGATGATCATAACGATCGAGGACAAAGGAATAGGGATGAGTAATGACACATTGAAACGTATTTTTGAAAAATTCTATCGCGCTCATTCTGGTAATATTCATAATGTGAAGGGATTTGGATTAGGTATGAGCTATGTGCGTTGGGTGATTGATATGCACAAGGGCTCAATTCATGTTACAAGTGAATTAGATAAAGGAACAAAAGTGGAGATTAGTTTACCGATGGTCCATCCAAAATAGACAACCGTCACCATAACTAAGAAACCTGTATTCATTATCTAGTGCATGCTGGTATATGTCCTTCCATTGATCACCAGTAATAGCGGCAATAATTAACAACAAGGTAGACTTAGGTTGATGAAAGTTGGTAATCAATCCTTGGCAAATCTTAAATGTATAGCCTGGCTTGATCATTAATTGAGTAGTTGCAATCAAGGCACTTAATTGTTGCTGAACCATCCAATTTTTTAAAAATAGCATTGCTTCATGAACACTTGTGTTGGCCGCATCTAATGTATAGGCATCCCACTGAAGTAAATTCAGTTCGTTAGGTTCCAAAGAGGGGTTGTGTTTAATCTTAATTGCTAACCAATAGAGTGATTCTAATGTTCTCAAAGAAGTAGTACCCACTGCAATAATTTTATTGTTAGTAGTTGCTAAGTATTCAATGGTTTTAATTTCAACGTCTATAAATTCTGCATGCATCAAATGATCGTGAAAGTCGTCTACTTTTACAGGCATAAATGTACCTGCACCAACATGCAGTGTGATGAATTTTTTATCAATCCCTTTTGCAGCAAGTGCATTAAAAACAACTTCATCAAAGTGCAATCCTGCTGTAGGCGCAGCTACAGAACCTTCTGCAATGGCATAGGTTGTTTGATATCGATCCTTATCTGTTTCATTGGCAGCTCTTTGTATATAGGGAGGTAAAGGAATTTGTCCAACCAATGCTATGATTTCAGAAAATACAACACTAGGATGATCCCAAGAAAATTCAATGATAAAGTGCCCCTCTTCCTGAGCTATTTTTTTTGCAACTAATTGGATTGTTGAATTGTCATATTGCAATTGTTTTTCTAAGAAAGGTGCTTTCCATTTTTTTGCACCACCCACCAAACATTTCCATTGTACTTTATTAGTTGCTTGCATAGCTAACTGAACAGGAGTAAAAGCAGCAGTGGGTTCTAAGCAAAAAATTTCAATTTTATTTTGGCGACTTGTTGGTCCCTCTGCAGGTATGGTGTCTGATAAAAGAGTAGCGTTGGGCGTTTTATCAAATAAGATTCTTGCTGCAATTACTTTACTATTATTAAAGAACAAGCAATGATTGGTAGGAATAAAATCGGTAATCTCTTTGTATTGTGATTCGGCTATAATGGATTGATCCCAAACCAATAGTTTGCTATCTGATCTTTTGCCAGAAGGAGTATAGGCAATACGTTCGTCGGGTAATTCGTAGTCAAATGCGTCCATTTTCATGCCGCAAAAGTAGGGAATCTCATTGATTGGGCGTTGGCTTACACCTGTTTACCCATTTTTTGCCTTGATTCACAGCTTATAAACCTAAAAATCTGGGTTATCCACAGCTCTTCACGTCTAAATATTCAAAATGACCTCAAAATTGGCTATAATCTAAGCAGAGTATGCTTATTAGCTTGGTTCATTTCTTGTGGAAAACTAGAAGGGTCCATTTAGCCTTTAAAAGTGGTAAA
>CAZAOF010000158.1:0-3173 GCA_964486665.1 uncultured Sediminibacterium sp.
TTTATTTTTTTGCTTCAAAGGCTGCTATCTCCTCTCTCATACTCAATAGATAATCGATATCGTCGTAGCCGTTTAATAAACAAGTTTTTTTGTAGGCGTTGATCTCAAATGTTTCAACTGCTCCTGTTGCGTCAATTGTAATAGTTTGTGCCTCAAGATCTATAGATAAAGTATCGTTTGGACCTTGGGCAAAAATTTGTTGTAAAAAGGCATCACTCACTGTGACTGGTAACACACCGTTGTTAAGTGCATTGTTCTTAAAGATATCTGCGAAAAAACTTGATACCACTACCTTAAAACCATAGTCCAAAATAGACCAGGCAGCATGTTCTCTAGATGAGCCGCAACCAAAGTTTTTAGCTGCAACCAAGATCTCTCCGCTATACTGTGGTTGATTTAAAACAAAATCTGCTTTTGGTTTTGTTTCATCATCGTTTTCGTATCTCCAGTCTCTAAATAAATTTTTACCAAAACCATCTTTAGTAGTGGCCTTTAAAAAACGTGCTGGAATAATCTGATCGGTATCTACATTCTCGATACGTAAAGGAATAAACCTGCTTGTTATTTTTTGTAATGATTGCATATTCGAATGATTAAGTAGTTAGTGGTGATAACTGCTTGAATTAATTTAATAAGGTTCTAATGTCGGTGATCTTTCCAGTTAACAATGCAGCCGCTGCAGTGAGTGGACTCACCAACATGGTTCTTGCGCCCGCTCCCTGACGTCCTTCAAAGTTTCTGTTACTTGTACTCACACAATATTCGCCTGCTGGTATTTTATCTTCGTTCATCCCCAAACATGCACTACAGCCTGCTTGTCTGATCTCGATACCTGCTGCTTCAAATATTTTATCTAATCCCTCTTTCTTAATTTGTTTCGCTACTTCTTGCGATCCTGGCACGATCAATGTTTTTACTGAAGGATCTTTTTGTTTTCCTTTAATAATACTCGCCACCAATCTAAAGTCTTCTATCCTTGAATTCGTGCAAGACCCTATGAAAACATTTTGTATCGGCATCCCTAATAAACTTTGTCCTGGTTGTAAGCCCATATAGTGTAAGGCCTTTTCGAAGTTTTGTTTTTCGGTTGCATCACTAAAACTTTCCATGGTAGGTAATGTACCTGTTACCGATAAGCCCATGCCTGGATTGGTTCCGTAAGTGATCATGGGCTCAATATCTGCTGCGTCAATATTAATCTCCACATCAAACTTTGCGTCAGCATCGCTGTATAAATTTTTCCACTCCGCTAATTGTTGATCCCAGTCAGCACCCTTTGGCGCAAACATTCTTCCTTGGATATAATCAAATGTAGTTTGGTCTGGCGCAATCAATCCTCCTCGCGCACCCATCTCAATACTCATATTACAAATGGTCATTCTTGCTTCCATACTTAATGAACGAATAGCCGACCCTGCATACTCCACAAAATAACCTGTTGCTCCACTTGCAGAAATTTTTGCAATAATGTATAAAATAATATCTTTTGATACAACTCCTTTGTTCAATGTGCCCTCGATATTGATGCGCATTGCTTTTGGCTTGGTCTGCATAATACATTGTGATGCAAATACCATCTCTACCTCACTCGTGCCAATACCAAATGCCACCGACCCAAATGCGCCGTGAGTTGAGGTATGACTATCACCACATACAATCGTCATGCCTGGTTGTGTGATACCTAACTCGGGGCCAATCACATGCACGATGCCTTGATGCTCATGTCCTAATCCATATAATGTCACACCATGCTTTTTACAATTGTCGATTAAAGTATCTACCTGAAATCTTGACAACTGATCTGCAATAGGTAAGTGCTGATTGATGGTTGGCACGTTGTGGTCTGCAGTAGCCACAACTTGATTAGGACGAAATAATTTTGCACCTCTTTTTTCGATTCCAGTAAATGCTTGCGGACTCGTTACCTCGTGAATAAAATGTTTATCGATATATAATACCGACGGGCCATCTTTGATTTGCTTGACAACATGCTTGTCCCAAATTTTTCCAAATAATGTATTTCCCATAGTTCGATTTTTTGTCGAAAATTATTTTTTATAGGCTGCTGCCATTTCTTGTAAATCTGCTTCTAATACTTCTTTCTTTTTATCTGCCACATCCACAAACATCGCATACAATACATCGATGTCGTTTCTGTTATAGTCATATCCTAATTTGTGGAAACGGTGCGCCAGCGCTGATCTTCCGCTTCTTGCAGTCAACACAATCTTACTATCCTCGGCTCCTACTTCGGCAGGATTCATGATCTCATAAGTTTGTGCCTCTTTTAAAAATCCGTCTTGGTGAATACCTGATGAATGTGAAAATGCATTTGCTCCTACAATCGCTTTATTAGGTTGCACAGCCATGCGCATTACATCTGACACTTCACGACTTATTGGATTCAATAATTTTGGATTGATGTTGGTATAAAAACCTAAATCTTTATGTTGATTTAAAATCATCACTACTTCCTCCAATGCTGTATTGCCTGCGCGCTCTCCTAATCCATTGATGGTACATTCAATTTGTCTTGCACCACCAATTACACCTGCAATAGAATTTGCAGTGGCTAATCCAAGATCGTTATGACAATGGCAAGACAAAACAGCTTTGTCAATATTTGGAACATTGTTCCATAAATAAGCCATCTTCTCTTGGTATTGATGTGGCAAACAATAGCCTGTAGTGTCAGGAATATTTAATGTAGTTGCACCTGCCTTTACCACAGCTTCTATCACCCTTGCTAAATAGTCATTGTCAGTTCGGCCTGCATCCTCGGCATAAAATTCTACATCGTCTGTAAAGTTTCTTGCCATAGTGACTGCTTGCACAGCTCGCTCTATAATGGCTTCTCTGGTGCTATTGAATTTGTATTTAATATGCAAGTCGGAAGTGCCAATACCTGTATGGATCCTGAACCTTGCTGCTGGCTTTAAAGCTTCCGCTGCTACTTCGATATCTTTTTGGACCGCCCTTGTCAATCCACAAACCACGGTATTTTTTAACGCTTTCGCTATTTGATTAACAGAATCAAAATCACCTGGACTTGATACCGGGAATCCTGCTTCTAAAATATCCACGCCTAATTCCTCCAGCTTGATGGCTAGGGCTAGTTTTTCTTTGGTGTTTAATTTACAACCTGGAACCTGCTCCCCGTCTCTTAGGGTGGT
>CAZAOF010000159.1:0-3159 GCA_964486665.1 uncultured Sediminibacterium sp.
TTCCTGTTAAATAATAGGTAAGCATTATGAAATTCAAATTAACATTAGACGCAAAGCCAGCAAAGTATTCAATTGGATACGAGGATAAGATAATGTTAATTGGCTCCTGTTTTACCGAAAATATTGGTGCAAAATTTAGTGCCCATTTGTTTAAAACAATGGAGAATCCATACGGGATATTATTTAATCCTGTAAGTGTTAGTCAGACATTAAACGAAATTGTTGCTTTTAAAAAATACACTACAGACGATTTATTTCATCAGAACGAGCTTTGGCATAGCTGGCATCATCATAGTCGGTATTCTGCAATAACGCAAGAAGATGCTTTAAGTAAAATAAATACAGCTATTGAATCGGCGCATCATTTTTTAAAAACAGCCAATCATTTAGTCATTACATTAGGGTCGGCATGGTTGTATCATTTAAAAAACGATGCCCCCTTTGGAGTGGGTCAGGTAGTTGCGAATAACCATAAAGCCCCTTCAGATTGGTTTTATAAAACATTGATGCAGCCTTCGGTTTTAATTGAAAATCTACATGGATTAGTGGCACAATTAATTGCCTTTAATCCAAATTTGCATATCATTTTCACGATCAGTCCGGTTAGACATTTAAGAGAAGGTTTAATTGAAAACAATCGGAGTAAAGCGGTTTTAATTCATGCAGTCCATGAAACAGTGGGTTCGTGGGAGCAGGTTGAGTATTTTCCTGCCTATGAATATGTGATGGATGATCTTAGAGATTATCGTTTTTATGCTGAAGATTTAGTGCATCCCAATTTTGCAGCTTCAGGATATGTTTGGGAGAAGTTGATAGAAAGTTATATGCAGCCAACTACACAATCAGTCATGAAGCAGGTGGCCGAACTTCAATTGGCAATGAACCACAAACCTTTTTTTGCTGGTTCTATAGAACACCAAAAATTCCTACAATCTTGTATTCGTAAAACTGAGGAGTTAATGAAAGCTTATCCTAGTTTGCCCTTGCAAGAACATTTGACCTTTTTTACTACGAGCATAACCAAATAATTGCTACATTAGTGGTCTAAATAAATGCCATGCGCTTAGTACCTTTTCTAGTGTCAGCCACCGTAACAGCTGGGCTCGTATTTACTTTAAATATCCAATTAAAATTAGGGGCGACCAAGGCGCCAAGATTGGGTTATTTTTTATCTCCACAACATGGATTCTGGAAAAATGCAGAGGGAGTAAATAAAAACTTCGATGCAACTATTCTTGCCAATGATTTAAAAGGCGATGTAGATGTCTATATGGATGATCGTTTAGTACCGCATATTTATGCCGACCATGACGAAGACGCTTATTATGTGCAAGGTTATTTGCATGCAAAATACAGATTATGGCAAATGGATTTTCAAACGCGTGTAGCTGCAGGACGTTTAAGTGAAGTCGCAGGAGCGGATAAATTATCCATTGATCGTTTTTTCAGAAGATTAGGCATGGTATATGGTGCTGAGCAAACAGAAGCTTATATCAATGAAAAGAATCCAGTGATGAAAGCTACAGTGGATGCTTATACAGCTGGCGTGAATGCATACCTAAAGCAATTGGCTCCAGAGGACTTGCCTTTTGAATATAAATTGATGAATTTTCAACCAGAGAACTGGACGCCACAAAAGACCTATTTATTTTTAATGTTCATGTCTTATGATTTAACGGGCAGGTCGGCAAGTGCAGATTTGCAGTTGTCTAATACTAGGGATTATTTAGGGTATGATTTATTCGACCAATTGTATACCAATCAACAGGACTCTTTGGATCCAATTATTCCTGTGGGAACTGAATATGCAAAAGCAAGTATCGTTCCTATTAAACCTATTGAGTCAGATATCGCTTATTTGAAAAAAACACCCAATGTAGATATCGCTAAAGTGGTAGAAACGCCAGAAGCACCAGATCCTAATAATGGAAGTAATAACTGGGCAGTTAGCGGATCAATGACAAAATCTGGAAGACCTATTGTTTGCAGCGACCCACATTTGGGATTGAATCTACCTTCATTATGGTACGAGGTTCAAATCACTACGCCAACGCATAGTACTTATGGTGCAAGCTTTCCAGGTTCTCCAGCAGTGATCATTGGATTCAATGATAGTTTGGCTTGGGGTGTAACCAACGCAGGAAGAGACGTGTTAGATTACTATGAGTTAAAATTTAAAGACACTACGCAAAATGAATATTGGTTTAATGGTGCATGGAAGTCTGTGACAAAAAGAGTAGAAGTAATTAAAGTAAAAGATAGTGCAGACGTTATTGAAAATATTGCAATGAGCCATTTTGGTCCAGTGATGTTTGATGCTTATTATCAAAATCCTCAATCAAATGGTAGAACACTTGCCGTAAAGTGGACAGCGCATAATCCATCCACTGGGGTCGAAACTTTCTACCAATTAAATAGAGCAAAAAATATTGATGATTATGCTAAAGCGATACAGTTATGGAAATGTCCAGGTCAAAATTTTGTTGTAGCTACCAAGTCTGGCGACATAGCAATTAAACAACAAGGAGATTTTGTGGCAAGATGGGATAGACAAGGAGATTTCATTATGCCAGGTCAGGATAGCACTTATGACTGGCAAGGTATTATTCCTTTTGAAGAGAATCCTATGATCATGAATCCTGCACGTGGTTTTGTGAGTAGTGCCAATCAAAAATCTACAGATGCGAGTTATCCTTATTATTTAGGAACTGCAAGTTCCTTTCCATTGTATAGAGGAATAAGCGTTAATAAGCAATTGTCTGCTATGACGCAAGTGACGGCACAAGATATGCAAGCACTTCAGACAAACAACTACAATGTATTTGCAGAACAAGCTAGGCCAGCCTTGATGAAATTTGTAGAATTGGATAAATTAAGTAAGGACGCACAGAGAATGGTGAATACGATGACCTCATGGAACTTGTATAATAATGAAACCGAAAAAGGAATTACCATTTTTAAACTCATATGGGATAGTGTTGAAAATGCGGTATGGGCAGATGAATTAGCAGGATCTTTGATTCCTTTAACTAAACCTGAATCATTTGTATTGTTAGAGCAGATGATACGAGACAGTAATTTTAGGGTGGCAGACGATATTCGAACTAAGGACAAAGTAGAAACCTTGAAAGAGCAAGTGTTATTAGGTATAGAAAAAGC
>CAZAOF010000160.1:0-3150 GCA_964486665.1 uncultured Sediminibacterium sp.
GAAATTGCAGATAGATTGTACGTGACTTATATCCAAAATAAAATGGATAAAGCGCCAAGTTTTAATTTAAAGGATTCGCAATTATTTAACTATACCATAGCCAAGACTTCATTAAAAGCGATTGCAAAGCAACTTTCCATCCCTTATCAGGATTCAACACCTAATAACGCACAATGGGCTAAAGTACAAGGTGCTGGCAGGACAATTAAAGCTGGCCAACCTTTATCCATGGTGTCTGATAGTACAATGCCTGACATTAGTGGTATGAAGTTAAAAGATGCATTATGGTTATGCGAGAAAAAAGGATTGATTGTTAAATGCAGTGGAAAAGGGAAAGTGGTTCGTCAAAGTATTTTACAAGGACAATATATTCAAAGAGGACAGCAAATATTAATCGAATTGAATTAATTATATGAGTACATCATTACAACATATCTTATTTGGCGTTGCTTTGAGAGAAGTAGTTGGATCGACTGATCAAGAGATTGTTGATTTGCAAATTGATTCTAGATTAGTTCAGCAAGGAACTGCTTTTGTAGCAATCAAAGGAGCCCAAGTTGACGGACACAATTTTATAGATACAGCTATTGAGAAAGGCGCAACAGTGATTGTATGCGAGCAATTGCCTGGACAAATAAAATCAGGTATTACCTATATCGTTGTAGCCAATACGCAGGAAGCCGTTGCATTGATGGCGCATCAGTATTATGAGCAGCCTTCTACAAAAATCAAATTAGTAGGAGTGACTGGAACCAACGGTAAAACAACAGTGGCAACGTTGTTGTTCAAGTTATTTACGGAGTTGGGTTATACATGTGGTTTGGTAAGTACAGTTCAAAATCAAATCGGAAACAATATTATTCCTGCTACTCATACAACGCCAGACGCCATTCGTTTAAATGCATTATTAGCACAAATGGTAGAAGCTGGATGTTCACATGTATTTATGGAATCTAGTAGTCATGCAATACATCAGCATCGTATTACAGGCTTACACTTTACAGGAGCAGCATTTACAAATATTACGCATGATCATTTAGATTACCACGAAACTTTTGAAGAGTATGTGCGTGTGAAAAAAGCGTTTTTCGATCATTTGCCGTCTACAGCATTTGCTATTACTAATTTGGACGATCCTAATGGCGCTGTGATGTTATCTAATACTAAAGCTAAACAGTTTAGTTATGCATTACATGCTCCATCAACTTATAAAGGTAAAATACTAGAAAACCAGTTGACTGGATTAGTATTAAACGTAAATGATGTTGAAGTGCATTGCAGACTAATAGGCACATTTAATGCCTATAATTTTTTAGCTGTATACGGCATTGCTGTTCAGTTAGGAGAAAATTCGGAAAATGTTTTGACTGTTTTGAGTGCATTAACTGGAGCAGAGGGACGATTTGATTATATCATAAGTGCAGAAGGTACAATAGGAATTGTAGATTATGCACACACGCCAGATGCATTACAAAATGTATTAGAGACTATTGCAAAATTAAAGAAGGGTGGTGAGACAGTGATTACTGTAGTTGGCTGTGGTGGAGACAGAGATAAAACAAAAAGACCTGTGATGGGTCAAGTAGCATGCGATTTAAGTGACAAAGTAATTTTCACAAGCGACAATCCACGTTCAGAAGAGCCAAGCCAAATCATCAAGGATATGGAAATGGGTTTAAGTAGTGCTGCAAAAAGAAAGTATGTAAGTATTGTAGATCGTTATGAGGCAATTAAAACAGCAGTTAGCTTTTCTAAGCAGGGAGACATTATTTTGATTGCTGGGAAAGGTCACGAGAAGTATCAAGATATTAAAGGAGTGAAACATGATTTTGATGACAAGCAAATTTTGCAAAATATTTTTAACTCATTCGCTAAATAAGAAACTATGCTGTATCAATTGTTTTCATGGTTAGACAAGTCTTTTGACATCCCTGGTACAGGTATGTTTCAATTCTTGACATTTAGAATTGCAATGGCAATTTTATTATCCTTATTTATTGCTACAGTTTATGGTAAAAAAATGATTCTTTTTTTGCAAAAAAAGCAAATAGGTGAAAGTGTAAGAGAGCTAGGATTAGCGGGAGAGCAGCAAAAGAAAGGAACGCCTACTATGGGTGGAATCATTATCTTAATGAGTGTGTTGATTCCTACTTTGTTGTTTGCAAATTTAGATAAAGTATATATCCGTTTAATGGTTTTGTGCACAGTGTGGTTAGGTATCATTGGCTTCTTAGATGACTACTTTAAGATTCGTGCAAGAAAAGAAGCGCAAGAAAAAGGGGAGTCCTATAAAAAGAAAAATAGTGATGGACTAGCTGGTATCTCTAAAGTAATTGGTCAGGTTGGATTAGGAATTATTATTGGGGTGACTTTATATTTTAGCAATTCAGTAACTGTTGAGCGCGAAATTATATCAAGTAATGTTGCTGCAAGTTTAGCAAAGGGAGAAAAAATTGCAAAGGGTGCAGATATAGTAGTAAGAACTATTAATGGCGAAGAGAGAAGGTTTGTAAAAGTAAAAACGCCGATAACAACTATTCCTTTTGTAAAAAATCATGAGTTCAATTATAGCAAACTAATCAGCTGGATGGGTCCTGGTGCAGAAAAATATACATGGATTGTCTATATTTTAGTAGTAACGTTTATTATTACTGCTGTATCCAATGGAGCAAATATAACAGATGGCTTAGATGGACTAGCAGCTGGAGTAAGCGCTATCATTGGCGCTGCATTAGGTGTATTTGTTTATGTAAGTGGTAACTATGTATTTGCAGATTATCTAAACGTAATGTATATACCAAATTTGGGTGAATTATCCATTTTTGTAGGTGCATTTGTGGGTGCTTGTATTGGGTTCTTATGGTATAATGCATATCCAGCCCAGGTGTTTATGGGTGATACTGGAAGTTTAGCTTTAGGAGGTATCATTGCTTCTTTAGCAATCATTGTTCGTAAAGAATTGCTTATCCCAATTTTTTGTGGTGTGTTTTTAATCGAAAATTTAAGTGTAATCATTCAAGTGGGTTACTTTAAGTATACTAAGAAAAAATATGGAGAAGGACGTCGCGTGTTTTTAATGAGTCCTTTGCATCATCATTATCAGAAGAAAGGTTTTCACGAAAGTAAAATTGCTGTAAGATTTTGGATCAT
>CAZAOF010000161.1:0-3137 GCA_964486665.1 uncultured Sediminibacterium sp.
CTGTACAACCAGCCAATAGTAAATCTGTGATATGTGCATTGAAATTTGCTTTAATAATCGCGATCATGCTATAGTATTATTTTATGATTGGCAATATTTGCCTTGTCTTGTAAATATTTTTTATTTTGTTCGGTAACAAAAGGAGGAACAATGATTTGTTTAAATTCAAACCCTGCATATTGGATTGCTGCAACTTTATCAGGATTATTTGTAATAAAATCAAAATGATTGATGTTCAAATAGGCAAGGATTGAAATTGCATCTTGGTAATTTCTGTCATCTTCAGGAAGTCCTAAACTTAGATTTGCATCGTAGGTGTTTTCTCCTTTGTCTTGCAAATCATAGGCAGCTATTTTTTTACCAATACCAATACCCCTTCCCTCATGACCTTTTAAATAGATCAAGTATCCGTGTTTATTTTTCGCAATTTGCTCTAATGCATTTTTTAACTGAGCCTTACAGTCACATCTTATACTACCAAAGACGTCGCCAGTTAAGCATTCACTATGAAAGCGAACAATTGGCCTATTAGCTATTTCATCTTCCAAGGATAATACTACATGTGATTCATTAGTGATGCTATTTTGAAATACTAAAGACTTAAATTGTCCAAACTCAGTTGGAAGTTGTGCCTGTGAAATAAGTGCTATAGTCTCCTTATGCTTTGTAGGTGGATTAGTTTGATTAAAATTATTCAATTTCAAATCCGTTGCAACTATTTTTCTATATTCAATGATTTGCTCAATACTGATCATCTTAAGTTGATGTTGTTTAGCAAAATCAACTAAGCCATCTCTTCTTAACATGTCGCCCTCCTCGTCCATGATTTCACAAATAATTGCAGCTGGTGATAATTCAGTCAATAAACATAAGTCAACAGCTGCTTCTGTATGTCCTTTTCTAACTAACACACCTCCATTTTTTGCCACTACTGGAAACAAATGACCGGGCTTGATAAAATCAGAAGGCTGAGCGGATGGATTTACTACATGACTTGCAGTAATAGCGCGCTCTTTTGCAGAAATACCTGTAGTTATACCAAGTGACGGAATCGCATCTATAGAATCATAGAATGCAGTATGAAACGGATCGGCATGGTTTGTACTTACAGGTGCAATCCCTATTTGCTTTGCAATTGACGGGTGCATTGCAATACAAACAAGCCCTCTTGCGAATTTTGCACAAAAGTTAATTTTATCTTGTGTTGCAAAAGCAGCAGGAAAAACTATATCGCCTTCATTTTCTCTGTCCTCGTCATCAACCAGTATTATTGGCTGTCCATTCTTAAAAGCATCCAGTGCTTCTTGCACATTGTCAAACATTACACATTTCTTTTTAAAAGTAATTGTTCCGTATATTTTGCTAAAATATCAAATTCAATATTTACGATACTTCCAACTTCTAATTGATTGATATTCGTTTTATCTAGCGTAGTAGGTATAATACACAAATTGATAAATTCATCCTTTACCTCATTGATTGTTAAGCTTACCCCATTAATCGCTATAGACCCTTTATAAACAATATATTTTACAAAATGTTCAGGCACTTGAATAGTTAAAAACCAAGCAGTAGGTGTACTATTGATTTCACTGACTTTAGCTGTGGCATCTACATGCCCTAAAACATAATGTCCCCCTAAATAACCATTTGGTTGCATTGGCAATTCAACATTTACTATATCTGCAACTTTATAGTTTTTAATAATTGTTTTTTCAATTGATTCAGTAGAAACAAAAAAGTACATCACTTCATTATCTACTTTTGTCACCGTCAGGCAAGCACCATCTATAGCTACACTGTCTCCTAGTTGTACAATTTTTGAAAAAATTGGCATATTGATTGCAATATCCCATCCAGTATTAGATGGAGTTAATTCATGTATTTTTCCTTTCTGTACAATGCCTGTAAACATATGCAATAGTTTGAGTAGTTTTGAAATGCAAAGATATATCGTATGACTCAGAAGGAAGCTATAGAACACTGTATTAATTTGGCAAAAAATGCTAAAGAAAATGACATTAGGCCCAACCCTTTTGTAGGTGCAGTGATTTTGGATAAAAATGATCAAATCATTGGCGAAGGTTATCATCAAAAATTAGGTGAACCCCATGCAGAAGTCTACGCAATTGAACAAGCGCTTAAAATAAACAATGACCTGCGTGAAACTACACTGTATGTGAGTCTGGAGCCCTGTTCTCATTATGGCAAAACGCCCCCATGTTGCGATTTAATCATAAAGCATGGTATAAAAAAGGTGGTTATCGCAAGTTTAGATCCCAATCCAAAAGTAAATAGTGTCGAAAAGCTTAAACAAATGGGAATAGAAGTTGAAATAGTTAATGATCCAAAGGCAATAACATTAAACAGAAGATTTTTTACGCAGCATCTTAAAAAAAGACCTTATTATATTTTAAAAACAGCAAGTACAATCGACGGAAAAATTGCAGATCGAAATTATAAGAGTAAATGGATTAGCAACGAAGATTCGCGACAGTATGTACATGCACATTTACGTGCAAATGCTGATGCAATTTTGACCAGTTACAAAACAATTATTCAAGACAAATCAAGTTTAACAATTCGGGTTAACAATACGCCTACTAAAGAGACTAATGTAATTGTGATTGACAAAGCGCTTTCTTTACTTGAAAAAAAGCACGAGACGCTCCCTATTTTTTACACTAGAACAAATTCAAAAATTTATTTTATTTCTGAAATGGACATGCCGTCTAGTCATTCGAATAAATTTGACTTTATTAAAGGAGCGTTTAATGAGGATGGTTTAATTTTTAATTCAGTGGCATCCAGCTTACTCGAAAAAGGACTCTATAGCATCATGACAGAAGGAGGAGGCAAGATAAATTCTAGCCTAATTGAACAAAATACTGCAGATGAATTATTCTGGTTTGTTGCGCCAAAAATTTTAAATGATCAGGAAGCAATATCGATGTTAGGCAATAACAAATTCACAAGTATTGAAAATACATTTGCACTCAATTTAGTCGATATAAAGAAATTAGATCAAGATGTATTATTGCATTATCATTTCGAAAACTTCCAAGACATTTAGTTTAGCTAAATTCCCATAGGAATTTCCATCAATAAAATTTCAGCATTTGGCGTTAAGGCTTTTA
>CAZAOF010000162.1:0-3104 GCA_964486665.1 uncultured Sediminibacterium sp.
AGTGGTATTTATGTTATTCCTACTCTTTTACTGATCTATCATCTTTCTCAATCGCATGAGTGGTCATTTAGAAGTTTCCGCATCAGCAGTGTCACAAAAAGACTAAAAGGCAAGATGTTGAACTTTGCTTTATTTGTTTTTGCAGGACAGTTTTTTAATTTACTTGCAAGAACCAATGATACCTTTATGATTGTGGGTTTAAGAGGACTTAGTGATGCAGGTATATTTGCTATAGCTACTTATGTGGCTGCTATCATGGAAATTCCTCAAAGAAGCTTGACCTCTATAAGTATTCCCGTGTTGGCCAAGTCCTGGAAGGATAAAGACTTTGCCAATATCAAACACATTTACCATAAAAGTGTATCCAATCTTTTAGCCATTGGCTTATTATTGTTTGGACTCATTTGGTTAAATATAGAAAACCTTGTTTCCTTTTTAAACTGGATAAGTAATAAAGAAAGTGGTGGATATGATGCCTTAGTACCTCTTATTTTTATCATGGGTTTGGCGAAATTAATTGACCTTGCCACAGGAGTAAATGGTCAAATTATTGGCACATCTAATTATTGGAGATTTGATTTCTTTACTAACCTTTTCTATATTGTCTTGTCCATCCCTTTGAACTATTATTTGATAAGTCATTACCAATTAATCGGATTGGCTTATTCCAATTTAGCAGCATTGTTGTTATACAATAGTGTGCGCTTTTTGTTCTTATATAAGAAATTCAAATTACAACCCTATACACTACAACATGGCTTGTTTTTATTGCTAAGTATTGCTTGTATGTTTCTAGTCTATATCATCCCAAGCAGTACTAATTTTATATTCAATATCGCAATCAAATCCAGCTTATTTGGATTAGGATTCTACGGACTATTGGTTTGGATCAACCCTGCACCTGAACTCAAAGAGCTGGTTCAAGGTTTTCTGAAAAATAAAATATTCAGATTCTTAAGGCGCTAACTGCTTCACCTTTTCTAAGAACAAGTTCATTCCTTGTTGCATCTTATCATTTAATACATACTCGATATTCTGCGTATAATAATGCTCCATATCGTAGTTATGTGTTCTAGGTGGAAGTTGCTGTAAAACTTCTTGAATATGCTCCACCCCATAGGCATTGGCTTGGTTGAACAAAGCCCGGAAGGATGCCGGTATAAGTTGATTGGACATCCATGCAGCAAATACAAATGGCAGGCCCGTATGTGCAACCCATGCTTCTCCTAAATCATACACATATTCAAACTCAGTCAAATTAGCCAAAGCTCTGTCACCTATAATTACACCTGCTTTGGTACCTTGTATAGACTTAATATACCCTTCCTCTGCATGAAGGAATTGAACATCCTTTTCCCAAAATTCTTGTAATAAAATACGCGCCAATCGCACAGAGGTTCGGCTTTGATAGTCGAGGTAAATTGACTCAATTTGTTCCATGGGCACCTGACTAAAAATAGCCACTGATGCTACTTTACCTTTGGTGCCGATACCGTATTCAGAAACAATATGTGGATTGGATAATAATGGCGTGATGGCCACAGGAACAAGGCCAATGTCGATCTTCCCGTCAATTAAGGATTGTGCAATATTTGCTGGATAGTCTTTTACCAATTCTATTTTTGATAAAAAATCCGCCTTTTCTATCCCCAATAATAAGGGCTGTGTGTTGAAATAACTTACCACCCCAATGCGCCATCTCTTGTCCAATTGAATTAACTTTGTGCAAAGATATCAAATACAAATTGTTTTAAAGCAAACTATATGTCTCAATTAAGCGCTATTTCACCTATCGATGGTCGTTACCACAAACAAACCGCAGCACTGGGTGCGTATTTCTCTGAATTTGCATTGATCAGGTATCGCGTCTTGGTAGAAGTTCACTACTTTTTGTTTTTAGCGGATAAGAAGTTCTTTAAGCTTCCAGCAGGTTTAAGAAAAGCATTGTTAGAAGTCGTGGACAACTTCTCTGAAGAAGATGCGGCAAAAATTAAAACAATTGAAGCCACTACCAACCATGACGTAAAAGCAGTTGAATACTTTTTAAAGGAAATACTAGACCAACATAAAGCAACTGCTTTAAAAGAATGGATCCACTTTGGATTGACTTCTCAAGACATCAACAATACGGCTATTCCATTGAGTTGGAAAAATGCGATGGAGTCTGAAATTTTACCAGCTTATATTAATTTACAAAACAGGTTATACCAATTTGCAAAGCAATGGAAGAAAGTTCCTTTGTTAGCTAGAACCCATGGTCAATCTGCTTCTCCAACAACCTTAGGGAAAGAGTTGATGGTATTTGTAGAAAGAATCAACCATCAAATTGAATTATTTACTAGCATTCCTTATGCAGCTAAATTTGGCGGCGCCACAGGAAATTTTAATGCACACCATATTGCCTACCCTAAAAAGAATTGGGTGGCTTTAGGCAATGAATTTGTAGATGATATATTAGGACTAGAGCGTATGCAGTTCACGACACAGATCGAACATTATGATCATTTTGCTGCGCATTGTGATAACCTTAAAAGGTTGAACACCATTTTGATTGACTTAGCTAGAGATATCTGGACCTATATTTCGATGGATTACTTTAAGCAACAAACAAAAAAAGGCGAAGTAGGATCAAGTGCGATGCCGCATAAAGTGAATCCAATTGATTTTGAAAATGCCGAAGGCAACTTAGGTATCGCGAATGCTTTACTAGAACACTTCTCAGCTAAGCTCCCTATCAGTAGATTACAAAGAGACTTAACCGACTCTACAGTACTAAGAAATATTGGTGTTCCAGTGGGACATATCACTATTGCCATTAACTCCATTGAAAAAGGATTAGGTAAATTGATTTTAAATGAAGTGAAAATCAATGAAGACTTGGAAAACAATTGGGCTGTAGTTGCAGAAGCCATCCAGACTATTTTACGTCGTGAAAATTATCCTAATCCTTATGAAGCATTAAAGGACTTAACAAGAGGCAATAGCAAGATTGACAAAAAGTCTATGCACAAATTCATTGATGGATTAAAAGTCACAGCAACTTTGAAAAAGGAATTGAAGAAAATTACTCCACAGAATTATACAGGGGTTACTGCGGATTATTA
>CAZAOF010000163.1:0-3089 GCA_964486665.1 uncultured Sediminibacterium sp.
TTAGTAGCGATGCAGGATCCAAGAACATTTTTTGTTGCTGAGCCTGCTGCTGCTAAGGTTGCTGCTGGTGCTGCTCCAAATTCTTATGCTGCATTTGTTGGCGCAAGTAGTGGTGAGGATTTAGCTACCATGAGTAAAAATGCTGGTGTTGGTCAATACTCTTTCATTAATAGAAAGCGTTATTATCAAACCTATGCTGCAGAAAATACAATTGTGATTGGCTATTCTGAAATGTGTTTTAACATTGCGGAAGCTATGAACAGAGGTTGGATTTCATCTGCGAATGCAGAAACTTGGTACCAAAATGGTATTAAAGCTTCTCTTGCTTTTTATGGAGTTAAGGATGGTGTAAACACCGTTACTTTCCAAAAGCCAGGCGGTGGTTTATTTGAATCAGTAAACTATGATGTTACTTTCTTATACGACACTTACTACAATCAAACAGATGTGAAGTATAAAGGCAACACAGTAGATGGTCGCAATCAAATATTATTACAAAAATATTTAGCGTTCTATATGAACTCTGGTCAGGAAGCTTATTTCAACTGGAGAAGAACGGGTGTTCCAACATTTTTAACGGGCGCTGGTTCTGGAAACAGCGGAAGGGTAGCATTAAGATACCAATATCCAACTGTAGAACGTGCCAATAATAAAGCAAATGTAGAAGCTGCTATTACAGCTCAGTTTGGAACCATCGATGATATCAACGGTAAAATGTGGATCATTAAATAATCGCTCATTGGTTTGGTTAAATAAAAATGATTTTGGCAAGCAATCGTTTATAGCGAAGTCTGTACAGACTTCGCTTTTTTTACTATATTGAGTTACTATTTTTTTTCTTATGCAAACACAAAATAAAGCAATCGTAGTTGGCGCAGGCATTGTTGGATTAGCAACTGCTAGGGCGCTCGCAATAAAAGGATATCAAGTTACTGTTATTGATAAAACACAAGAGGCCATTGGCGCTTCTATCAGAAATTTTGGCATGTTATGGCCTGTTGGACAGCCAGACGGATTGTTATACAACCGCGCAAAAAGGTCGAAAGAAATTTGGTTGGAATGTTTAAAGGGTATGCATATGTCTTACAACCCTTGTGGTAGTATTCATTTAGCCTATCATGATGACGAACAAGCTGTTTTGGAAGAAATGCAAACTGTTTTTGCTTCTAATGGAAGACCTGTTTCGCTTGTTAGTCCACAAGAAATTAATGAACGCTTTAATGGCATCAATCAGCGAAAATTAATTGGGGGACTATATAGTGATGATGAGGTTATTATTGATCCAAGAGCTGCCATTAAAGGGTTGCCTGCGTATTTAACAGAAACCTACGGAGTAGAATTTATTTGGGGAACGGCCATAACGCAAGTGTCAAAACATAAAGTAGCTTCATTTGATAAAAGTTTTGAGGCTGATATAATATGCATTTGCTCTGGATCAGATTTTGAAACCTTGTATCCATCTGTTTTTGCAGGACTACCCATCACAAAAAGCCGTTTACAAATGATGCGTTTTGTGCACGAGAAACCTGATTTTAAAATTGGCACATCTGTCTGTGGTGGACTTTCGTTGCTTCATTATAAAAGTTTTGCAGTAGCGTCTACACTACCTGTTTTAAAGGCCCGCATTGACGCTGAGTTATCTGAATATGTAAAACACGGTATTCATGTGATGGTATCACAAAATGCAAATGGTGAGTTAACGGTTGGCGATACCCACGAATATGGATTAGATTTTGATCCTTTTGATGATCATTATCAAAATCAACTCATTTTGGATTACCTCAAAAAAATGATGCATATAGATGATTGGCGTATTACGCAAAGTTGGAACGGTATTTATCCAACCATGAAAAATGGTGATACTGATTTGTTTTTAGAGATAGAATCTGGTATT
Source organism: uncultured Sediminibacterium sp. (assembly GCA_964486665.1). Lineage (GTDB taxonomy): Bacteria > Bacteroidota > Bacteroidia > Chitinophagales > Chitinophagaceae > Sediminibacterium. Next base: position 1,895 of record CAZAOF010000163.1, read on the forward strand.
TATATATTAAATGGTATTGGAGGGCATGGCATGACCATGTCTTTTGGTTTTGCCGAAGAAATGATTGATAAATTATAAATTATGGTACAAAAAATTGTTGATTTATTTAATGAAAAAGGTCACTCGTTGTATGGCGGAGAGGCTGTAACTCAAATGGAGCATGCATTACAGGCTGCTACGTTTGCAAGAAAGAACAATGCTTCCGATGCACTCATAACAGCAAGTTTATTACACGATATTGGGCATTTACTTCATGCATTACCAGACGATGCTCCAGATTTTGGTGTAGATGATTTACACGAAGAACTAGCCGCTTTATTTTTAGAAAAATATTTTATAAAAGAAGTGGTAGAGCCTGCAAAATTACATGTTCAGGCCAAAAGATATTTGTGTTTTGTAGACGCTGGTTATTACAACACTTTAAGTGAGCCATCGCGTCAAAGTTTGGCTTTGCAGGGTGGCATTATGAACGCTGAAGAAGCCGCTGAATTTGAAAAATATGAAAATTACAAAGAAGCAGTGCTTTTAAGAACCTGGGATGATTTAGCGAAAGATCCTACCATGCAAACAGATCCGATTGAATCTTTTGCACCTTATATTGCTAATACTTTAAAATAGTTTGTATGCTAACTTCTATGGTTGTTTTTGATATGGCAGGTACCACAGTGGATGAAAATAATGTAGTCTATAAAACGCTCCATGCTGCCATTGTTAATGGAGGTGTTGATGTAACACTTGAGGATGTGCTACTACATGGCGCCGGTAAAGAAAAATTACAAGCCATTAAAGATGTTTTACTTGCTGCACACGCAGAAGGTGTAAATGCCAATGCCATTTATGAGCAGTTTGTGGTGTTGTTAGCGGACGCCTATGCAAATTTGGATGTAACGCCTTGTTCTAATGCCGAAACTGTTTTTGCGCTACTTAAAAAGCAAGAAATTAAAGTTGTTTTAAATACTGGATACAATAGGGCAACAGCCACTGGTTTGTTGCAAAAACTCAATTGGACAATTGGAGAAGATATTGATTTACTCGTTACTGCTTCTGATGTGTCTAATAACCGTCCAGCGCCTGATATGATTGAATTTGCCATACAGCATTTTAATATTCAAGACCCGCTAACTGTTGTTAAAGTGGGTGATTCTGCCATTGATATTGAAGAAGGTAAAAACGCTGGTTGTGGTAAAACTTTTGG
>CAZAOF010000164.1:0-3073 GCA_964486665.1 uncultured Sediminibacterium sp.
TTGGTAGACTCAATAGTGGGAAAGTTATTGAATGGCGGACGCCTATTCTATATTGGGGCAGGAACGAGTGGCAGACTAGGTTTAGTAGATGCAAGTGAATGCCCCCCCACTTTTGGGGTACCCAATGACTTAGTGATTGGTATTATCGCAGGTGGTCACCAAGCTATGTTTCAGGCAGTTGAAAATGCCGAAGACAATACAACTCAAGCTTGGAAAGATTTAATGGATTTTAATATCAGCAATCAAGATGTAGTGGTTGGTATTGCTGCAAGTGGAACAACACCTTATGTAATAGGTGGACTGGAAACTTGTAGACAAAATCAAATTACTACAGGAAGTATTAGCTGTAATTTAAATAGTCCAGTTTCTGCACATGCTGATTTCCCAATCGAAGTGGTTGTTGGACCTGAGTTCATAACAGGTAGTACAAGAATGAAAAGTGGTACCGCTCAAAAGATGGTACTGAATATGATTTCTACTGCTGTCATGGTTAAGCTTGGCCGAATCAAAGGAAACAAAATGGTCAACATGCAGTTAACGAATCAAAAATTATTTGATCGTGGTGTTAAGATGATCATGGACGAATTAAAAACTATTGATGCCTCAAAAGCAGCTGAATTACTGAGTGAATACGGATCGGTTAAAAAATCTGTAGAAGCCTATCAGTCTAAATAAGTTCGATTTCCCCCAAAAGAAAAGGCCTTCCCTATTTAGGGAGGGTCTTTTTATTTTGGGAAACTAAATTTACCCATAGTAATAGGGATTTTAGTCGCGTGTCCTCCTGCAAACAAAGGTGTTCCAGCGACTGCTTCATTAGCAAGTAATGCAAATAAAATCGCTTCCTTAGCGTCGGGATGAATACCTAACACATCGGAGGAATAGAGTTTTGCATTTGGCAATAAGGATAATAAATGCCCCATCATAATAGGATTATGCATACCTCCTCCACTACTGTACATATTAAATGTAGTGCCCTCTGGTAAACTTGTTTGAATACAATCCGCAATGGTTTCTGCAGAAAAACGATTCAAAGTAGCCATTACATCTTCTGGTGATAAGTCTGTTGTATTACTTGCAGCTTGTGCTTTTGCTAAAAAATCCAAATTAAATAGTTCTGGACCGATTGTTTTTGGTAAGCCAAGTGCAAAAAAAGTATGTGCTTTAAGCGCTTCTAAAAGTGCTTTACTGATTTTTCCAGAGGCTGCAATAGCGCCTCCTTTATCATAAGCAAGGGGCGCAAAATGAGTTCTTGTATATGCATCCATTAAAGTATTACCTGGCCCAGTATCGGTTGAAAATACCTGCTCTAAACTACAACCGGCAGCTAGATAAGTAAAATTAGCAATACCCCCCATATTTAACAATAACCTGTTTTCGGTTGGATGACTGCACAATAAATAATCCCCATATACCGCCAATGGTGCTCCCTCGCCTCCTGCTGCCACATGCTTTTGTCTAAAATCACTTAAAGTCAAAATCCCCGATGTCACCGCAATATGGTCTCCATCTCCAATTTGTAACGTTGCAGGTCCATATTCAGAATTGGGATGCAATGATTTAGGTGCATGATATATGGTTTGTCCATGACTAGCAACCATATCTACATTTTCTGGTGTAGTGTTCCAAGTTTTGAGTGCAGCTAATATCATCTTTCCATGTTGCTGACCTACCCATGCATTTAGCAAACACAAGGCTTCCAATGAAACCATTTCTTTGGAAAAAATACTTAAAATTTTTGCTTTAAAATTGGCATCATACTCAATTGTAGTAAACGCTTTTAATTCAAAACGAGTTGCTTCTCCTGAACCTTTAATCGCACATAAAGCGATGTCAAGACCATCCATTGAGGTGCCACTCATTAAGCCAATAATCAAGCGTTCTTGCTTTTGAGCAACTCTAACTAAGTCATGTATATTTTGATGCATCGTAACAATAGACCAATTGTTTGATTGATCCTCCTCAAGATACTAAAGACCTTGCTTAAATCAAAGTAGTTAAAAGTTTTTCACACTCTTGTAAGTCAACCATTTAGCATCCTTAATCCACTTAACTTTGCTCTATAAATAATTTGTATGCTTAAAGTAGGTGTTTTTGGTGTGGGTCATTTAGGAAAATTTCATTTAAATAACTGGAAACAAATTCCTACTGTAGAATTAGTCGGTTTTTTTGACCCCAACAACGAACAAGCAGCCGAAGTAGAAAAGACCTATGGTATCAAAAGATTTATGGATGAGGCCGAATTAATTGCTGCGGTAGATGCCATTGATGTAGTCACGCCTACCCATCTTCATTTCCCCGTTTGTGAAATGGCAATAAAAATGGGCAAGCATGTATTTGTGGAGAAACCAATGGCAAATACGATCGAGGAAGGGAAAGCAATCATGAATATGGTGAAAGAAGCCAATGTGAAATTACAAGTAGGCCATGTGGAAAGATTTAACCCTGCTTTTACAGCCCTGAAAAACGAAACATTAAAGCCCTTATTTATAGAAGTACACCGCTTAGCTCAATTCAATCCAAGAGGAACCGAAGTAAGTGTCATCTTGGATCTGATGATACATGACATTGATATTATTTTAAGTATTGTAAAAAGTGATGTTAAAAATATTTCTGCAAGTGGCGTAGCTGTCTTAACAGACACCCCCGACATTGCAAACGTGCGTATTGAATTCAACAATGGCTGTGTGGCTAATTTAACCAGCAGCAGAATCAGCATGAAAAAAATGCGTAAAATTAGACTCTTCCAAAAAGATGCTTATATCGGGATTGATTTTCTTGAAAAAAACACAGAAATCATTAAATTAAAAAAACCAGACGAGGCTGACGCCTTTTCTTTTGATATAGAAACCCATCAAGGCACAAAGACCATTTCTATTTCTAACCCAGTTGTAGAAGAGGGTAATGCAATATTAAGTGAGCTAAGTAGTTTTGTGCAATCTATTGAAATGGACGAACCCACTGTCGTGAATGAAATTGACGGTTACCTTGCAATGGAAGTCGCACACCAAATTTTAGAGAAAATTAGCAAATCGTCCTCTGTAGTCAATCAGTCCGCAGAATAGTTCATTGCTTG
>CAZAOF010000165.1:0-3067 GCA_964486665.1 uncultured Sediminibacterium sp.
ACTTGAATCACCTCATCACTTACCCCTTCTACTTCATTACCAAAAACAAAAGCTGTCGGCAGATTTGTGTGGAGGTATTCGTCTAATAAAATACTACCCTCTGTTTGTTCAATGGCTAGTACTTTATACCCCTTTGCTTTTAAGTCCTTTACTGCGTCTACAGTATGTTCATAATACATCCAATCCACAGAATCTGTGGCGCCTAAAGCCGTTTTATGGATATCACGATGAGGAGGTTGAGGCGTGAAACCACAAAGGCAGATCCCACTTATTAGGAAAGCATCCGCTGTTCTGAATACACTACCCACATTATGCATGCTGCGGATATTGTCCATCACCACCACCAATGGCTTTTTGTCGGCCAACTTAAAGTCTTCCACCGACTTTCTACCCAATTCTTCCATGCTTAATTTACGCATAGTGCAAAAGTAAGCTTTTCAAATATTAAAAAATTATGTAGGTTTGTCACCCATGGCAAAATCAAGTTCAGAAACTCCTCTAATGCAACAGCATCGGGCTATTAAACAAAAATACCCTGACGCTATTTTACTCTTTAGAGTGGGTGATTTTTACGAAACATTTGGTGAAGATGCAGTGATTGCATCTAAGGTTTTAGGCATCACATTAACCAAGCGAAACAATGGCTCGGCATCTTCTAGTGAACTAGCTGGTTTCCCACATCATTCCCTAGATACTTATTTACACAAATTAGTCAAAGCTGGACATCGTGTTGCTATCTGCGACCAATTAGAAGACCCTAAAACAGTCAAGGGCATTGTAAAAAGAGGTGTCACAGATATGTTGACGCCAGGTATTGCCACCAACGATAAATTACTAGAGCATAAACAAAATAATTTCTTAGCAGCTTTATTTGTAGAAGCAGACAAAGGAGGTATTGCTTTTTTAGATATTACTACTGGTGAATTCCTAATTGCAGAAGGCAATGTGGAATACTTAGATAAATTATTGCAGAGCTTACAACCAGCAGAAATCCTCTACCCTAAAAATTATCAAGCTGCATTTAAAGAAAGTTTTGGAAATGGATTTTATACCTATGGTTTAGATAGTTGGATTTTTGACGAAGCTTTTGCCACTGAACTTTTATTAAAGCAATTTCAGACACAGAATCTAAAAGGTTTTGGCATTGAAACGCAAAAGCTAGGGATCATTGCTGCAGGCGCCATTATGCATTATTTGAAGGAAACAGAACATCCCCACCTTCAACATATTCATACCATTGGCCGCATAGATCGCAATGAAATATTATGGATGGATAAATTTACCATTCGTAATTTAGAATTAATTGGCAATGGTGCTGGACAAAAAGGCTTGATTGACATCATGGATGCGACCAAGAGCCCTATGGGTGCAAGGTTATTAAAGCGTTGGTTGATTTTCCCATTACAATCTGTAGAACAAATTAACCAAAGACTAAGTGCTGTTGCTTATTTTGTAGATGCAAAAGAGATTGCGAATACCTTGCATGAGACCATTGAGTCTTGCGGTGACTTAGAAAGATTAACGAGTAAATTAGCAAGTAGAAAAATTCAACCAAGAGAATTAGGACAATTAGAAAAATCTTTAACTGCAGTAGCTGAGATCAAAAAATCATTAGCTACTTGTACGAACCCTTATTTAAAATCACTAGCCGATCATTTGGTTATTTGTTCCAATACCATTGAGGCTGTGCAACACCATATTATGGAGCAGCCCCCTGCGACCATTATGAAAGGTGGATTCATCAAAAATGGAGTCTCTGCTGAATTAGATGAACTCAGAAATATATCAAGTGGTGGCAAAGAATATTTGACCCAATTACAAAATAAAGAAGCTGAAACAACAGGCATTAGTTCATTAAAGATTGGTTACAATAATGTGTATGGATATTATTTAGAAGTAACGCATGTACACAAAAACAAAGTGCCTGCAGATTGGATCCGTAAACAAACTTTAACGACTGCAGAAAGGTATATCACGCCTGAACTAAAAGTATACGAAGAAAAAATATTGGGTGCAGAGGATAAAATTTTTGCTTTAGAACAACAGTTATATCAAGCATTATTGGACCAAATTTTATCCGACTTAAACGCCATTCAAACCAATGGTCAATTTGTAGGTATCATTGATTGCTTATTGTGCTTTGCACATATCGCTAAACAAAATAAATATTGCCAACCCACTATCACGGATGATGGTGTATTGTCTATTACAGAAGGAAGACATCCTGTAATTGAGCAAACCCTTCCTATTGATACCCCTTATATCTCCAACAACACTATATTGGATCCCAATGACCAACAGATAATTATTCTTACTGGACCCAATATGAGTGGTAAAAGTGCGGTGTTAAGACAAACTGCCTTAATTACTTTGATGGCGCATATGGGCTCCTTTGTGCCTGCTACTGCTGCATCTATTCCATTAACTGATAAAATATTTACTCGTGTAGGTGCAAGTGATAATTTAAATGCCGGTGAGTCTACTTTTATGGTAGAGATGATTGAGACTGCAAGCATCTTAAATAACCTGAGCTCAAGAAGTTTAATTTTATTAGATGAGATTGGTCGAGGAACTTCTACTTATGATGGTATTTCAATTGCTTGGAGCATTGTAGAATACTTGCAAAAATCGGTCCATCGTCCTAAGACTTTATTTGCAACGCATTACCATGAGTTGAATGATTTAGAAGGTCAATTAACACGTGTACACAATTACCATGTGAGCCATAAAGAAGTGGGTAACAAAATTATTTTCTTGCGCAAATTAGCCAAAGGGGGCAGTACCCATAGTTTTGGTATCCATGTGGCAAAGATGGCGGGCATGCCCAATGAATTAGTAGACCGTGCCAATACCATCTTGCATGAAATGGAATTAAAAAACAAGGAACATCAACAAGTAAGCCCTTCTGTACAAGCACCGACTGAAAAATTCCAGCTCTCTATATTCGATGCACATACCGAAACTTTTGAATCCATCCGTAAAGAATTGGATAGTATTGATATCAACAACCTCACTCCTGTAGAAGCCTTGATGAAATTGCAGGCGATCAAGCAAAAATTGAATTAAT
>CAZAOF010000166.1:0-2997 GCA_964486665.1 uncultured Sediminibacterium sp.
AAGTGTCGCCTACTAATTTTACTTCTACAAAATCTTCGCCAAACATTTTTGTTTGAGAAACTTTTTGTTGTGGAGATGGGATAGGCATAAATACCACACCCTTTACACCTAATTTATTACAGCTGTAGGCAAAGCCCTGCGCATGGTTGCCTGCACTTGCACACACCACACCTTTAGCCAACTGTTCCTTAGGAAGCTGGCTCATCATATTGTAAGCGCCTCTTAATTTATAAGAGCGTACAATCTGCAGGTCTTCTCTTTTTAAATAAACCCTGCACTGATATTTTCGGGACAGGTTTGCATTAAACTGAATTGGGGTATGACTTACCACCGACTTTAGTCTTTGCATTGCCCCCTCGATATCGAGTGCAGGATCGATCACAAATTTTGTTTCGCTCATTACTTATACTTTCACAATTATTATTTCCCTGGCTGATTCTCTGGACGTAAACTTCTTACCGTCCTACCAGCTTGCCACATTTCACTATCATGCAATTCTGCTAATTCTACTTCTAATTTCTCACGATAATCTGCCTTACTATTTAAATCAATTGAACGTGCCGCTTCTTTTCCGGTCGCTACGCTATCATATAAATCTGTGAATACTGGTAAAGTTGCATCACGGAATTTTTTCCACCAATCCAAAGCGCCTCTTTGTGCAGTAGTAGAACAGTTGGCATACATCCAATCCATTCCGTTTTCTGCTACGAGTGGCATCAATGACTGTGTTAATTCCTCTACTGTTTCATTGAAAGATTCAGAAGGACTATGTCCGTTCTTGCGCAACACTTCGTATTGTGCTGCAAAAATTCCTTGTATAGCGCCCATTAAAGTACCACGCTCTCCTGTTAAATCTGAATACACTTCCTTTTTGAAATTTGTTTCAAACAAGTAGCCAGATCCTACAGCAATTCCTAGTGCTATCACTCTGTCATGTGCCTTACCCGTTGCATCTTGGAAAATAGCATAGCTTGAGTTTAAGCCACGGCCTTGTAAAAACATTCTTCTTAAAGATGTACCTGATCCTTTTGGTGCCACCAAAATTACATCCACATCTGCTGGAGGTACAATACCTGTTTGCTCTTTATACGTGATACCGAATCCATGAGAGAAGTACAATGCCTTACCAGGTGTTAAATGTTTCTTTACTGTTGGCCACATAGCAATTTGTGCAGCGTCGCTCAACAAATAACAAATAATGGTTCCCTTCTCTAATGCTTCTTCTATTTCAAATAAGGTTTGGCCTGGAACAAATCCATCAGCGATTGCCTTATCCCATGATTTTGAATTTTTTCTTTGACCTACAATTACATTCACCCCATTTTCTTTTTGGTTCAATGCTTGTCCTGGTCCTTGTACGCCATATCCAATAACAGCGACTACTTCATTTTTTAATACTTCCTGTGCTTTTGCTAATGGGAACTCTTCTCTAGTTACCACATTTTCTTCGGTACCTCCGAAATTTAATTTTGCCATGATTTGTTTAGTTTATGAATTGAAATATTTAATTGATTATTTGATCGAGTTAATTATTAAGAATGATTATACTAGAAACCTACATCGTAAAGACTGCTTCTCTTTTTCCCAGGTATTCGTTTTCTATGAGTTCGTCTCCTGGCTCTCTTTTTTCGAAGTCTTTTAGTTTTTCGTGGAAGCCTGCACTTTCTTTGATAATGGCTACACGCGCGCTTCTCACAAATTCCACTAAACCAAATGGCGCTAAAGCTTCCATTAATTTATTGGTCTCCTCTCTATGGCCAGTCGTTTCAAAAACGATAAAGTCTTTTCGGATGGCTACGGCTCTTGCGCCAAACTCTCTCAATAACCTTTCTACTTTTACCTTCTCTGTTATTTCGTCTGACAATACTTTATACAAAGCCAATTCCTGCCATACAATTTCGTCGTTGGTATTATAATAGGCTTTTAATACTTCTACTTGCTTTTCGATTTGTCTTACAACTTTAATCACCACATCTCTTGCCTCTTGAACAACAATCGTAAAACGATGGATACCCGGCACTTCGGATGGTGAAGTATTCAAGCTCTCTACATTTATTTTTCTACGCGAAAAAATAATGGCAATACGATTTAATAAACCAACTTGATTTTCGGTATATACAGTGATTGTATATTCTTGTTTTTCGTTTTCCATAATTTTCGTTTTACAATACTTTAAAAGCTACGCTACTTCAATCTGATTTCGCTCACAGAGCACCCCTGTGGTACCATTGGGAATACATTATTTTCCTTACCCACCATTACTTCTAATACATAAGATCCTTTGTGTGCTAGCATCTTCGCTACCGCATCTTTTAATTCCTCTCGTTTGCTCACTTTTGCTGCTGCGATCCTATATGAATTTGCAAGCATGACATAGTCTGGACTTTCGATGTCTACAAAAGAATATCGCTTCTCCATAAACAATTGCTGCCACTGACGCACCATGCCCAAGAACTCATTATTCAATATCATCACTTTCACATCAACTCCTGTTTGCATGATCGTACCAAACTCTTGTAAAGTCATTTGTATTCCGCCATCGCCAATCACAGCAATCACTGTTCTGTCGGGTGCACCAAACTTTGCACCAATCGCTGCTGGTAATCCAAAGCCCATCGTGCCTAATCCTCCCGATGTCACATTGCTCCTTGTTTGATTAAATTTTGCATACCTACAAGTCACCATCTGGTGTTGTCCTACATCGGTTACCATCACAGCATCTCCTTTGGTAATTTCATTCACTGTGTGGATGACTTCGGCCATACTCAATTGTTCCGACGCAGGATGCATCTCCTCGTGGATACACTGCTCATACTCTTCTTTAGCGTATCCCGCAAACACACTCAACCACTCGCTTCTATCTTTTTGTTCGATGCCAAGCGTTAATAAGGGTAGGGTTTCTTTACAATCACCCCAGACACCTACATGCGCTAACACATTTTTATCTATCTCAGATGGATCAATATCTAAATGAATAATTTTTGCTTGCTTCGCGTA
>CAZAOF010000167.1:0-2989 GCA_964486665.1 uncultured Sediminibacterium sp.
ACATGAATACCAAGTTCGATGGGAACTTAGATTTTACTTCTGGTAAAGCTAAATAGGCGTTCAACAAAGCAGAATCTTTTTTCAAAGTATATCCAATTTCAGCTGGGAATACAAACTGACCATTTTTTGATTGGTAAGGCTGTGTGAACTGAACTATTCTTAACAAAGGATTCTTTGCTGCATTAGCTTTTGCTGTATCCACTTTTGCTGTAACAGTTGAATCAACTACACCAGCATTACTCAATTCAATTGCTTTATCAGCAGCTAAAATTGCATTTTGGAAATCTTTATTTTCAAAAGTATATACTTCAAAAAATTGAAGATTCGCAGTAGATTGTAAATAAGAACGTACACGTTCTTTATCTGAGATACCCGCAAGTTCGATATTGATAATTCCTTTTGTTGGATCTGGGTTGATCGTTGGAGAAGCTAAACCAAATCGGTCAATACGCGTATTTAAAATTCTATAAGTATTGTTGAATGCTTGAATAGACTGTTCTTGTAAATAAGCAGTCACTGCATCATCAGAATCGTCAAATTTCAATTTACCATTACTTCTGGTTACAAATAAAGGAGCTAATTTACCTGTAGGGTTAATTGCTTTGTATTCAGTTGTAAATAAAGTAATTAAATCGGCATTACTGTTCGCCTTCTTACTTACTGCATTGGTTAATGCATTGTTGAATGCTGGATCTTTAGAATAGTTCGCTAAAGATTTAAGAAGTCCGTCTAAACCAACTTCCATGGTTACGCTCATACCTCCTTGTAAATCAAGACCTAACATGAGTTCTTTTTCTTTAGCAGCAGCATAAGTAGTTAGTCCAAAAAATAACTTAGTATCTTTTGTGCTGTCTAATAAACGCTTGTAATACACCTTCTTAGCATCTGAAATGCTGTCGTTGTATAACAGTTGTTGATCTTTATCACTTGGATAAATCTGTTCAGCTTTTGGTAATTTATTTACCCAAGCAGTTGCTTTAGCATCCATTGCTTTTTCATGTGATCTAACGAACCATGTGAAAGATAATTGGTAAAGACAAATCAAAATAAGCGCAAATGTAAAAAAGCGCACTAATCCTTTAAGTTGCATAATAGTTTGGTTAACTGATTTTTAGTCGGCAAATATAATGGAAACAAGCCTAAAATCAAGCCGATTGGCCATTATTTTAGGTTCATCAAAGAGCTCAGCTTTAGTTGATGCTCATTTCAAAATACAGGGGAGAATTGGCTGGAATGGTACCTACTGCTCTTGGACCATATCCTAATGATGATGGAATTACCATTTTGATTTTACCGCCCTTTCCGATTAATGGTACGGCAATTTGCCATCCCACTATCAAATCTTTTAGCGGATAGGTTATGGTTCCAGCATCAAACTGAATGCCAGTCATCAATTTTCCGGTATAAGTCATTGTAAGTGAGGTACATAGATCTGGTTTAGTAGTGTCGCCAGGGGTAATAATTTCGTATAAAATTCCACTTGGGTGTAGGGTATATTTAATACCATTATTATTACAAAAAGCAATCATTAGATCTCTTTGAGCAGCAGAACTATCGTTTACATATTGAGCTTTAAGTGTACAAGGGGTAGTTGCGGCAGTCTCTTCAGTTTTACTACAAGCAGTCATGAAGAAAATGGCTAAAATCAGTAAAAAAAGGCTAAAAAAGCTTGGAAAACTCAATTTTTGAGTCGTTTTTGGTCTTAAAATGGTCATTTTTTGTTTTTTATATGTTTAATTTCATCAAATCTTTGCTCGTTCATTTCCCAGGTAAATTGCTGGTAGATCCAACCAAATCCAATTGAGACCAGTACAATAGCGATCAGTATCCAAATGATATTTCCTCTTGAATTCGCCACCATATTTGCCCTTTCGTACCATCCAGCTTCAGCCACACCTAATACGACCAAACCTAATAAAAGGCTGATGCTGGTACCTCTTAAAAAAGGCTTACGCTTGTATTGAGGGAGTAGACGTTCCTTTTCCCATTTTTTATAAAATGCTTCTTCGTCTGGATGAATCATGCGCAAATTTATGCTTTGAATTTTGAATTCCCCTTGCTTTCCCTATATTTAGTTCCTATTTTAACGAAATTAAAAATGATGAAATCTTTTTTTCAAAAGTTCGGAATGACCAGCTATATCTTGGTATTGATGTCGCATTTATTCTCCCAATTATTAGGATACAATGAAATACAAATGGGCACAAAACTTTTATTATTGCCTATTCTTATGGCATTTTTTGTTTCACAACCATTTTTTGCCACTGCGTCAAACCGCAAATATTTAATTCTGATTGGACTGTTTGGTTCATTCTTAGGGGATGCATTTTTATTATCGGATGCTTATTTTATTCCAGGCATGATTGCTTTTATGACGACGCATATTTTTAATATTATTTTCTTTAGTCCACTCAGGCCAACAACAGGGGAGTCTAAAATAAAATTATATGGTGTGATTGTATTTTTAGCAATTTTCTGTGCATTTGTATATAGCTTTCTTAAAGATGCAATGGGTGCTTTGATCTATCCTGTATTAGTTTACATGGTATTAATTTCGGTAGCTGCTGTATACACAGTTAGGGCATCTTTACATCAACAAACAAAACTAATTGCAGATTTATTTTGGACACCAGGTATGTTGTTTTTTATTAGTTCCGATGCAGTACTTGCCTTTAATAAATTTTATTGGTCTACACAAAGCCCAATTGATAACATTGGATTGGTCACGATGGCGACCTATGGTATGGCACAGTTGTTATTAGTCAAAGGATTTCAATTGTATTTTGCAAAGCAAGTAACTGCTAATTAGTTATTCCTATAAGTTTTAGTTGTAAAATAATCATCAAGTATTTCCATAAAAAAAGTCCTCCAATTGCTTGAAGGACTTTTTTTTATACTTTCTATTTAAAGTATTAGTAACCCATACCACCCATGTCAGGAGCGCCACCCGGAGCTGGCATTTCTGCTTTTGGTTTGTCAGCAATCACAC
>CAZAOF010000168.1:0-2958 GCA_964486665.1 uncultured Sediminibacterium sp.
TTTTGATGCTGCCGATCCATCCAATACAAGTCCAAATCCTCCATTGCTTACTTCACCCCAACCTACACCCCCACCATTATGTATAGACACCCAACTCGCGCCTCTAAAACTATCTCCAATTACATTGTGAATAGACATGTCTGCTGTAAACTTACTGCCATCGTAAATATTACTAGTTTCTCGGTATGGCGAATCGGTTCCACTTACATCATGATGATCTCTACCAATAACAACAGGCGCCGTAATGGTTCCATCACCAATCGCTTCATTAAATGCGGCAGCAATTTTTGCTCTACCTTCTGCATCGGCGTATAAAATTCTTGCTTTAGAACCTACTACTAATTTATTTTTTTCAGCTTCCTTAATCCATGTAATATTATCTTGTAACTGCTGTGCAATAGACGCTGGGGCATTAGCTAGCATTGATTCTAACACAGTTGCAGCTATTTGATCGGTACGTTTTAAATCTTCATGGGAGCCAGAAGTACAAACCCATCTAAATGGTCCAAAGCCATAATCAAAACACATGGGTCCTAAAATATCTTGCACATAACTTGGATATTTAAAATCGATATGATTATCGTGCATTACATCTGCATTAGCTCTTGACGCTTCTAATAAAAATGCATTTCCATAATCAAAAAAGTAAGTCCCTTTTGAGGTATGTTTATTTATTGCATCTGCATGACGACGCAGTGAGGCTTGAACAACCTCTTTAAATTGTTCTGGATGATTGGCCATCATATCATTAGACGCTTCAAATGAAAGTCCCACAGGGTAATAACCACCAGCCCAAGGATTATGAAGTGAGGTTTGATCAGATCCTAAATCAACAATAATATTTTCGGTATCAAAACGCTCCCATACATCAATAACATTCCCAACATAGGCAATAGATACCACTTCTTTATTGGATACGGCTTCTTTTACAATGTCAATTAATTCATCGAGGTTATGGGTAAGCTTATCAACCCATCCTTGTTCAAATCTTTTTATAGCAGCACTCGCATTCACCTCTGCACATACTGTAATACAACCTGCAATATTTCCAGCTTTGGGTTGCGCGCCACTCATACCTCCTAAACCAGCTGTTAAAAATATTCTTCCATTGGGGCTTACGCCAGCACCTAATTTTTTTCTAAAAGCATTCATCACGGTAATGGTAGTACCATGTACAATTCCTTGCGGTCCAATATACATATATGAACCAGCTGTCATTTGGCCATATTGGGTAACACCCATTGCATTATAACGTTCCCAATCTTCTGGTTTAGAATAATTAGGAATCATCATACCATTTGTGACAACTACACGTGGGGCTTCTACAGAGGACGGAAAAATTCCCATAGGATGTCCAGAGTACATGTGTAAAGTTTGCGTGTCTGTTATTTGAGCCAGGTATTTCATGGTAATAAGATATTGAGCCCAGTTTTGAAACACTGCTCCATTACCTCCATAGGTAATTAATTCCTGAGGATGTTGCGCTACTGCTGGATCCAAATTATTTTGAATCATAAGCATGATAGCCGCAGCCTGCTTAGACTTTGCAGGATATTCATGTATCGGCCTTGCGTACATTTCATAATCTGGCATAAAACGGTACATGTAAATCCTACCATATAATTTTAATTCTTCTACAAACTCCTCAATCAAAACTGCATGCCAAGATGCTGGAAAATAACGCAGTGCATTAGCGATTGCTAGTTTTTTTTCGGTGGGCGTAAGAATATCTTTTCGCTTGGGTGCATGAGAATATTTATCATCTCTTGATTTTTTATTGGGCAGTTGTTCAGGTATGCCCTGTAAAATCATTTCCTTAAAAGTCATAGGTTGTATCATTATATCATGAAATAAATTATACGCCAACTAGTTTTCCTGATTTCCAAACTTGAGAAGGACGCAAAGAACCTTGATAATAAAGTATGTCTCTATAATCGGTGGAGGGATACAAAATAAAATCTGCTTTATTGCCTGCAATGAGTCTTCCACGATCAAATAAATTAAGTGCCGCTGCCGCTCTAAACGTAATACCAGCAAAGACTTCGGCGGTTGTTAGTTTTTCAAATGTAGCAAGTATGGAAGCCTGACATACCAAATCTCCCATTGGTGCCGATCCTGGATTCCAATCAGACGCAATAGCTAAAGCACCTCCTTTATCCAATATTTTTCTTGCTGGCGCAAAAGGACACCCAAGTCCTACACTTGCACCAGGTAATGCAACTGCTATGGTATTTGATTGTGCAACTAATTCAATTTCTTTATCTCCTGATGCTTCTAAATGATCTGCAGAAATTGCTCCGATTTGTACAGCAACTTCCGAACCACTTGTGGTAAATTGATCGGCATGAATAGTAATATCAAAGCCAAGCTCCTTTGCCGATTTTAAATAAGGTGCGATTTCTGATGCAGAAAAAGCAGAAGTTTCTATAAATGCATCAATGCGGTTTGTAAGTTTTTCAGATTGTAAAACTGGAAATAAATTTGTAACCAAATAATTTAGGTAGTCTTCATTGGTGCCACTAAAATCTTTGGGTTTAAGATGTGCAGCTAAACAAGTAGCCACAAGGTCTGCAGCTGTTTCCTTGCTACCGTTACGTATAGCCCGCAGCATTTTTATTTCTTCTTCTACCGAAAGGCCATAGCCGCTCTTAACCTCAATAGTTGTTATTCCTAATTGTAATTGTTGGTTCGCGTTTTTAATTACAATTTGCGTTAACTCCTGTTCTGTGCATTTTCTTGTTTGAGTTACCGTATCCCAAATACCTCCGCCGGACTGTGCAATTTCTAAATAAGAAACGCCAGCATTACGGAGTGCAAAATCACGGGCTCTATTGCCACCAAAACAGAGATGGGTGTGACAATCGATATAACCAGGAACCGCAACATAATTTTGGTCAAGTTCACGTTTGGTTGCATTTGGATATGCCGCTACTAATACATCCCAAGAATCAACTGCCA
>CAZAOF010000169.1:0-2941 GCA_964486665.1 uncultured Sediminibacterium sp.
AGATATGGAAATGAATGGAATTATGAAAAAATCCCGGTTAATTCTTCTAAAAAGGTTAAAATAAAAGGAGAAGTACGCCTTCTCCTTTGTAATGTATTGAAAATCAATGTTTTAAATTTATGCGATTAGCCCATTCCTGGAAACAATGGACGACCAATTCCAGCTCTAAACGGCCAAGGCATCACTAAAAGGATCAAAATCAATGCAATAACATATAAAATTCGAGTAGGACCTGGTTGTAAAGTCTTTTTATATTTCACATGCCCAATTGTGATTAGGGCGATGGCTAAAATCATCGTAAAAGCATGCTCAACTGACCAATAACGACTAACTGCATTTTTCATGGTTGCACCCATGCCTGAAGATTGGATCATTTTGATGCCTAGAGGACCAGCAATATATTGATAGAGTCCTACCAATAAACTTGCGTGCGCACTCAATAAAAGGGTCTTGCTTGTCTTTAGCGCGTCTTTTTGGGTAAATAACTTATAGATACTTAATAAGAGTGCAATTAGAACCACCCATCTTAAGGTACTGTGTAAATGTAAAAGTCCGTTATACATAGTTGATCAATTTTTGCTAAAGTAAACAAATATTTTTAAAGCTGCCTAGTCTACCCAATCTGCCACAAACAAATTGGTATCTCTTGTGCCTTTGTTGTTTCTGTTTGAGCCAAAAATAATTTTTTTACCATCTGGACTAAACATAGGAAAAGCATCAAAACCTTTATCCCTACTTATCTTTTCCAAACCAGTTCCATCAAGGTTGATTAAATACATGTTAAACGGGAATCCTCTTTTGTATTCATGGTTACTACAGAAAATGATTTTTTTACCATCTGGGGTAAAATTGGGTGCCCAATTGGCTTGGCCTAAGTTAGTGACTTGCTTTGCTTCAGAACCATCGACATTAGCCACCCAAACTTCCATGTTAGTTGGCGCAACCAGTCCTTCTTTTAACAAACTTGTGTATTCAGCAATTTCAGCCTCTGTTTTAGGACGGCTCGCTCTCCATACAATCTTTTTACCATCTGGGCTAAACCAAGCGCCACCATCGTAGCCTAAAGCAGTTGTCACTTTTTTTTCCTTTCCACTAGCAATATCCATTACATATAAATCCAAGTCACCGTCTTTATCACTACAATAAATCATTTTCTTTCCATCATAAGACAATGTGGCTTCTGCATCATATCCTTTTGCAGTAGTTAATTTTTTTACCACTTTACCTGTTGTATCTGCCATAAAAATATCATAGCTATTGTACAAAGGCCAAATGTATTTATTGCCATATTTAGCGCGATCCACTGGCGGCGGACAAGCAGTATCACCCTCATGCGTAGAGGCATAAATAATATGCTTTCCGTCTTTCATAAAATAAGCACAAGTAGTCCTTCCCATACCTGTACTCACTAATTTATATGTGAATGGGGCTGCAGCATTTAATGGAAGCGCTCCCATAAAAATTTGATCACATACTATCCCCTCTTTAGGATTGGTTTTTTGAAAAATAATGCGCTTACCATCATAACTCCAATAAGCCTCTGCATTATCCCCTCCAAAAGTTAGTTGTTGCACATTTTTAAAATGTGTTTCGCCTTCAAATTGAACAGTGTCTGTTTGAGCAAAAACCTGTAACCCAATGATTAAGGCAAGAAAGCATAAAATTTGTTTTTTCATAAATGTTCCTATTGGCCGCAAAAATAGCGCTAATCGGCAAGATTTAAAACCAAAATTAAAATCTGGATGCTTCTACTATTTTTTTTTGACTAAAAAATGACAGTTCTACAAAAAATCAAGAACTTTACACAAATACATTTTATGGCCATCATCGCTCCCTCCCTTTTAGCTGCAGATTTTTTAGAATTAGGTAAAGCATGTGCTATGCTCAATGCATCAGAAGCTGAGTGGTTTCATTTAGATGTAATGGATGGTGTTTTTGTACCCAACATTAGTTATGGTCTACCCATTATTGAACAGATCAAAAAAACAACTACTAAAGAAATGGATGTGCACTTGATGATCGTGCAACCAGAAAAATATATTACTGCTTTTAAACAAGCAGGTGCCACTATCTTAACCGTACACTACGAAGCATGTCCACACCTTCATAGCACCTTACAACAAATTAAAGCACAAGGCATGAAAGCAGGCGTAGCATTGAATCCTCACACACCTATTGAAGTATTGAAAGACGTTATTTTCGATATTGATGTCGTTTGTATCATGAGTGTTAACCCTGGATTTGGAGGACAAAAATTCATTGAACACACTTACGAAAAAGTACGCGATTTGAAACAATTAATTAAAGATAAGCAGGCTAAAACCTTAATTGAAATTGACGGAGGAGTCACTTTGGATAATGCAGCAAAACTTGTGGCTGCTGGCGCAGATATATTGGTTGCAGGAACGACTGTTTTTAAAGCCGCAGATCCCATCCAAATGATTGCTAGTTTAAGAAATTGTTAAGCCCTCGTTGAGGATATCAGTAATCCACATATTGTGTACATGTTTGGATGGATATTGAACAAGTCTATGTTAAATTGTGTTAGGTAGTTATCCTTATCCTCTTAACCCATAAATATTACCACATTGACTGAAACAATTATCAACTTAGCCTCTGTTAATCCTATTGACTTTTTTGGTGTTAACAATAATAAATTCGATTTATTAAAAAAGAAATTTCCCCTACTTAAAATTTTATCTAGAGGTACCCAAATTAAATTAAGTGGTGCGCCAGAGCAAATTGATATTGCAAAAGAAAAAATTGAATTAATTATTCAATACATGGAACGCAATGGCCATTTAAGTGAAAATTATTTTGAACAAATTTTAGGCGGAGATGACGCAGAAGTGATTGACAATTTTGTAGATCAAAACCCGAATGAAGTACTGGTTTTTGGACCTAATGGAAAATCTGTAAGAGCAAGAACTGCAAACCAAAA
>CAZAOF010000170.1:0-2822 GCA_964486665.1 uncultured Sediminibacterium sp.
TATCTATCTCAGATGGATCAATATCTAAATGAATAATTTTTGCTTGCTTCGCGTACTTATCTAATCTTCCTGTAACACGATCATCAAAACGCATACCCACTGCAACAAGTACATCGCAGTCATTGGTTAATACATTGGGACCGTAATTACCATGCATGCCAAGCATACCCACGTTTTGTGGATGATCCGTTGGCAAAGCACTTAATCCTAAAATAGTCCATGCCGCTGGCATACCCGACTTCTCTATAAACTTTTGAAATTCTTTTTCTGCTTTTCCTAAAATCACACCCTGTCCAAAAATCACCAATGGCTTTTTTGCTTGGTTGATTAATTGAACTGCTTCGTCAATATATTCTTTTCGGATAATTGGTTTGGGACGATAAGACCTAACATGATTGCACACCGTATACCCTTCATAGTCGAAGCTTTGAAATTGTGCATTCTTTGTAATATCTATTAATACTGGCCCCGGTCTTCCACTCTTTGCTAAATAAAATGCTTTGGCTAAAATATGTGGGATCTCTGTGGCATCCGTAATTTGATAATTCCACTTGGTCACAGGCATCGTGATATTGATGATATCTGTTTCCTGAAAAGCATCTGTTCCTAATAAATGTGCAAACACCTGTCCTGTGATACAAACCAATGGCGTACTGTCGATCATCGCATCAGCTAATCCAGTGACTAGATTCGTCGCACCAGGTCCGCTTGTTGCAAACACAACACCTACCTTGCCCGATGTTCTCGCATAACCTTGTCCAGCATGGATTCCGCCTTGCTCATGGCGCACCAATACATGCTTTAACTTATCTGCATAATCATACAATGCATCATAGATAGGCATGATTGCACCGCCTGGATAACCAAAGATGGTATCTGCTCCTTCGGCAATACATGCTTCCAATACTGCTTGTGATCCTGTAAGTTGTTTTGTTTCCATGTTACTATTTTTACTCCTGATCCGTTACACATCCTTCACTTGCATCCTTCACCGATTTTGCATATTTAAATAAAACGCCCTTCGTTGCTTTTAAGGAAGGTTGTTGATAAGCAGCTCTTCTTTTAGCAATCGTTGCTTCGTCTACTTTTAAAGTCATGGTTCGCTTAGGTACATTTAATTCAATGATATCATTGTCTTCCACCAAAGCAATCAATCCGCCTTTATATGCTTCTGGTGTAATATGTCCTACCACAAAACCATGTGTACCACCACTGAATCTTCCGTCAGTAATCAATGCAACCGATTTTCCTAGGCCCGCACCAATAATGGCCGATGTTGGTTTTAACATCTCTGGCATACCTGGCGCACCTACTGGTCCTACATTTTTAATCACCACCACATCGCCTTCTTTTATCTTTCCAGTATTGATACCTTCTATCAATGCATGCTCTCCGTCAAATACACGTGCTGGACCTTCGAACATGTCTCCTTCTTTTCCAGAAATTTTTGCCACACTACCACCAGTAGCTAAGTTGCCATACATAATTTGTAAGTGCCCTGTTGCTTTGATGGGATTTTCTTTTGGAAGAATAATTTTCTGTTGATCAAAATTTAAATCAGGCGCTGCTGCTAAATTTTCTGCAAGGGTTTTTCCTGTCACTGTTAAACAATCTCCGTGTAACCATCCTTGCGCCAACATATATTTCATCACCGCAGGCACCCCTCCATATTGGTGTAAGTCCTGCATTAAATATTTACCTGATGGTTTAAAATCTGCCAACACAGGGATCTTATCACTGATCGTTTGGAAGTCGTCCTGCGTAATACTTACATCCACACTCTTTGCCATCGCAATCATATGCAATACCGCATTCGTGCTTCCTCCTAAGACCATGATCACTGCAATGGCATTCTCAAATGCTTGACGTGTCATGATATCTTTTGGCTTAATATCTTTTTCTAATAATAATCGGATTGCTTTTCCTGCATCCTTACATTCTTGTTGCTTCTCTTCGCTCAACGCTGGGTTAGAGGAAGAGTAGGGTAAGCTCATGCCCAATGCTTCAATCGCTGCGGCCATCGTGTTGGCAGTATACATGCCACCACATGCACCTGCACCTGGACAGGCATGTTTAATGATCCCTTTAAAATCGGCTTCGTCTAATTGTCCTGCTAGTTTTTGTCCTAGTGCCTCAAATGCAGAAACGATGTTTAAGTCCTGTCCATTATAATGTCCTGGCGCAATGGTTCCTCCATAAATCATAATCGATGGACGATTCAATCTGCCCATGGCTATAATAGATCCTGGCATATTTTTATCACAACCCGGCACGGCGATCAATGCATCATAATATTGTGCGCCACACACGGTTTCGATACTATCTGCAATCACATCTCTGCTCACTAATGAATAACGCATACCGTCGGTACCATTACTCATACCATCACTCACACCAATTGTATGAAAAGTCAATCCTACTAAATCATTTTCCCAAATACTTTTTTTAATATCTGCAGCCAATCCATTCAAATGCATATTACAAGTATTCCCATCATAGCCCATGCTTACAATGCCCACCTGTGCTTTATGAAAATCGGCGTCTGTAAATCCAATACCATAAAACATCGCTTGTGCAGCGGGTTGTGTAGGATCTAAGGTGATTGTTCTTGAATATTTATTTAGTTCCATGCTATTAAATGATTGTTGATTTATGTAATCTTTGGTGGATAGGATGCTTCTCGCCTTTTGCATGTCGCTCTATGAATTCAGCAACAATATCTCCAATGGCAGTAGTGGTATAACTATTCGCTGCATCAATATCTTTAGTGACAAATCCATTATTCAAACACCAGTCTATTGCTGTGCGTACACTATTTGCTT
>CAZAOF010000171.1:0-2781 GCA_964486665.1 uncultured Sediminibacterium sp.
CAATAGCATCACGAATAGATTGACCAATCCTTTCTTCAAAACGTTTGATGATCATTTCAAAGTATTGATCTCTAATTTCTTCTGTATCCCCTTCTAAACCTGCTGCAATTGGTATTAATAAAAACATATTTTCACATCCTTCTGGTGCGACCGTTGGGTCTGTTACAGAGGGTACACTTGCATAAAATAAAGGTCTTGTAGGCCATTTAGGATCGGTGTAAATTTCATGACCATGTAAACCAAAATCAGTATCAAAAAACAATTGATGGTGTAACACACCTTCCAATTTTTTATTTAATCCTACATAAAACAATAGAGAACTTGGTGCCATTACCCTGCTGTCCCAATAACTTTTTGAGTAAGATTGATTTTCAGTAGTAAGTAATTTAGTTTCTATGTGATGGTAATCTCCGGCTCCAACCAACACATCCATTGTATATTGTTGCAACGCTCCAGTAGCATTTACTTTTGTATGCACTGCTACTGCTTTTCCATCTTGTACCTCTATTGAAGTTACTTCCTCTCCTAATTTAAATTCAACCCCTAATGATATGGCTAAATCATACATTGCTTGTACAATACTATACATGCCAAATTCAGGGTACCATGTACCTCCTTTAATGTCAGCATAATTCATCAAACTATAAAGAGCGGGTGTTTTTTCCGGTAAAGCACCTAAGAATAAAACAGGAAACTCCATTAATGATTGTATAGAAGGATGTTTGAAAAATTTAGCTACATGTTTTTTCATAGATTGGAAAACATCTAACTTAAAAACTCCCTTCACCAAATCCATATCCAAGAACTCTGTTAAAGACAGACCCGGATTATGCACGAGTTTTCCAACACCCACATCATATTTGAATTTAGCCTCAGCCATAAAAGCGTCTAAAGCTTTTGCAGCACCAGGTTCTACTGATTCTAATAAATTTTGTAATTCTTTGTAATTAGCTGGTATATCCCACCCTTCTTTTTCAAAATAAACTCTGTAAGAAGGATCGAGTCTTGTAAGTGAATAATAATCATTTACTTTTTTTCCGAATGCATTAAAATATCTTTCAAAAATATCTGGCATCCAATACCAACTAGGACCCATGTCAAACGTAAATCCGTTTGCTTTAAATTTTCTTGCTCTTCCTCCTGGCAAATCATGCTTTTCTATTACTGTTACTGCCCAACCTTTTTGTGCTAAAAAACTCGCTGCAGACATACCTGCGAAACCAGCACCAATAACAATAACTTTTTTTGAATGCAATGACATGAATTTAATAACGTTGTATCTTTTGTTTTAAAATTTTTCTAGCAAAGTGGATTCTACTTTTGATTGTACCTAAGGGCTCATTTAGT
Source organism: uncultured Sediminibacterium sp. (assembly GCA_964486665.1). GTDB lineage: Bacteria > Bacteroidota > Bacteroidia > Chitinophagales > Chitinophagaceae > Sediminibacterium. Next base: position 1,348 of record CAZAOF010000171.1, read on the forward strand.
GCTTCTGCTATCTCATTATATTTATACCCTTCGTAGTATAAATTAAATGGTGTTCTAAATAACTCAGGCAAATCGTGTATGAACTGATTTACTTCCTTCAAATTTAAGTTAGTTATTCCATCATTTACCACCTTGTTGAAAGTTTGGTCAATTAAAAAATCATTTGGGCTATTATCAAGCACAGTTGATTGTTTTGCTTTACGACGGTAATCATTGATAAATATATTACGCATGATGGTATATAACCATGCCTTAATGTTGGTACCTACATTGTATTTGTCTTTATTAGAGATCGCCCTGTACAAGGTATCTTGGTACAAATCTTTTGCAGACTCATGATCCTTTGTTAGGTTGATAGCAAAAGGTCTTAAAAACTCAGCATTTTCGGTAAGCAATAGACTAAATTCTGCGTTTGACATACAATTATGTTTAATGTTTGAATGTTAAAGTTAAACATAATTAATTGACAAAGCATCATTTTTGTTTAATTATTTTTAAAAAAAATTAAACAAAATAATTGAAGACAAAAGATTGAGGGCAAAACTTACCTAAAGAGTTGATTAAGATAGACTTAAATCACTTGTTAGACAGACTTAGATCTCTTGTAATAAAGGCTTAAATCTCTTGTAAAAAAGCAATAGTCTCAGAAAGACTTCTCTTTAAATGGATATTTGGAGATATTTTACCCTTGTACTCTTGAATCAGTTGACCTGATAAGATAATAGGGATTTGAGGATTAATCGTAGCTAAATTGGTGAAAAACTTATCCAATTTGAAATTTCTTGCTGGCATAGTAATATGACAGTACAAATAATCCACTTTCTTGAACTCAGTTAAGTATTTTAGGTCTACCATCGGAACATTCGTACCTAGGTAGTCTACATAAATACCTTTCTGCTTCAATAAAAAATGTACATATAATAAACCTAACTCATGGTATTCTCCTTCTGGAAGGAACAAAACTATACGCTTACTATAATTTAGTAATGGAGTCAAACGTTCAATACCAAGTATAATTTTCTGTCTGATGATATTGGTTGCCAAATGCTCTTGTGCCGGATTGATATGATTGGTTACCCAAAGAATACCTACACGCTCCAAATAAGGGAAGATGATTTCGTTGATTGTTTTTTCTATCCCTTTCTGCCCAATATATAGGTCTAACTGTCTTTCAAATGCGACCATGTTTAAGCCGACCATCTCTTTGATCAATGCATTGACTACACGTTCTTTTTGAGCGTCTAATTGGTTCAATGCCATAATCTTCTCTTCCATCTGCTCAGAAGACATCTTATCTATGTGAGAGATCTTAAAGCCATATTTATTTAGTAAAGAGACGTTTAAAATAACTTTTAATTCGTCTGCAGAGTAGGATCTAATATTCGTTTCTGTTCTTTGCGGTTGCAAAAAATTATAGCGCTGCTCCCATATACG
>CAZAOF010000172.1:0-2769 GCA_964486665.1 uncultured Sediminibacterium sp.
ATATAGCTTTTCGTAAAATTAGTTAGTTATGCAACTATTTTCAAAAAATATTTTGTTTTTTGGTAAAAAAGGGGGCAAAATCGCCATTGGTTGCATGTTTTAACCTTTTAACAAAACCAAGTTGGGGGTTCGGCGCTTTAGAGTACATTTGTATTATGCAAGTTGACCCTTCTTTAGTGAACCATTTAGCACATTTATCTAGGTTGAATGTGGCTCCAGAAAAAATGGAAAAATTAGTGCAGGATATGCAAGATTTAGTAGGTTTTGTAGAGCAGTTAAATGCGTTAGATACTACAGGAATCAAACCATTAATGCATATGGGAGACGCTTGTAATGTAGTAAGAGTAGATGAAGTAAAAGGGTCTATAACGAACCAAGAAGCTTTGTCAAATGCTCCAGATGCAGCCCCACCTTATTTTAAAGTACCCAAAGTCATTCGTAAATAAATTATTATGTCAGCAGTTATTGAACTAAGAAATATTGAAAAAAGTTATTTTATGGCCAACCAGGCCATCCCCGTTTTAAAAGGGATTAATTTGGATATCAACAGAAACGAATATGTGGCTTTGATGGGTCCATCGGGTAGCGGTAAAAGTACCTTAATGAATATTTTGGGTTGTTTGGATTCTCCTACAGGCGGAACTTATAATTTAAATGGCCATGATGTAAGCGCCATGTCTGACGATGAATTAGCAGGCATTAGAAATATAGAAATTGGATTCGTGTTCCAACAGTTTAATTTATTACCAAGGCTAACCGCTGCCGAAAATGTTGCTTTGCCTTTGGTGTATGCAGGTATCCCTAAAAAAGACCGCTTGGAAAGGGCATTGATCGCATTAGAAAAAGTAGGATTAGCAGATAGAAGTCACCATAAGTCCAATGAATTGAGTGGGGGACAAATCCAACGTGTGGCGATTGCCCGCGCCTTGGTAAACAATCCGTCTATCTTATTGGCAGACGAACCTACTGGTAATTTGGATTCTAAAACTTCGGTAGAGGTAATGGAACTTTTTGGTAAAATACATGCAGCGGGGAATACCGTTATCCTTGTCACGCACGAGGAGGATATTGCGCAATACGCACATCGTGTGGTAAGATTAAGAGATGGTAACGTAGAGACCGATACTTTAAATAAAAATCACATTTAATTTAAAATTACTGAACTTAGTGTCTTTAGTTTTGTTATCGAGTTATGAAAATTTATACAAAGGCAGGTGATCAAGGAAAAACTTCATTAATTGGTGGAACTAGGGTGCCTAAAAGTCATATTCGTATTGAATCTTACGGTACAGTAGACGAGTTAAATTCATTCATTGGCTTATTAAGCGATTTAGTGGATGATGCCACAATTAAAATAGATTTAAAAGAGATACAGGACAGATTATTCACTGTAGGATCCAGCTTAGCTTGCGATCCAGAAAAAGAATCTGCATTAAGAATACCCGATTTAAAAGAGGAAGACATTTTAGGATTAGAAGCTTCAATGGACAAGATGAACGAAGTACTTGCTCCAATGAAATCTTTCATTATTCCAGGTGGACATCAAGCTATCTCCACTGCGCATATCGCACGATGTGTTTGTAGAAGAGCCGAGCGTTGGTGTGTAAACATGCAAGAAGAAGATTTATTTGTAGAGACGCTGGTGATTAAATACTTGAACCGTCTTAGTGATTATCTATTCACTTTAGCTAGGTATATTGGGCATTTGAATGGAGTAGCAGATATTCCTTGGAAGCCTCGTGTTTAAAGGCTTAGTAGCTTTATACAAATAATCCGTCTTTCATGGTAAGTGTTCTGTCGCTTAGTGTAGCTAATGCCTCATTATGGGTTACAATTAAAAAACTCTGATTCATTTCCTTCTTTAATTGTAAAAACAATTGATGCATTGCATGTGCATTTTCGCTATCCAAATTACCGGTAGGTTCGTCGGCAAAAATGAGGGAAGGATTATTAATCAAGGCTCTTGCAACAGCAACTCTTTGTTGCTCACCGCCAGATAATTGATGGGGTTTTTTATCTTGCTTGTCTGCTAACCCTAAAAAATCTAGCAGTTCCAGGGCTTTTTTAGCTACGGTATGCTTGTCTCTTTTTCCTATCCACCCTGGTATAGAAACATTTTCTAGTGCTGTAAATTCAGGTAATAAATGATGGAATTGAAATACGAATCCAATTTGAGTATTTCTAAATTGACCTAACTGCTTATTATTCCATTGGTCGATGGCAACTCCTTGGAACCAAATTTGGCCCTTGTCTGCCTTTTCTAGACTACTCACAATGTACAATAGCGTTGATTTGCCGGCTCCCGATGGTCCGACAATAGAAACTAGCTCACCTTTGGATAACTCCAAGGAGACGCCTTTAAGGACGGGTACAGTCCCATATTGCTTCCATATATCCTTTGCTACAAGTAGTTTTGGCTCCATCTCCATACCACAAACCTACGATTACCCGGTCAATTTTGCCAAAAATTAATGAAATGTTTACATGATGTAGAAAAATCAGATTTGGTCATATCATATATACGGCTACTTTTGCAAAAAAGAACCTTATGTTTTGGACATTAGAATTAGCCAGCTATTTAGAAGAAGCGCCTTGGCCAGCAACAAAAGATGAATTGATCGACTACTCCATCAGGAGCGGTGCCCCTATAGAAGTAGTTGAGAATTTACAAGAGTTAGAAGACGAGGGCGAAGTATATGAAAGTATTGAAGACATTTGGCCGGATTACCCAAGCCAGGAAGACTTTATGTTTAATGAAGACGAGTACTA
>CAZAOF010000173.1:0-2735 GCA_964486665.1 uncultured Sediminibacterium sp.
GCCACACCAAATGCACCCACTAATAAAGACAAACCCGCAATGGCCCATCCACCTTGGTTTACAGAGCCAAAGAATCCCTCCACTTGGTCTTTAAATTGCGCTACATCATTACAGGTAAAATTATCTTCTTGAGTTGGACTTAATTTTCTTAATTGACGCATTACACCTGTCAATTCCTCTTGCAAAGCTTTTGATGTAATCCCAGGCTTTGCCTGAACCATGATATATGGATTAAAATTATCAGGATTATAAATAGAGGCAAAATGATTGTAAGTAAATAATGCAGTTCTATCATAATCAAAACCACCGATAATACTACTACCCTGTTTTTCGATAATTCCGATGACCATTAATTTTCTACCGTTAAAAGAAACTACTTTACCCAATCCCTTTTCTGCTTTCCCAAATAATTCCTCAGAAACTTTATATCCAATCACCCCCACAGGAATACCTCTCTGAAAATCACTTTCAGAAAAGAAACGTCCGTAGGACAAATTGAACGCTTGGATATCTTTAAACTCTTCGGTGATTCCATATATATTAATTCCTTTTAATACATTTTCGTCAAAAGTAAAAGTGGCACTTGTAGAAACAAAAAACGCAGTGTTAGCAGCTAAACTGCTCTTTTTTCTCACCATTTCCATCTCGGATATCTTCATGGACGGCCTTTTGACAAACTTCCACCATGGATAATCAGGCCCACCTGCATAATCCCATTTGTCAATATATATAGTATTGCTTCCAAAACTTGACAAGTCACTCTTTACTTTAGATTTTAAACTGTCAATAGTCGCCAAAACTCCTATGATACAGAATATGCCAATAGTGATACCAAACAAGGAAAGAAAAGTTCTTAACTTATTTACTTTAAGCTCTTGTATGGCCATCTTAAAGCTATTCCAAAGGATACCTAAAACTTTAATCATGTTGTAAATTTAGTTGATTCATTTGTTCCACCCTAAATTAATGAAGGGCGGTGCATAAAAGGGGTGAATAAACCTATAAGCCGATGAGCAGTTTGTATAAGTTTTTTGTCTATTGTGCTAAAAATAAGCAACATAGAAAGAAACCTATCTATTTGAGTCGTATTTTCGCGGAGATTTTTAAACTCATCTACTATGACTTTCAAACAAATGTTTACCTCTTCCGTAGGGAAAAAATTGGTAATGGGATTCACAGGTATTTTCTTAATTCTTTTCTTAATTGTACATGCTGGATTGAATGCAACCATCTGGGCGAATGATGGTGGATTGATGTTCAACAAAGCAGGTCATTTTATGGGAAGTAATGCAGTACCAAGAATCTTAGAAATTGGCTTGTTCCTTGGCATCTTCTTACATATTTATCAAGGGTATTTATTAACGCTTGAAAATAGAAGCAAAAGAGCAGTGGGTTATGCAGTAAGTTATGACAAAGGAAGTAAATGGTACAGCAGAAGCATGGCCATTTTAGGAACATTAATTCTTTTGTTTTTAATTGCGCATATCTACCATTTTTGGACACCAAGTAGATTGGGTGGCATTGGGTCTATCAAAGCATTAGGCGAAGTAGAACACAATGGAGTGATCTTGCATAATTTATATGCAGAGATGGATATGGTGTTTACGAATCCTTATATCGTTGTGCTTTACGTTTTAGCTTGTGGTTCATTGGCTTACCACTTAGCACACGGATTCCAAAGTGCATTTAAAACGATTGGTGTACACAATAAAAAGTATCATGCAATGTTGACTAGCTTAGGTTACGGTTTTGCAATTTTCATTCCGTTGCTATTTGCTTTGATGCCAATAAGTTTCTATTTTGATTGGATTAAATAATTCATTCAACCAACACAATTTCCAATAACTGATTGATAAAAGACTAACATATGATAGACGCTAAAATTCCAGCAGGTGATCTTGAAAAAAAATGGGAAGATTATAAAGGCCATTGCAAATTAGTCAACCCGGCTAACAAAAGAAAGATGGAAGTAATTGTGGTGGGTACCGGTTTGGCTGGTGCTTCTGCTGCAGCTTCTCTTGGAGAAATGGGTTATAAAGTGAAAGCGTTTTGTTTTCAGGATTCTCCTCGTCGTGCGCACTCTATTGCTGCGCAAGGTGGTATCAATGCAGCTAAAAACTATCAGAATGATGGTGATAGCGTATTTAGATTATTTTATGACACTATTAAAGGTGGTGACTACCGTGCACGTGAAGCAAATGTGCATCGTTTAGCCGAAGTGTCTACCAATATTATTGACCAATGTGTGGCGCAAGGTGTGCCTTTCGCACGTGAATACGGTGGTTTGTTAAGTAACCGTTCTTTTGGTGGAACACAGGTACAAAGAACTTTTTATGCTGCTGGTCAAACAGGGCAACAATTATTAATAGGTGCCTACCAAGCTTTGGAGCGTCAAGTAGCATTGGGTAATGTGCAAATGTTTGCACGTCACGAGATGTTGGATGTAGTTAAAGTAGATGGCAAAGCAAAAGGAATTATCGCAAGAAATTTAGTGACTGGTGAATTAGAGCGTCATTTTGGATATGCAGTGTTATTATGTACTGGTGGATACGGAAACGTATTTTATCTTTCTACTAATGCAATGGGATCGAATGTGACAGCTGCATGGAAAGCACACAAACAAGGTGCTTACTTTGCGAATCCTTGTTTCACACAGATCCACCCTACTTGTATTCCAGTGAGTGGTGACCACCAATCTAAATTGACTTTGATGTCAGAGTCATTAAGAAATGATG
>CAZAOF010000174.1:0-2711 GCA_964486665.1 uncultured Sediminibacterium sp.
AAACAGCTCCAAAAAAAGCAGTAGCAAAAAAAGCACCTGCTAAAAAAGTAGTTGCTCCCGCAACTCCAGTAGTTGTTACGCCAGCAGCTCCAGTAGTTACGCCTACGCTTTTTGAAGGTCCGAGCACTGAGAACAATCCAACAGCTTAATTTTATTAGCTCTATATAAATCCCGCTTCTTGCGGGATTTTTTATTTCAAATCAAAAATAAATACAGATGCGCCAGTTACTTGTATTATTAGCATTTCCTTTGTTAGCCTTTTCTCAAAACGGAACCATTGCAGAGAAAACTAAAAACATGGAATTACGAAAAGGATTTTATGATTACTATTGGGATAACGCGAATGGAAAAATCTACCTAGTAATAGACAAATTAAATACACCATTCTTATATGTCAACTCCTTGCCTGCTGGGCTAGGATCCAATGATATTGGACTAGACAGAGGACAACTTGGTGATTCAAGAATTGTTTATTTTAACCGTGTTGGGAAAAAGATATTTTTAACGCAGCCTAATCTAGACTACAGAGCTGTGACTGATGATACAAGAGAGCAAAGGGCTGTTGACCAATCCTTTGCTCAATCCATCTTGTTTAATTTTACCATCGAAGCAGAAGAAAGCGCGGGCGATCGTTCGATGAACAAAGTATTAGTAGACGCCACCAGCTTTTTTTTAAGAGATGCGCATGGTGTAGTAGATAAAATTAAACGTGCTAGACAAGGCACATACACTCTTAATGAAAACAGATCGGCTATATATATTCAAAACACGAAGAACTTTCCAAAAAATGCAGAGTTTGAGGCAACCATTACTTTTGTTGGCGGATCTGACGCCGGAAGATTGGTTCAGTCTGTAACACCTTCTGCAGAAGCAATCACCGTTAGAATGCACCATAGTTTTGTAGAATTGCCTGATAACAATTACAAGCCAAGAAAATATGACATAAGAAGCGGCTTCTTTGGAACAAGCTATTTTGATTACAGTTCAGACATAAGTGAACCTATTCAGCAGATGGTGATCAATAGACATCGCTTACAGAAAAAAGATCCTACTGCACCTATCAGTGAAGCAGTAAAACCAATCATTTATTATTTAGATAACGGCACACCTGAACCTATACGTTCTGCCTTATTAGAAGGCGGCAAGTGGTGGAATCAAGCATTTGAAGCTGCTGGTTACAAAAATGCCTTTCAATTGTATATCCTTCCTGACTCTGCCGACCCAATGGATATTAGATATAATATGATCAATTGGGTACATCGTTCTACAAGAGGATGGAGTTATGGCGCATCTGTATCTGACCCAAGAACTGGTGAAATCATCAAAGGTCAGGTGTCATTAGGTTCTTTAAGAGTAAGACAGGATTACTTGATTTTTGCTGCACTTCTATCTCCCTATGTAGAAGGTAAACCTGTTACGGAAGCTATGCGTTCAGCAGCAATTCATCGATTAAGACAACTATCTGCTCATGAAATTGGACATACCTTAGGTTTACAACACAATTATGCATCTAGCTTTAATGATAGAGCATCCGTAATGGACTACCCTCACCCAAATATTTTTGTAAACGAAAAGGGCGATTTAGATTTCTCTAAAATTTATACTGATGAAATTGGACTTTGGGATAAACGAGCTATTACTTATGGTTATCAAGATTTTCCAAAAGATACAGATGAGTCCAAAGCGCTTAATGATTTATTAGAAGAAAATTCAAAGAATGGATGGTTATTTATCGCAGATGCAGATGCAAGAGCAGCTGGGGGCATGCATCCTAATGCACATCTTTGGGATAATCAACCCAATGCAATGGATGGATTATTCCAAACAATGGCCGTAAGAAAAAAAGCAATGCAACAATTTGGCGAGCAGTCTATAAAAATAGGCACACCGCTCGCACAGTTGGAAGATGCCTTAGTTCCTGTGTACAATTACCATCGTTATCAATACGAAGCTGTCACCAAACTCATTGGAGGAATGGATTATCAGTATAGTGTGAGAGGTGACAAAAATCAAATCCAACCAACCATTTTATCAAATGCAATTCAGCAAAAAGCGCTAGATGCAGCACTTGCTTGTTTAGCTCCTAGCTTTTTGACTATTCCAGAAAATATTTTACAAATCATTCCTCCAAGGCCTCCTATGTATTACGGCGTGGGTGAATTATTTACAAAAAGAACTGGATTAAGTTTCGACGCATTATCTCCTGCTGAAGCTTTGGTAGATTTTGAACTATCCTTTTTATTCAATGCAGAAAGGGCTAATCGTTTGGTTCAAAACAAAGCTAGAGCAGGTAGCATGGGTTGGGACAACGTGTTGGATGCGGTGCTAGAAAAAACATGGTTAGCACCATCCGTGACTGGTTTAGCAGGATCAGTGCAATTACAAACACAACAACAAACATTAAGCTGGCTCATTGGATTAAGCCAAAGCAGCGATATTAATTTTGAAGTGAAAAGTATTTGTAACGATAGATTGAATAAGTTAAAAACAAAATTAACAAGCTTATCCTTAAGTAATCCTAAGTTGGCCGCACATTACCAATTTGCGATTAGCAGAATCAATGATCCAGAAAAAATCACCCTTCCTAAGCAGGTAGTCATTCCTCCTGGTGCTCCGATAGGATGTGATATGGAGTAACTAAAACAGCCCTTGTAGAAATTTAACCACAAAAAAGCCCGATCAATTTGATCGGGCTTTTTTAATATACTAAG
>CAZAOF010000175.1:0-2705 GCA_964486665.1 uncultured Sediminibacterium sp.
TTGGAACTGTACCTTTTGCTTTGTATTCGGCTAGTACTGCTAAAATAAATGATAAGTTAAATATTTCAGACACATCTAAAATGCTAGAACCTTATGCTAAAGTAAAAACAGTTCAAGTATTATCCTCTACTATTGATACAAAATTAACTGCTAAAGATACTTCAGTAATACTTAATCCTTATTCTAGAATAACCTATGTCGATTCTGCTTTAAGTACAAAGTTATTACTAATAGACTCTATAAAGTATACTAAACAGATTTATACAGATGCTGCATTAAGAACTAAGTTCAATAATTCAGATACAATCAAGTATACAAAGATAAATTACACTGATTCAGCACTTTTAACCAAGATGCATCTATTCGATACAAGTAGATTTTCGAAACAAATATTTATGGATTCTGCTTTAAGTACAAAGCTTAAAATTACAGATACGATAAAGTATACTAAGCTGACTTATACTGATTCTGCGCTTTTAATAAAAATGAATATTTTTGATACAAGTAGATTTACGAAACAAATATTTATTGATTCTGCTTTAAGAACTAAGTTATTATTAACAGACACAATTATGTTTACTAAACTGACTTATACAGATTCTGCTTTACTCACTAAGCTTTCTTTAACTGGTAATGCATTAACGGCAACAATTGCAGATAATATTACTGCTACAACTAATACTACTTTAACTTCATTAAGTAATTTAAAAACTTTAGGAACAATTACAACTGGTATATGGAGTGCCACCACAATTGATATAGCACATGGAGGAACTGGTTTAAATTCTGCAGGATTAAGTAGGCAGATTTTAACTACTTCAGCTGCTGGCACTTTAACTTGGACATATGTGTCAGAATTAACGGGTACCCACTATATTGGTGAATCATTTGGAGGAGGTATTGTTTTTTATGTATATGACAATGGGAAACATGGCCTAATTGTCTCCACTGAAGATCAAGGTACTGAAGTCAAATGGTATAATGGTGGAACATATATCACTACAAATGCGTTTAGAGATGGCGTTAATGCAGGCTTGTCGAACACTGAAAGAATTATTTTAAGTCAAGGAGCTGGAAATTATGCAGCTCAAATAGCAGCTAATTATAAAGGTGGCGGATATGGGGATTGGTATTTACCGTCTGCTTATGAATTAGGACTACTTCACCAACAAAGAGCATTATTTTTTACTAGTTCAAATGTCATTTATTATTATTATAGTTCAAATGAAAATCCAAGTAATAATATGCAAGTGATGTGTTACAGGTTTACGCCCACAATTTATAATTCTTATTTTGATAAATTAAATACTCTGCGTGTCAGAGCAATTAGAGCATTTTAAATTTAATCTTACTGATGCTTTAATGCCTCACGCTTAGATAAAGTAGATAATTCTGGATGGGCTTTTACAAATTTTACAACCCATTTTGCATCAGTATATGCATAAGCTCTTAAGGCCCAGCCGATGGCTTTACGAATAAAAAAGTCCTCCTCTAATTGGCAGTTTTCAATGTATTGTGTGAGTAGGGTGGTATTGGTTTTTGCTTTATAAGTCAATTGAAATAAGAGGCTCATTCTTTGAAGCCATTTATTGCTGGATTGATTCCACTTTAATGTTGTCAATTCAGTTAGCTCGGGAAATTTCAAAAAGAATTTACTTATGACAAATGAATTGGTTGAATCCACAGAATCCCACCAACTTTGATGTGTGATCATCCACTCAATCAGCGGTATTGTTTTGCTTGACCATAATTGATGATGGTGCCCTAATAATTCAATAGCAAAATAATGCAGTTCTCTTTGTGGTTCGGAAAAACATTCCTTAATTAAACTACTTAATTCAGTATGGTCTTTGATAGGATGTGCTTTGTAAAATGCTTTACAAATTTGTCTCCTAAGTGGGGTCTTGATACCATAGAATTCAAATTGATCCAATAAATATGCTTTTGCACCTTTTGCGATGTTTGCATCTGCATTAGCGGCATATATTTTTTTTATTTCCTTTAAATAGGGATGTGGCATACTATACTCCTACAACTCTTTTATTGAAGGCGCTATTCCTAGCAGCTTCTAATACACGAATAATATTGGTGCCTTCTTTAGCCGATGTTGGAACAGGTGCATTGTTTAAAATAGCATCCGCCATTTTCTCATAAAATATCCCGTAATTGCCCGGTATACTTGGTATCACCTTATTGGTAATGATACCATTCATATCTGTATATAAAGTACCATAATCTGCTGTGGCTTCTGCTCCCCAGTCTGGGCAATTTGGTTTTTTTCCTGCAATTAAATCCGCCTCTTGTATATCCGATCTGTTTTTAATAAAACAACCTTTAGTTCCATAAATTTTATAGCCTGGACTTTCAGTCATAAACAACATACCACTTGTTAAAGTGATACGGTGGGATGGATAGTACAAGATCAATGTAAAATAATCGTCGATGATGGATACTTTTCTGGTGATTCTAATATCGGCAAATACAGCCAATGGCATACCTGATAATAAAATGGCTTGATCTACTAAATGTGGGCCTAGGTCATACAATAAGCCTGCACCAGGTGTCACAGATTCTTTATGTTTTTTTGGACTCAATGTGGTTCTATAACGCTCAAAAGAAATTTGTACATCTTGCAAAACACCAATCTCATCTTCTTGTATTAATTTTTGTATCGTAAGAAAGTCTGCATCATAACGCCTGTTTTG
>CAZAOF010000176.1:0-2689 GCA_964486665.1 uncultured Sediminibacterium sp.
GTTAAGAGGTTGCGCGTCGGTTGTGCCGAAGAAACTGGTACCATCTACTAAGCCACCATTTCCTGTTGTACTCCAACCACCTGCAGCACTGACTGTAGACCAACTTGTATTAGTTCCATTGGTAATTAAAAACTTTCCAGCATTACCTGATTGGCTAGGGGCTAATGCATTAAATCCGTTATTGGCAGTAGTTGCACCTGTACCGCCTTTTGTGATACCTATTGCAGTTGCGTTCCAGGTTCCCGTAGCAATTGTGCCTAAAGTTGTTATAGAGCTTTGACCTGCATAGGTTGATGCGATATCGAATACATTTGAAGCTACCGAGATACGATTTGTTGTACCTGCTAAAACAACTGCACCTGTCGTGCCATTTACAGATTGTACATTCGTACTAGCAGGATAAAATATTTGCCAGTTAGCTAAAGTAGAGGAGGGTTGTGCGGTTAATAAATAGTTGGTTGCATTATCAGTTCTAATAGCCACTGCGCCTATAGATAATCCAGTTAAGGCGAGCATGTTTACTTGACTGTTCACCACATTTACGGATGCAATAGAAAATGCTGGTAATTGAGCAGTTGGCACTTTTCCATCTGATCCTAATCCTGCAACACCATTCGCGGTACCAATTACACTATTATTAATTTTTGTATTTAATGCTGTTTGTGTTAAGGCGCTCACTGGTTTATTTACATCACTTGTATTATCTATATTTTCTAAATCAAAACTTGTTTTAAATCCAGTAACAGTTGTAGTACCTGTTCCACCATTTGCAATTGAAACAATACCAGTTACATTTGTTGCATTGCCAACTATATTTGCATTAAATGCGCCATTGTTATCTCGCTTAACAATACTATTGGCCAAATTAGTATTGGTTGCATTGTTTGCTAATGTAATTCCAGCAATTATTTCATCTGCAGTTTTACCACCCATACTTAAGACTAATGGTGTAGAAGCTGTTCCACCCAAATCGCCAGCCAATAAAATTTTACCTTTACTAGTTGTAGTGGCATCTTGTACAGAATTGGTAATGGAGCCAGATGCATCAGCCAAGGCGTTAGCTACATATTCTGTAGTAGCAATTTTAGTACTGTTGTCATTTAATCCTTGAGTTACTGCAGAAGTAGCAGTGGGTAATACGACCAATCCTGTAAAAGTAGGAGAGGCTAAGTTTGCTTTTAAATCGAAAGTAGTTTGTTGAGCACTACTAATTGGTTTATTGGCGTCACTAGTGTTATTCACATTACTTAAGCCTAAATTATTTCTTGCATTAATATCTGTTGTAGCACCAGTTCCGCCATTTGCGACAGATAAAATTCCTGTAATATTGCTAGCAGTTCCAGATACAGTTCCAGTAAGATTCCCAGTTACATTTCCAGTTAGATTTCCAATTACATTTCCGATTAGATTACTTGTAATTGTTCCAGCGTTAAAATTCCCATTGCCATCTCTTTTGACAATATTATTTACCACATTCAAATTGGTAGCACTTTTTGCTAAAATAACGCCATAGGAAATAGTGTCTTTAGATAAGCCAGCAACGGTCATTACTTCTGGAGAAGTAGCATTACCGCCTAAATCACCAGCCAATAAAATCTTCCCTTTACTAGTTGTAGTGGCATCTTGTACTGAATTCGTAATAGACCCTGAAGCATCTGATAAGGCATTTGCTACATATTCGGTAGTTGCCATTTTGGTAGAATTATCATTCAATGCTTGTGTAATGCCTCTTGTAGCAGAAGGTAAAACGACATTTCCAGTAAACGTGGGGGATACTAAATTGGCTTTTAAATCTAATGCAGCAAGTTGTGCAGTACTTACTGGTTTGTTTGCATCAGATGTGTTGTCAATATTCGAGAGTCCTAAATTAGATTTTGCACTGAGCGCAGAATTTGCGCCAGTACCTCCATTGGTCAATGCGACAATACCAGTTATGTTTGTAGCGTTTCCAGTTAATGTTCCGGTCACATTACCAGTGATATTACCAATTACATTACCTGTCACATTGCCAATGATATTTCCTTTAAAAGTATTCGCGGTAATCGTGCTTCCTGAGAAGTCTCCAATTGGACTCCTTCTAACGATATAGTTTACAATATTATTAGAAGTAGCTGCATTCATCAAATTCAATGCATTTGCTAGGGTGTCTTTCGGGATACCTGCAATAGACATGATAAGTGGATTGCTTGCAGTTCCTCCTAAATCACCTGCCAGTTGAATCTTTCCTTTCACTAAACTAGTTGCATCAACAATCGTCCCTATGGAAGTCGACTCTGAGCTAGATCCAGCTGCCGCATTATTTTCGATATATTTCTTGACAGCATATTGCGTAGGGTACAACGTGTTACTTGGGCTTACGCCGCCGAGAGAGGTATCAGTTGATTTATTGGAATAGGATTCTTTAGATAAGATTTCAGCTAAATAATTAGCAAGCATTGAAGCAGTGTCAGCAGTATTCAATTTTAAATTGATTCTGTTAGATAGCGCAATAGTATCTTTTGTAATTCTTCTACTCAACATAACTGCAGTGTCTGCAATATTTATTTTTAAGTCTATACGGTTGGATAATGCTATGGTGTCTCTTCCGAATCTTGCAGTCAACATATTTGATGTATCCGAAATATTCAACTTTGTACTGATTCTATTAGATAACAAAACAGTATCTCTTGCGATACGATTGCTTAACATG
>CAZAOF010000177.1:0-2687 GCA_964486665.1 uncultured Sediminibacterium sp.
TTGTTTATTATCCTTCGTTGCTTCCTCTTTGACCACCGCTATCTGCATCATTCATACGAATACGACGACCTTTATAGTTTTTACCATCTAAAGCTGTGATCATTTTTTTAGCAGAGCCTGCTTCAATCTCAATCCAACTGTTCATGTCTCTCATGTCAATTCTACCTAAGACGTCCTTTTTTAAATCGCTCATGTCTAATATGAATTGTAAAAAGCTTGCTTTATAAAAACCATCTTTAGTGCCTAGGTTTACGAATAAACGCTTAGCACCTGCAGTTCCTCTTGTCTGACTGCGACCTCCACGGTCACCACGATCACCACCTGCAAATTCTTGACGTCCTCTGTCACGATTACGGTCTTGTTGTTGCATAGGCTCTCTACGACCATTCTTTTCTGCAGCTCTTAAATTTAAATCAGGTGCATTTTCATAATAGCTTAAGAAACGGTTGAATTCCAAAGCAGCCACTCTCTTTAATATTTCTTCCTTAGTCATGTCTGCAAATTTCTCTGCCAACATAGGTACATAAGTTTCATAATCACCATGACTCACGTCTGTAGACATTAACTTGTCCATTACATGGAAGAATTGTTTTCTACAAACATCTTTACCACTAGGGATATCTAATTTATGGAAAGTGCTCTTGTTGATATTTTCAATCTGACGTAATCTGTAGGTCTCTCTTGCATGTACAATAGAAATACAAACACCTTGGCTACCAGCACGACCAGTACGACCACTACGGTGGGTATAAACTTCTACGTCATCTGGTAATTCAAAGTTGATTACGTGTGTAATTCCTTTTACGTCGATACCACGTGCAGCAACGTCTGTTGCAATCAATAATTGTAAAGTTTTATCTCTAAATTGACCCATTACTCTATCACGCTGTTGTTGTGTTAAGTCTCCGTGGATCGCATCAATATCATATCCTTCTCTTGTTAAACGTGCTGCGACATCTTGTGCATCTGCTTTTGTACGAGTGAAGATGATACCATATATGCCTGGGTTAAAATCAATGATTCTTTTTAAAGTCTCATAACGATATTGTGCAGACGTTACATAGTATTGGTGATCGATGCTCTTGTTGGTTGCATTCACTTTACCAATCGTTACTTCTACCGGCTCTTTCATGTAACGCTTACTTACTTTTTTAATTTCAGCTGGCATGGTTGCACTAAATAACCAGATACTCTCTCTGTTAGGTGTATTCTTTAAGATAAACTCAATGTCTTCCTGGAATCCCATGTTCAACATTTCATCTGCCTCGTCTAAAACTACATATTCAATTTGCTCTAAATTGATTGCTTTTCTTTCGATCAAGTCAATCAGACGTCCTGGTGTAGCTACAATAATTTGAACACCTCTTTTAAGGTCTCTGATTTGCATGCTGATAGAAGTTCCACCGTATACAGCCAACACTTGTAAGCCTGTAACATGCTTTTTAAACAAGTTCAGTTCATTTACAATTTGCATACACAATTCTCTTGTAGGACAAACTACCAATGCCTGAGGATATTTGTTTGCAGTTTTGATTAATTGTAATAACGGCAAACCAAATGCAGCAGTCTTACCTGTTCCTGTTTGCGCCAATCCGATAAAATCCTTTGTTCCGCTAATTAATACTGGAATAGCACGCTCTTGAATTTCTGTTGCATGGGTGTAACCTAATTCTGTAACTGACTTTACTAATTGTTCGTTGATTCCGATTTCAGCAAAAGTCATTTTAGTTTTTACTGCTTCAATCAATTCATTCGTCGTATTCATCTCTTCTGTTTTCTTCATTTTTAATTTTTTATTTTCTTTGAATAAGAATTTTATTTTAAAATTCTTTTAATACCATTGGCATTTTCAATCAATTCGGACAAGTAGTCAAAATTCTCTTTCTCGAGACAAGACTTAAACTTTCTTAATTGACTAATATGCTCATTTAGCACATCCAACACATTTTCCTTATTCTGCATGAAGATGGGAACCCACATTGCGGCATTGGACTTAGCCAATCGCACTGTGCTTTCAAAACCACCACTCGCTAATTCAAAAATAGCATCGGACTCTTTCTCCTTCTCTAACACGGTATTTGCCAATGCAAAAGAAGTAATATGCGATATATGGCTTACGTAAGCCACATGGATGTCGTGCTTCATTGCATCCATGTATACTATATGCATCCCTAATTGCTCATACAATTGCTCCACTAATTTCAAAGCATCTTGGTCTATTTGTTCTTTATTACAAATAACCGTTGCCTTTTCCTTAAATGCATCTTGCTGAGCCGCTTCTGGACCACTAAATTCAGTTCCCCACATGGGGTGGGTTGGAACGAATCTTCCTTTCTTGGAATGCGCGTTCGCGATTTTTACAATACTTTCCTTAGTAGACCCTACATCAAAAACAACCTGCTTGTCAATTTTCTCTAATATAGTGGGCAATAAAAATTCTGCAATATTCACTGGCGTAGTAATGGCAATTAAATCGGAGGAGGCAATGGCTTCTTCTAAAGTCATTATCTCGTCTACGATTCCTAATTCCATTGCTTGTGTTTGGTGCAAAGGATTATTGTCAACTCCAATCACGTAGTCCACAAAGCCTTTTTGCTTTAGGGTCAATGCCATTGAGCCGCCAATTAATCCGATACCAATCACTGTTAAACGCATGCTTCAATTCTTTTAATTGCTTCACTAAATTT
>CAZAOF010000178.1:0-2683 GCA_964486665.1 uncultured Sediminibacterium sp.
CATCCTAAATTTAATACACCGGACAAAGCATTATTTATTCAAGCAGCTTGGGCCATCCTTTTAGTATTCTCTGGAAGCTTTGATCAATTAACAGATATGTTGGTTTTTGCTGCATTCCTATTTTATGCAGCAACGGCAGTTGGGTTATTGTATTTACGTAAAAAAGCACCTTCGGTGGAAAGAGGGTATAAAGTGATTGGATACCCTTTAGTGCCTATTTTGTTCTTGCTTTTTTGCGTAACTATTTGTGTAATGACCTTAGTCAATCAGCCCTATGAGGCATTTATGGGTCTAATACTTATCGCTTCTGGACTTCCTGTGTATTTGTGGTTGGGAAAGAAGTAATGAATTGTTTTGTAATACTTGATTTTTCCAATGTAAGATAGCTCAGGTAGGAGCTTGCAATGGGTGATAATCTCTTTTCCTTAAGCCAAATTAACCGCCATTTGGTTTGAATTGGCAGACCTTTCATTGGGATGATTTTAATTAAGCCTGATTTTATTTCTTTTCGAATGCCAATGAGCGGCATAATTGAATAACCTAATCCTGCAATTACGGCTTGTTTCACTGCTTCATTTGAGGTAAGTTCAATCTTCTTTTTTATTTTGATTTTATTCTTTGCAATAAATCTTTCCATTTCTGATCTAGTACCTGAACCCTCCTCTCTAAATATGAACGCCATGTCCATAATATCTTTGTTCGTTTTAACTTCGTTTTTTGCTTCACTATTACCTACTAGGTATAAGTCATTGTCAAATAAATCTAATTGTTCAACTTGTATATTTTCTGGCATATCGGCCACTAAGGCAAAGTCAATTTCATATTGCAGTAAGCTACTTTTTACTTGACTATTATTGGTTACATCCATTGTTAAATCAACAGCACTATGTTTTTTTAAGAAGCCGGCTAAGAAGTAGGGCATGATATATTTGCCAGTAGATACAATGGCAATTTTTAAATGTCCAGCTAGTTTGTTTTTATAGTTTTGTGATCTGTAATTGATATTATCAATTTCATTGATAATACTTTCGGCTGCAAGTGCGATCTCTTTGCCAAGCCCAGTGATATGTAGTTTCTTGTGTATAATTTCAATTAAAGGATAGTCAAATTGGTCTTGAAAGTTCTTTAATTGAATAGATACGGCTGGCTGAGTAAGGTTTAATTGCTCTGCCGCCTTGGTGATACTCAGGGTCTCTGTGACTTTTAGATATATTCTTAGCTGATGTAATGTATAATTCATTAAATAAATTTATAACAAATATAATCATAATAAATAAATGTAATGATTTAAAAAGATCAATTTTGTAATCGCAAAGCCTAACACCGCTTGTGACTTTCATTGGGGACGTTTTTCGACATTACTCATTCACAATTTTAATAGTAAATATGAAAAAAATTTATTCGGTTGACTTGGTTAATAGCTACTTTTCTAAGGAGGAAGCGACAGAGTTGATACTTGGTTTACTCAATTATAAAATCGAATTACATTCTAATAAATTATTCTCTACTCAAGTAAAATATGGAATTGAAGACGAGGACTCTAAGTATCGACTTGACCGATTATCTATTTCTCGAGATCAAATAAGGGAATTTCTCATGCAATCGGAAGATGCGCATTTTAAAATCACAGCTGAATTGAAAATTGAACCTAAAACAATTAGATAATTCTCATTTTAGCATATGATTACAAAGCAAATCTCTTTGGCTGTAGATGTCTTAAACGATGGCGGGCTTATTGCGATGCCAACTGAGACAGTGTATGGCTTAGCGGGTAATGCATTGAACGAACAAGCTGTGCGTAAAATATTTGAATTAAAAAAAAGACCAACTTGTAATCCGTTAATTCTTCATACACATTCTTTAAGTGAGGTGACTAAATATGTTCAAAACGTACCTTCAAATGCATTAAAGCTAGCAGAAGCTTTTTGGCCGGGGCCACTTACCTTGTTATTGCCTAAAAAAAATATTATCCCTCACAATGTTACTTCGGGAAGTCATTTAGTGGCTGTCAGAATACCGGATCATTCGGTTGCTTTGTCATTATTAAAACAGTTAGATTTTCCTCTAGTGGCACCCAGTGCTAATCCCTATACACGCATTAGTCCAACGAATGCAAAAATGGTGTATGATTATTTTGGGGAGGAAGTTCCAGTCATTTTAGATGGGGGCAGTAGTGTGAAAGGTATTGAATCTACTATTGTGGGCTTTGATGGTGATACGCCTATTATTTATAGACAGGGAGCAGTTAGTATTGATGCAGTTGAATTTATTGTGGGTAAATCAAAAGTACAAGCGACCATTAAAGATAGGGTCACAACACCTGGAATGGCTGCATCTCACTATGCACCCAAAACCAAATTTATTGTAGTAAAGGATATCATGGATTTTATTGCACAACATCCGCAATCTAAAATAGGTGTAATTGTGATGGGAAAACCAGTAATAAATTTACCTAAAATAAAATGTAAACTACTGTCAAGTGCGAATGATCTAGAAGAAGCTAGTGCAAATTTATACAACGCTATGTACTCGTTAGATCTAATGGATTTGGATTATATCATTATTGAATCATTTCCCGAAATAGGTATTGGAAAATCATTGAACGACAGAATAACAAGAGCAGCGTATTAAATCCTTCCCCCATTGCATATTAAGGAATGCTAGGCACAATTGAGTCTAGCAT
>CAZAOF010000179.1:0-2654 GCA_964486665.1 uncultured Sediminibacterium sp.
TTAGTTTGTTACCGGAAAATAAAAAATATGGCAGCATTCAAGTGGCACAATTAGCGGACTATAGCACTTGGGGCGTCGTGACTTTTGTGATTCACGCATTGTAGCGTCCACTCAAGGCAAATTATTTATACTTATTCTTAATTCAAAAAGATGCAAGCCATTGTTGACTGTAATAGTTTTTACTGTTCCTGCGAAAGACTTTTTCAGCCACAGTTACAGCATCGTCCAGTAGTGGTGCTAAGTAACAATGATGGCTGTATCGTATCGCGCACGGATGAAGCTAAACAGCTGGGCATCTCTATGGCGGTACCCTATTTTCAGGCGAAGGACTTAATTGAAAAAAATGGTGTGACTACTTTTTCCTCTAACTATCATTTATATGGCGACCTTAGTTGGCGCGTGATGGAAACCATGAGACAGTTGCTACCACCGGGTCATGTAGAAGTGTATTCGGTAGATGAAGCCTTTGTAGATCTCTCTCACCTGCCTACAGAAAGTATCCAATCTTTCTGTGTGGAACTCAAAAATAAGATTGAAAAATGGACAGGTATTTCTGTTTCTATTGGTGCCGCACCCAATAAAGTATTGAGTAAAGTAGCCAATCGGTTAGCGAAAAAAAATAAACTCAAAACCAATTGTGTGGTGGTATTAGATACCACTAAAAAAATACAAGCGGCGTTACAACAAACCCCTGTAGAAGATATTTGGGGCGTGGGTTATAGCTATAGTGAAAAATTAAAAGTGTATGGGATTAATACTGCTTATAGCTTAAGTATTAAAGACCTAAGTTGGGGCAAACGCTTTTTAGGCGGCGTGGTAGGGATGCGTTTGATACGCGAGCTAAAAGGTTTTAAAAGCCACCACATGCAAGCGCCAAGAACAGAAAAGAAAATGATTGCCACCACGCGGATGTTTGGACGCAATGTCACCAACTGGCAGGAAATAGAAGAAGCGCTTGCAACCTATACCACTCGCGCTGCCGAGAAATTAAGAAGACAACATAGTGCGGCCACAGGTATTGCCGTATTCTTACTCAAAAAAGTACCGGTTCAATTAGATGCTGCTTATTATAGCCGGGGCCGTCAAGTGAGTGGTTATACACAATTAGACAATCCCACTCAAAGTACCCCCGACCTGATTAAGGCCGTGGTCGCCATTGGTAAATCCCTCTACGAAAAAGAGGAGGTCTACAAAAAAGCCGGCGTGATATTAAGTGGCTTTGTGCCTGATAGTGCCTTGCAAACCAATCTATTCGTTGCTCCTATTGATACCAAAAAGAAAAAACTAATGCATGTTATTGATAATATGAATGCAGCCTACCGAAACGATGTGCTCAAGTTTGGCACGAGCGGGACGCAGAAAAATTGGAAAATGCGCAGCGAAAAAAGAAGTAAGCGGTTTACCACAAGATGGGAAGAACTATGCTTGGTAAAATGAGTAGCCTGCCTTATTTTTGCCCAATTTCACAATTATGAGCAATACCCTGCATTCTAACGAATCCATCCAATCGAAAAAGAAGAAAATTATTGTTTTAGGAAGTGGTCCAAACCGTATCGGACAAGGGATTGAATTTGATTATTGTTGTGTGCATGGATTATTAGCTGTGAAAGAAGCTGGATACGAAGCCATCATGGTGAACTGTAATCCAGAGACCGTGTCTACCGATTTTGACATGGCAGACAAATTATATTTCGAACCAGTTTATTGGGAACATATTTGGGAGATCATTGAACTAGAACAACCAGAAGGTGTGATCGTTCAGTTAGGCGGGCAGACTGCATTAAAATTAGCCAAGCGTTTAACAGAGCGTGGTATTAAAATCATAGGTACTTCTTTTGATAGTTTAGATATCGCAGAAGACAGAGGTCGCTTTAGTGATTTATTGAAAGAATTAAATATCCCTTATCCAGAATACGGAACAGCTTACACCGCGGACGAAGCGATTGAAGTTGCCAACCAAGTAGGTTACCCAGTTTTAGTAAGACCAAGCTATGTGATTGGTGGACAAAGAATGCGTATCGTCATCAACGACGCAGAAGTAGAGACTGCCGTAGTAGGTATTTTAAAACATATCCCTGATAATAAAATTTTGATCGACCACTTTTTAGATCGTTGTCAAGAGGCAGAGGTAGATGCCATATTTGATGGAGAGACATTTCATATCATGGGCGTGATGGAACATATTGAACCAGCAGGTATCCATAGTGGTGATAGTAATGCGGTATTACCAGCCTTCAACTTGACTCCATTGATTGTAGAGACCATGGAATTTTATAGCGAGAAAATTGCAAGAGCCTTAAACATTAGAGGTTTGATCAATATTCAGTTTGCCATTAAAGACGGAAAAGTATTTGTGATAGAAGCAAACCCAAGAGCTTCAAGAACCACACCGTTTATTGCCAAAGCATACCAAATACCTTATTTAAATATTGCCACTAAAGTAATGTTAGGCGCGGCTAAATTAACCGACTTCACCATGGAGAAAAAACTAGACGGCTACGCAATTAAAGAGCCTGTATTTAGTTTTGATAAATTCCCAGGCGTGAATAAAGAATTAGGACCAGAGATGAAGAGCACGGGAGAAGCCATCCGCTTTATTAAAGACTTACGCGATCCTTATTTCAGAACACTCTACAAAGAGCGTTCAATGAATT
>CAZAOF010000180.1:0-2615 GCA_964486665.1 uncultured Sediminibacterium sp.
GGTTGTTTTGGTTTAACAGAACCAGATCATGGATCAAATCCTTCTGGCATGTTAACCAATATCAAAGATGCAGGAGATCATGTTATTTTAAATGGTGCTAAGATGTGGATTAGTAATGCGCCATTTGCACAAGTAGCAGTGGTTTGGGCAAAAAATGAAGCAGGTGAAATCATAGGTGTAATTGTAGAGAGAGGCATGGAAGGATTTACGACGCCAACCACACACGGCAAATGGAGCTTACGTGCAAGTGCAACAGGTGAGTTGGTTTTTGATAATGTAAAAGTACCAAAGGAAAATATTTTACCGAATGTTAAAGGGTTAAAAGGCCCATTGGGTTGTTTAAGTAAGGCTAGATATGGTATTGCTTGGGGAACGATAGGTGCTGCAATGGACTGTTATGACACTGCTTTAAGGTACAGTAAGGAAAGAGTTCAATTTGGCAAGCCAATAGGTGGCTTCCAATTGCAACAAAAGAAATTGGCAGAAATGGTGACCGAAATTACTAAAGCACAATTATTAGTTTGGCGTTTAGGTGTTTTAATGAATGAGGGGCGTGCAACAGCAGCTCAAATTAGTATGGCAAAACGAAACAGTTGTGAAATCGCAACGAATATAGCTAGAGATGCTAGACAAATGCTTGGTGGTATGGGTATTACTGGAGAATATTCAGTGATGCGTCACATGATGAATTTGGAAAGTGTAATCACTTATGAAGGAACACACGATATTCATTTATTAATTACGGGTATGGATATTACAGGATTTAATGCATTTAAATAAGTTATGGCAGCAGAGCGCATTTTTTTAATAGGAATGATGGGTTCAGGAAAGTCTTATTGGTTAAAGCAATTGGCTAAATGGAATAAATCAGTTGGCTATGACCTAGATGCTTTAATCGAAATGAATGAAGAAAAAACGATTGCTGAAATTTTTGCAGAAGAGGGTGAAGCTTATTTCAGAAAAGAGGAAACCAAAATTTTAAAGTGGTTTAAAGAAAAGAAAAAGTATGTAGTAGCTACAGGTGGAGGTACTGCTAGTTTCCAGGAGAATTTGGATTTCATGAAAAAGGAGGGTGTGGTGATTTGGCTTGATGAATCAATCGATATTCTTGTGAAAAGATTAGTCAATGATAAGGAACGACGACCCCTGATTGCAGCTTTATCAGACCAAGAATTGGCAGCATTCTTAGAACAAAAATTAGTAGAAAGGCACCCCTTTTATAAACAAGCACATTATAGACTGACCTCTGATCAGATCACAGAAGCGTCTTTGAAAAAGCTAATTCAAAAACATGCATCGTAAAATTTTACTCTGGGGAATAGGACTGGCACTTGTTGCTGTAATATTAGGTGCATTTGGTGCCCATGCTTTGAAAGCAATTCTTAGTCCAGAAAAATTACAGAGCTATGAAACTGGCGTGAGGTACCAACTCATTCATGCAGTAGCGCTTATTGCCTTAGCAATTTATGGTCAACAATATGCTAGCACAACTGGTGTAAATAAAAGCCTAGGCTTAGTTGCAGTTTTTTTTATAGTGGGTAGTTTTTTGTTCAGTGGCTCTATTTACGGCTTGGCTATCTTATCGTTAACTCAATCAAAAGCGGCTTCTATTTTAGGACCTATTACGCCACTTGGTGGGCTAAGCTTTATGCTAGGATGGGTCATTTGGGGAAGACTTGTTTGGTCGAATAAAGCGCATATGTAGCCAAATTCTTTTTATATTTGTCCCCATGGCAAATACGCTCAAAAGTAAAACAACACCTAAGGTTAACTCACCTATCTTAAACCCGGATAAAGAAGCAGATGTAGTCGTGTCTGAAGTTGTGAAAGACGAACGTACGATGAAGATTTTAGGAGCGGTCGCATTATTGACTAGCTTGTTTCTTTTTGTTGCATTCACATCTTATTTATTTACTTGGCAGGAAGACCAAGATATGGTTCAATTATGGAGAACACAATTATTCTCTACACAGGACGTAAAAGCAAATAATTTATTAGGGTACATTGGCGCATTTTTTGCCTATCAAATTATGTTCAATGGTTTTGGTATTGCAGCTTATTTGTTTTGTACTTTCTTTTTTGTCTTAGGGGTTAACTTATTTTTTACAAAACCTATTTTTAGTTTATGGCGCAATCTGCGCTATGTAATGGTTGGGCTTTTAGTTTTGAGCACCTGTTTTGCTTATTTCACACCTAACGCAGCTTTTTCTTGGGGTGGAGCGCTTGGTGAGTATAGCAGCAGTTGGATGATCAAATGGGTAGGTCGATTTGGTACAGGTGCCATTTTGTTTATTGCAGGCTTCAGCTATTTTATATGGAGATTTAATCCAAGCTTCAATGTACCTAATTTTGATTTTTTAATTCCAAAGAAAAAAGTAGAAGAATCTACATTTATTAGTGAAGATACCGAAGAAGCAGTGAAGCAAGAATGGGATTTAAACAATCCTGCTCCGATAATTACGCCTGCCGTAACTGGGAATATTTTAAAGGAAAATACTTCAGGTATATCAGTGATCATGCCAGAGCCGGACGATGTAGAGGAGGGTACTGATTTAGGTGCGCTTGGCCCCAAATTATTTATAGACGAACTATCATTGGAACAAGAAGCATCACCG
>CAZAOF010000181.1:0-2612 GCA_964486665.1 uncultured Sediminibacterium sp.
AAGATTGGTATGAATACGTAAGAGCCCCGTGAAATTTCATGGGGCTCTTTTTTGTTCCTAATTGCGTTTTTGGAACAATGTTTCATGTTTTATTGAAATCATTCAATGGGGTTCTCTATAAATTTATTTTTTAAAACAAAACACAAATTATGAAAAAAGTATTTCTAGGATTACTTGTAGCAGCTTCTTTTACTGCTTGTACAAGTACTGAAACAAAAACAACAGAAACAGTTGATGCTACAACTGAAAAAGCAGAACACCTTTACAAACCAACTTATACCGACAATTTTAAGATGGGTGATCAAAAAAATGTAGTATTAGCTGAGCAATTTCACAAAGTATTATTTGAGAAAGATTTCAAAGCAGCTGGAGATATGATCTCAGACACTGCTACTTATAATGCAGAAGATGGTACAGTTATCAAAGGAAAAGCAGGTATCTTGGAGTATATGGAAAAAGGCTTTGCTGGCGTGACTTTCAAAAACTACCAAATTGCTGCAATTTACCCTGTTGTTGCTGAAAATGGACATCAGTGGGTTGATATCTGGGACGAAGCAGAATTAGTATTTGCAGATGGTAAGTCACAAAAGTTCCAATGGATGGATGCGTTTAGATTTGAGAACGGAAAAATCGTACACTTTGTAGGATTTGGTAAAGCCGTTAAAAATTAAAAAATTTCCTTCAAATAAGAATTAAGTTTAGAAGAATTAAAAAGGCCCCCAGAAATAGGGGGCTTTTTAAGTAAGTTATATTTATTTAATCTATTAATGTATTATGTTCTTGTTGAATAAGTTAAAAAACTGTCACATCTAAATTTGATTTTTCATTGAATTATTAATATGATCCAATCTGTTTGAATACTCGATTAAAGTAATAGCATCTTTTGTAATTAGCTGAGCATCTTCGGCAACAAGACCCTTGGATATCTGAACTCTATAGAGTGTGGTTGCTTCTTTATTGCAAAGGGCACAAATTTTGGATTTCATAGACAGTAGCCTTTTGATGGTTTATTATCTTTAATCAATCGCAACTTTATAGCTTGGATCTTCAATGATATTAACCTCAATCACTTTATCTGCATTTTTTAATAACTGACGACAATCTTCACTTAAATGTCTAAGATGAATAGTTTTGCCCATTTTCAAATAACGCTCTGTTAATTTATTTAATGCATCAATAGCACTCATGTCGCTAATTCTACTTTCTTTAAAGTCAATAATTACTTCATTCGGGTCATTAATGATATCAAATTTATCAGTGAATGCAGTTGTAGATCCAAAAAATAATGGACCAAAAATTTCATAATGCTTTATGCCATTGTCATCAATAAATTTTCTAGCACGAATACGTTTTGCACTTTCCCATGCAAAAACGAGTGCTGAGATAATTACTCCAACTATTACTGCTAAAGCTAAATTTTTCATTAAAACAGTGATTACCGTAACCGTAACTCCAATAAAAATATCTTGTTTAGGCATTTTATTTACAATCCTTAAAGTTGCCCATTTAAAAGTTCCGTAAGCAACCATTATCATTACTCCTGTAAGTGCAGCCATTGGAATAATACTAATGAATGCGCTACCAAACATAACAAAAACTAAAAGCATAGATGCGCCAACTATTCCAGAAAGTCTTGCTCTAGCACCACTATTTATATTGATTAAACTTTGCCCTAACATACCAGCACCACCCATTGCTGAGATAAAGCCAGCAATGATATTCCCAGCTCCTTGAGCTACTGCTTCTTTATTCGTATTTCCTTTTGTTTGCGTGATTTCGTCTAAGATATTTAATGAAAGTAAGCTCTGAATTAATCCTACACCAGCAAAAATTACCGCATAAGGAAAAATAACTTGTAAAGTTTCAAACGTTAAAGGAACATTTGGAAGATACAGTTTTGGAAACCCACCAGCTATATTACCTACTGTATTTGTCTCAATACCTGCAAAATACGTAATAGCAAAAACAGTTAATATGGCAACTAATGATGCAGGAATAGCTTTGGTCAATTTTGGCAGAAACACGATAATTGCAATTGTAAGTATTACTAAACCAAAATATATAAATAAAGGTGTTCCAGTTAACCAATTGCCCAAGCCGTCTTTAAACTGGTTTACCTGAGCCATAAATATCAAAATTCCAATACCATTCATGAATCCTAATATGGCAGGAGTTGGAACGAGCCGCATGAATTTTCCTAGTTTTAAAAGGCCTACTAAAATCTGTATTAAACCGGCAAGAGCAACAGTCGCAAAAACGTAATCGACACCATGTGTTTTTACTAAAGGGGCAATAACTACTGCAACAGCTGCTGTAGCACCAGAGATCATTGCGGGTCGACCACCAAATATAGATGAAATCAATCCTAAAATAAATGCCGCGTATAAACCATTTAATGGTTC
This sequence comes from uncultured Sediminibacterium sp., assembly GCA_964486665.1. GTDB lineage: Bacteria > Bacteroidota > Bacteroidia > Chitinophagales > Chitinophagaceae > Sediminibacterium. The sequence goes on from CAZAOF010000181.1 coordinate 2,403, forward strand.
TAAGCCTGCAATCAAAGCAAAGGAGACTGCTTCTGGAATTAAGGCCAATGCTACTGTAAGGCCAGATAAAACTTCGGTTTTATAATTAATGGAGTTTTTTAAATGCATTTTTTGTTTGTATGTAAGTCATTTGATAAATAATATATCAAATATTGAGATTTAATATTTTGTTTAGACTAGTTATCTAAAGGTAATTTTGTAATTAAAAAT
>CAZAOF010000182.1:0-2581 GCA_964486665.1 uncultured Sediminibacterium sp.
GCCTATTACAACGAACCTGACCGCCTTAATTTTGTGTACGAAATGATGCGGTAAATTTCAGAAGTCTTTAACGTACTTGTTTAAAAATTCTAGGCTTTCTACTCTGATCATAATGAATTGTGGTGACAAGAGTATTAGAACCAGCGTCAAAAATAAATACCTCTTTAAGTGGGTCAGGAAATATTTCTTTGTCATCACAAATACAACCTACTTTAACCTTAAGAGATTCAAATACAACATTACCATAGCATACATCCTGCATTATTTTTCCATTAAACTCAGATTGCATTACTAGCTTTACTTTGGAGTTGGAAATGAAGGTATAGCTCTCTTTTCCTCCTGTAAGTTTGTCTATATACTCAAAAGTTTTACCAGTTACATTAACAGCAGTTTGACCATTAGCCAAATTGATAAAAAAAATCAATATAAGCGTGATGAGAGATTTCATAGTGAACAAAATTTAGAGGATTAAATTAATTTTCAATTATTTCAGCTTCAATTCGGCGATTCAAAATATTGGACTCACTATTTGGAGCGTATTCATATGCCGGAACTGTTTCACCAAAACCTTTTGTTTTAATTCTTAGGCCATTGATGCCTTTTTTTATCAAGTAGGATTTAATACTCTCGGCTCTTCGTTGCGACAAGATTTGATTTGAAGCGTCATCACCTGCTTTATCTGTATGACCAGATATAAGCACTTTGACACTTGCCTCTTCATTCATAAATGCTGCAAACTTGTCAATTTCAGAAAAAAACACCGGATCTATTGCGAAACTATTATTTGCAAATACAATATTTAAATCAATTTTATATCCTTGCTTCAAAGGTGTCTTAAAAATTGTTGACGATGTTATAGTAGAATCTGATACTTTAAGTTTTACTGATAATGTTAAATCATCACCAAACATACAAGGCGAAAATTCTATATTTTGTAAATTTCTTAAATCAAACAAAACATTTTCAAACAATAGCTGAAACTCATTTTTGTTATATATGCGATAAATTGAACCGCCAGATAATTGAGCAATTTGATTCAAATAAGCTTCGTCAATTAATGTTCCGTAACCAATGGTTATTATGTTTATATTATTTTGTATTGCCTTATTAATTATTTGATCGAGCGATAAATTAGATCTTCTTGAATTTGTAATTCCATCTGTAAACAAGACAACAATTTTTGAATTACTTATTGAATCTAAAATCAAATGATCTATAGCTGTCTCTAATCCATCTTCAATTCCTGTTCCACCGCCAAAATCATTTAAACCATTTCCAGGAGAAAGTCGAGCATTGATTTCATCAAACTTATTTGAACTAACTATTAACTTAGAAGTGTGATCGAATTTTAAAACTGAATAAATATTATTTACATTTTGATTATTATATATCGCATCTATAACAGCTCTCTGAAGTACATTTGCTCGTTCATCCCCCATTGACCCACTATGATCTAGTAAAAATGCTACATTCCTTTTTAATGCTGGCTTAGAAGTAATTATAAATTTTTTGACGAAGCATTCTTTACCATCTTTTGAAAGCTTAACATATTCTATATTTTTTTGAGAAATCGAATCTATGTATTTGTAATATTTAGAATCACCAACTAAAATATTTACATTACCCTTACCTAACTCAGATCTTGGATACAGTAATTTAAGTTCTAGATTAGGCTGTCTGTTTTTTTGAATAGGTATGGATTTGAATTGGTCAGCACTTATAAATGATGACCTAGAAACTGGAATATAATTTTTAGGTGTAGGTCCTTGGAATTTAAAAAGTTCACCTAAAAATTTTGCGGCTTTATTTCCTTCAATTTTCACCTTGTCAACAAGGGCTTGTGTTTTTGTTGGCTGTTGTGCAAAAAGCAGGTTACCATGAATTAATAAAACGAGAATTAGGGATAGCTTTTTCAAATTATTAGACTTTTAATTAATATGAAAATAAACCTTTCTTTAACATTACTTCACTATTCTATTAAATTTTTAATAATTATATTGCATAAAAACGCTATATAATGAGAGGAATTTTTAAGGTTTTACTTTTTTGTCTATTTGCAAACTTTTCATTTGGACAAACTAGCAAAGGTGCTTGTAAAATAGAAGTCACTGATATTTCGAAACTTATAAGTTTTGGATACTTAGTTGGTTATACAGCTGAGTTTAAAAACAACTCAAATAAAACAGTTGACGGAATTTATTGGACAACCTATTACATAAATAATAATGGAGATTATATCAAAACTGAATCCGATTCATTTAATGCCTCTGATTTAATTGATCCTATTCAATCTGGATTTAAAAAATCTTTAGTTCGAGCGCCAAGAATAAAAAATGCTTCGAAATTGATTATAGTCATTAATAAAGTACATTTCACAGACGGGACTAGTTGCAGATAAACAACCTAAGCTTTATGTATGTATACATACCGGTGCGGTAAACCTACGCCGCTAAAAATTGGACTAAAGATTTTTGAATAATAGCTATGCTTTCTAAAATTTGATCTGGAGTAATAATAAGTGGTGGCGCAAATCTTATTTTATTACCGTGGGTAGGTTTTGCAAGCAGTCCATTTTCTTTTA
>CAZAOF010000183.1:0-2560 GCA_964486665.1 uncultured Sediminibacterium sp.
CAATTTGTTATAAAAATGTAATGATTTACAAGCAGAAAGGTGTTAATTTTAAGAGTAGATTCATTCAATAATGTATTTAAATAGTTGGAAATATGGCAAAGATAAATCTCACAATAAACAGTAAAAAGTATGAGGTAGATTTAGATCCGAGTACGCCCGTTTTATGGGTATTAAGAGATCATTTGAATCTGATTGGAACCAAATATGGTTGCGGTGTTGGTTCTTGTGGAGCTTGTACTATCCATTTAAATGGCCGCGCCTTAAAGTCGTGTCAATTACCAGTTTCAGCAGTAGGAAGTCAACCTATTACCACTATTGAAGGTATTGTTGCTGAAAATACAGACTTGCATCCGGTCCAAAAAGCATGGCTTGAATTGGATGTGGCACAATGTGGGTACTGTCAAACTGGGCAGATTATGGCTGCGGTTGCTTTGTTGAAAACAAAGCCCAATCCTACAGATGAAGAAATTGAAACGGCCATGAATGGGAATATATGCAGATGTGGTACTTATTTAAGAATTAAAGCGGCAATCCAACTTGCAGCAAAATCATCAACTAAATAAATTCAACAAAATGGAAAAGTCAATCAATAAACAAAATAGACGTTCATTTTTGAAAGTGACTTCATTAACAGGCGGCGGTATGATGATCGGTTTTAGCTGGCTGGCTAATTTGGTGCCAAATGTAGCAATGGCTTCGGTTGTTCCTGCTGATAATTGGATTGAGTTAACAGGCTTTATTCAGATAACACCAGATAATAAAGTTAAAATATTCAACCCTAATCCAGAGTTTGGAAGTAATGTAATGACCTCATTGCCTATGTTGGTGAATGAGGAATTGCAAGCCGACTGGAGTAAAGTGATCATTGAAATGGGGGACTATGATACACCACGTTTCAAAAGCCAGTTTACCGGAGGTAGCCGTGCTATGGCACAGGCATGGAAACCACTCAGAACAGCTGGTGCGACTGCTAGAATGATGTTGATGCAAGCAGCAGCCAATGAGTGGAATGTACCTGTGAACGAATTATCAACTTTAAACGGAGTTGTAACACATAAGACTTCAAATAGAAGCTTAAATTATGGGGCATTAGCGACAGCTGCTTCAAAGTTACCTACGCCAGAAAAGGTGGAACTCAAAAAGATAAGTGAATTTTCTTTGATCGGTACACCCCAAAAAAATAAAGTGGGTAAAGATATTATAGCTGGACATTCATTGTTTACTATGGATTATAAGCAAGAAGGTATGTTGATCGCAATGATTATACATCCGCCTGCATTTGGTATGACTTTAAAATCATTTGATGCAACGGAGGCTTTAAAAATGCCAGGGGTTAAAAATGTTTTTGAGATTCAATTATACAAAGATGGTTATTCAAGAGCAGCTTTTGATACAAGGGCATTTAATAAAATAATTGCTGTAGTTGGCAATACCACTTGGGAAGTTATGAATGCAAAGAAAAAAGTGGTTGCTCAGTGGATGCCTATTGAAACAACTAGAGAGATGGTATCAGCATGGGGTGGCAAAAAGGAAGAAATAACACCAGCTGGTTTAGAAAGTACCGACGAGCACATGAAGCATATGCAGGCAATGCAATTGAAGCCAGGAAAAATATTGAGAAAAGATGGCAACCCAGAAGCTGCTTTTGCAAGTGCAAAAAAAGTGTTAGAAAGAACATATTCTGCGCCATTCTTGGTGCACAATCCTATGGAGCCAATCAGTTGTTTTGCAGATATCACAGACGAAAAGGCTTTTTTCGTTGCGCCACTTCAAATCCCAGAGTTGATGAAACAAAATATCATGGCGAATTTGGATATTCCAGGTGATAAAATTGAAATGAAACTAGCGAGAATGGGGGGTGGTTTTGGTCGACGTGGTTATGGACACTATTTAATAGAAGCTGGACTTATTTCTAAAAAAATGAAAGCCCCTGTTAAATTAATTTATTCTAGAGAAGATGAACTCACTGGTGGAGTATATCGTCCGACTTATATGGTAACGTATAAGGCTGCTATAGATGTAAATAATAATGTAACAGCTATTCATATCAAAGGGGGAGGTATTCCTGAAAACGCAATTCATGAAAATCGATTCCCTGCTGGTGCATTCGATAATTATGTTGCGGAAGGATGGGAGATACCATCTAATATTACCATTGGTGCGTATCGAGCACCTAGGTCGAACTTTATTGCATCTGCAGAACAATCTTTCTTAGATGAATTAGCAGAAACGATTGGGAAAGATCCACTTGATTATAGAATAGAGCTATTAAAGCGTGCAAAATCAAATCCTGTAGGAACTAGGAATGAATACGATGCAGATAGATATATTGGCGTACTAGAATTGGTTAAGGAAAAATCAAATTGGTCTGCCGTAGGAAACAAAAATAAACGTAGAGGTGTGGCAGCTTATTTCTGTCATAATGCTTATGCTGCACATGTTGTTGATGTAACCATGAAAAATGGACAGCCAGTGGTGGACAATGTAGTTTCAGCCATGGATTGCGGTTTCGTAGTGAATCCAGAAGGTGCTAAAAATATGGTAGAGGGTGCAGTGGTCG
>CAZAOF010000184.1:0-2538 GCA_964486665.1 uncultured Sediminibacterium sp.
ATATTCTTTTTAGCAGCCGCTACAACCCAGCTATCCTTAGGATCAATTTCATAATACTGTTCAAGTTCACCACTTAATATTACCTGATACATGAATTCATGTGGGAAATAACGTTCGCCTTTTGCTTCAGCTTCTTTCCAGAACTTCACGATATGCTTTTGTAATCTTCTAAATGCTTCCTCTTCTGGGATACAAGTATCCGTTACACGGTTGTAATGGTTCTCTAATAAATCCCACTCATCTTGTGGGGTTAAATCTCTATAGTTAGGCACACGTTTGTAGTGACTATGTGCTACAAGGTTCATCACATCTTCTTCTAAGTTGGCACCCGTACAGCTGATGATGGCAATTTTATCTTGACGGATCATCTCCGCTAAGCTAATTCCTAACTCGGCCGTACTCATTGCACCTGCCAAACTCACTAACATTTTACCACCCTCTAATAAATGGGTTTCATAACCTTTAGCAGCATCTACTAAAGCGGCAGCATTAAAATGTCGATAATGGTGCTCTATAAACTGTGAAATTGGTCCTTTACTCATGTCGATTGATTTGATGCAAAAGTAATTTTTTTTAGCAGATCTGCCCAATTCATGTAAAAAGCATGAAAAGACAAAATTTTGTACCTTGTAGGATCAAATTCGTAGTCATGAACACAAAAAAATATGGACCCTGGCTTGCCGCAGTGCTCGTTCTTATTCCATTTATATATAGTGCAGTCATCTATCCTCAACTGCCTAGTCAAATACCCACTCATTTTAATATCGAAGGAAAACCCGACGCTTGGGGAGGACCTGCAAGCATCTTTATAGGGCCAGGGATTATGGGCGTAGTGAGTATCTTTATTTATGTGTTGATGACAAACCTAAAATCATTCGACCCTAAAAAATATGATCAAGCAAACGATACTCTTTATAACAACTTTGCATTACTAACTGTAACTTTTTTAAGCCTCTTAAGTACGATTATTATTTATTCCTCTACACATAGCGACCAGGTCAATACAGGTAAAATGATACTACCATTGTTGAGTCTATTTTTTGCTGGACTAGGAATATATATGCCTAAGTTTAAGCAAAACTATTTTGTAGGATTTAAACTACCTTGGACATTAGAAAATGAAGCTAACTGGAATGAAACGCATAAAGTTGCTGGCAATATTTGGTTATTTGGCGGATTGTTTCAAGCAATTGCAACCTCCTTATTGCCAATGAAATTTGGATTTATTTGTTTTATGGCAGCTATCGTAGTGATGGTCCTCATTCCTTCCGTGTTTTCTTATCGAATGTTTAAAAGAGGGAATCAAATAATCAACTAATCTAATTAAGCAAGTAATTAAAAAACAACCGCGCTGATAGCAATAAATTATTAAAAAAAATAAAATGAATCATAAAAATAACTTAGGTACAAAATTTATACATGCTGGAGCACATCCAGATCCAAGCACGGGTGCCATCATGACCCCTATTTATCAAACCTCTACTTATGTACAATCCGCTCCTGGCGTGCATCAGGGCTACGAGTACGCAAGAAGCCAAAACCCAACGCGCTTTGCATTAGAAGAAGCATTTGCAGTGATTGAAAATGGAAAATTCGGATTGGCATTTGCAAGTGGGGTCGCTGCAACAGATGCAGTCATGCGTTTATTGGTACCAGGTGACGAGGTTGTTGCTGCACATGATATGTACGGAGGTTCGTTCAGGTTATTCTCTAAAGTACATGAGAAGATGGGGATCAAGTTTACTTATGTAGACACTTCCAATCCGGAAAATGTTTCTAATGCCATGACTGCAAAAACAAAATTAATTTGGGTAGAAACGCCAACCAATCCGTTGATGAATATTACAGATATCGAAGCGGTTTCAGCGATTGGTAAAAAATACAACTGTATTGTTTGTGTAGACAATACTTTTGCTTCGCCTTATTTACAAAACCCATTAGACCAAGGCGCAACCATTGTCATGCATTCTGCTACCAAGTATTTAGGTGGACATAGTGATGTAATTCAAGGCTGTTTAGTCATGAATGACGAAGCGTTGCGAGATCAATTGTATTTTATTCAAAAAAGCACAGGCGCTGTTCCAGGACCACAGGATTGTTTCTTGGTGTTAAGAGGGATCAAAACCTTACACGTAAGAATGCAACGTCATTGTGAGAACGGCGAAAAAGTAGCCGCTTATTTACGCCAGCATCCAAAAGTGGCAAGAGTCTACTGGTGTGGGTTTACAGACCATCCTAACCACGATATTGCTAAAAAGCAAATGCGTGGATTTGGTGGCATGATGAGCTTTACTTTAAAAGATGATAGTATCGCAGCAGCCACAAAAGTATTGTCAAGCACTAAAATATTTTCCTTAGCAGAAAGCTTAGGAGGTGTTGAGTCATTGATTAATCACCCTGCAAGCATGACCCATGCATCTATTCCACGTGAACAAAGAATCGCTAATGGCTTAGCAGATGGATTGATTCGCCTAAGTGTAGGTATTGAAGATGCAGAAGATATCATTGCAGATTTAGCACAGGCTATTGGATAATGAA
>CAZAOF010000185.1:0-2518 GCA_964486665.1 uncultured Sediminibacterium sp.
ATGGTCATAAAATACCTGGTGATATTAGGATGCGTCACAGTCACTGGACCACCTTTTTCTATTTGCTCTTTAAAACGAATAATTACCGAACCGTTAGAACCTAGTACATTACCAAAACGAGTGGTAATAAATTTAGTAGCCAAGCCAGGCTGGTTAGACAATGCTTGCACATACATCTCGGCCATACGCTTAGACGCACCCATTACGTTGGTAGGGTTCACCGCTTTGTCGGTAGAGATCATCACAAAGCGGTCTACTTTATATTGTATAGATAGGTCTGCAATAATTTTTACACCAATGACATTGTTACGCACTGCTTCTGTAGGGCAAAGCTCCATCATCGGCACATGTTTGTACGCAGCGGCATGGTATACATATTGAGGTTCAAATTCCTCAAATAATTTTTGCATCCTTGTCTTGTTCGTGACATCTGCTAAATAACTAATGCAGTTAATGCGCGTACCATTTTCTTGTAATTCAAGTTCAAGGTTATGCAAAGGCGTCTCGGCTTGGTCACACAAAATAATCACTTCGGGCCCATAAGGAATCAATTGACGCACAATCTCAGAACCAATAGAACCTGCAGCACCAGTGACTAAGATGCGTTTGCCTCTAATCTGAGATTTAATCTGGTTATTATTAATTTGGATAGGATCACGCTCCAATAAGTCTTCAATTTTAATAGACTGTAATTGTCTACTAGAGAATTTACCTTCTGCCCATTTAGAATAAGCAGGTACACTCAACACTTTAATATCATGGTCTAAACAAAAATCAACTACTTCGTTTTTACGTTTAGTTGGCAAAGTATAGGTAGCAATAATTAATTCATCAACTGGTTTTAGAGCAACTAGCTCTTTAAATTCATTGAAAGAAAGAATCGGTGCACCATTTAAATTTTTACTGCCTTTTTTTCTGTCGTCATCAATAAAGGCAACCACTTGAATATTAGCAAGGCCGTCATTTTCAAGCACTCTTTGTGTCGCCACACCAGTCGCTGCAGCACCAAAAATAACCACCGATTTTTTTTGCATCTTATAGTTCTTGGCATAAGCAAAAAGATATTTTACCAATACTCTATAACTGATCAAGAATAAAAAACTAAAAATCGTGTATAAGGAAATGATCAAAGTAGTCAAGGATAAAATATTACTAATACCCAATGCTACCGTGTTAATCACTAAAATAATAAAGGAAGATAAACCCACTGCAACAGCAATGCGCAGCGCATCTTGCACCCCAGTGTAACGCACAATCCCTGTATAAGACTTAGTAGTTGTAAACACCAAGGCGTTCACCAATACAATTAAAAATGTAGCATTCAATACATGCTCCCAATTGGTTGCAGCAAGGACTACATTTTGTTGAATCAAAATGGCAATGAATAACGCTGTAACGGTTGCACCCAAGTCTAATAATAAAATAACAAACTTTGGTACAATGCTAAAATTGTTAATCTTAAACATACTTAATTTATGTTCATTCAATTCTTAGGGGGGTGGATTTGATGAGGTGAAGAAATTCTATTACGAAGTTAGTGGAATGTTTGATTAAAAACCTAATAGAAGGCCCAAAAAAGAAACAAAAGAACAATATATTCATTGATTATCAATGTATTATGCAGATAACTTGGCATTTTCTTGTTTCCAAATCCTAAGCTCATAGATAATAGAATTTAAAGAATGGTCTTTATCTATCCAATCTAAAAAACGATTCAACCATTTACCAGCAGTACTGAGTGTGTGGGTGAGGCTATTTTTACCAATGACGCTACTGATGGTTTCTAATTTATTACCAAAATAATAGGTCTCCTCTTTTTTAATTAATAGTGTATCATTTAACACATGTTGCATGAGTACATTCCCTGCATTGTCCAAAGCAAGTGCTAATTCTAAAAAATAAATGGCTAAAGAGGATACTTGTTTTACAATGCCTTGTCTGATGACTGCATATAAAAATCCAAAAGGCGCAGTAGTTAAAAATAACACCATAGCGATGCAAAAAAGCAATAAACTTTTCCATAAAGGCATGTAAGCTGATTTTGTCATAAAATATTTTTTAGCATTTTTTCTAATTAGCATAAAGCAGGGAAATAGATGGAGTAAAGGTTTGATTAGGTGGCCTAGAATCCTTTCTAATAAAGGCTTTCATGCATTCAATTAAAAGTAAAAATAAAATTTTGAAAGGCCAATTTTAAGTTTAGATTTAATCAACCAAATTTATTTTTTATGAAAAACAAAGCATTATTGGTAGGCATTAACGACTACCCATTACCAGGTAATGACCTAAGAGGTTGCATCAATGACATTGTAGATATGCGCAATTTTATTGCTAGCAAAAACAAGGTCTACGACATTGAAAATATAAGGTCCATCACCGATGGCAGGGCAACAAAAAAAGGAATCCTACAACAACTAGAATGGCTAATAGATGGCGCAACCGCTGGGGACCAAATTTTGTTTCATTATAGTGGACATGGTGCACAACAAGCCACTCGACACCCAGCCATAGAAAAAGA
>CAZAOF010000186.1:0-2494 GCA_964486665.1 uncultured Sediminibacterium sp.
TTGCAAAATTTGGAGACCAAGTGTCGCAATTTGCAACTAGTTATGGCATGCTTTCATTTGAAGCTCCTAAGGAGATCAATTTGAAAGTATTGCAATATTTATATGATGAACCAGTTTTAGGATTTACATTTTTAACAGATATCTGCGCTGTGAATTATCCCGATCAAAAAGGTGCAGAATTAGTGGTGGTATATCATTTACATAATCTGAAAGAAAATATAAGATTACGTTTTTCTGTAAGTACTTCAATAGACAATACAGACGTATTCACTGCTACTAAATTATTTGAATCCGCGAATTGGATGGAGCGTGAAACTTATGACTTTTATGGAATCAACTTTGTTGGACATCCAAACTTAAAACGTATTTTAAATGTGGATGAAATGGATTATTTCCCATTAAGAAAGGAATTTCCAGTTGAGGATCAAACGAGGATTGATAAGGATGACGAAATGTTTGGTAGAGGATAATCATTTAAAAATAAGGTATAACTATATATACAATGGAACAAAATCACATCACATTGCCAGAAGGTTCGATCGAAAAAACCACCACTACTCTGAATATTGGACCAACGCACCCTGCTACGCATGGCGTTTTTCAGAATATCATGGAAGTAGATGGAGAACGTGTCGTTTCCTCAGAGCAAACAGTGGGATATATTCATCGTGCATTTGAAAAATTAGCAGAACGTAAACCATTGTATCAAATTACAACATTGACCGATCGTTTGAATTATTGTAGCAGTCCCATCAATAATATGGGATGGCATATAACTTGCGAGCGCTTCTTAAAAATAGAAACACCTAAGCGCGTAGATTATTTACGTGTGATCATTATGGAATTGGCACGTATTTCTGATCACTTGATCTGTAATTCTATCGTGGGTGTGGACACAGGCGCATACACTGGGTTTTTATACGTGATGCAGTATCGTGAATTGATCTATGAAATTTACGAAGAGATTTGTGGATCTAGATTAACAACTAATATGGGTCGAATAGGTGGTTTCGAAAGAAACTTCACCAATACTGCTTTTACTAAATTGGAGAAATTCTTAAACGAATACCCAAAAGTGCTTAAAGAGTTCGAAAACTTGTTTACAAGAAATAGAATTTTCATGGAGCGTACGCAAGGCACAGGTGGTATCAGCGCTGAACGTGCTATGAATTATGGCTTTACTGGCCCAAATTTAAGAGCTGCTGGAGTAGACTATGATGTTCGTGTACATCAGCCTTATAGTAGTTATCAAGATTTTAATTTCACTGTACCCGTTGGTTCAACTGGTGATAATTATGATCGTTTTTTAGTACGTAATGCAGAAATGTGGGAGAGTATCTCTATCATCAAACAAGCTTACGAAAAAGTGCAAGCTTTCAAAGGAACAGATGCAGAAGTGTACCATGCAGATGTACCAGAGTACTATCTTCCAAAGAAAGAAGATGTATATACAAAAATGGAAGCGTTGATTTGGCATTTTAAAATCATCATGGGTGAGATCGATTTACCAAAGGGTCAGATTTATAGTCCAGTTGAAGGCGGTAATGGAGAGCTAGGTTTTTATTTAATCAGTGATGGTGGCAGAACACCATTTAGATTGCATTTCAGAAGACCTTGTTTTATTTATTACCAAGCTTATACAGAATTGATTAAAGGAGGCATGTTAAGTGATGCAGTGGTTACGATGAGTAGTTTGAATTTGATCGCTGGAGAATTAGACGCATAATATATAAAAAGAAATTTTCGATATGACCTATACTTTTACAGAAACACAAATGGCCGAGTTTAATCGCTTGGTAGCTCGTTATCCTGAAGGAAAACAAAAAAGCGCATTATTGCCTGCATTGCATCTTGCGCAAGATAGCTTTGAGGGATGGCTGCCAACCGAGTTAATGGATTACATCGCTAGTTTATTAAAAATTGAGCCAATCGAAGTGTATGAAGTGGCGAGCTTTTATAGTATGTTTAATTTAAAGCCAGTTGGAAAATTCATTTTTGAAGTTTGCCAAACTGGACCATGTATGATTAGTGGGTCCGACGACATCATTGCTTATATCCAACAAAAATTAGACATCAAGCCAGGAGAGACTACTAAGGATGGTGTATTTACTTTAAAGTTGGTAGAGTGTTTAGGGGCATGTGGTTATGCGCCAATGATGCAAGTTGGTAATATTTATAAAGAGCATTTAACAAAAGAAAAAGTAGATAGCATTATTGCTGAATACAGAGCAGCTGCAACAAAATAACAAATCACAGAAAGCGTTAAATATATTCAAATGGGTGTAAAACTATTACTAGATAAAGCAAATGTACCAGGGATTCGTTCTTACGAAGTTTACCGTCGTGAGGGGGGCTACCGTAGTGTAGAAAAAGCTTTGAAAGAAATGAATCCTGAATCCATTGTGGAAGAGGTGAAGAAAAGTGGATTAAGAGGTCGTGGTGGTGCAGGTTTCCCTACTGGCATGAAATGGAGTTTTATTGCTAAGCCAGAAGG
>CAZAOF010000187.1:0-2438 GCA_964486665.1 uncultured Sediminibacterium sp.
AAGGCATAATAGATTAAATAAGATTTCATGAAAAACAAACCATATATATTGCTACTAGTTTTATTGGCAATTTCCTTAAATACATTACAAGCTCAATCAAGAAAGCAAAAAGGATTATTGAAATTGGCGCAACAAGAATACAAGCAATTAAGATTTGCTTATGCTATTCCTGTTTTCAAGCAATATCTTTTGAAACAAAATAAAGATAGCATTGCTCTATTGCAATTGGCAAATTGTTATCAGAAGGTGAATCAATATGATAGTGCTGTAAAATATTATGATCTTGCGGTGACTGCTGGTGTTAAATACAACGCGAATATGGCCGAAGCACAAGCAATGTTGGGCAACTATGAAAAAGCTAGTTCTATTTATAAGCAGCTTATTGATAGTAATAAAACAAAATTAGCAGATGCACGTTATTTTGGCTTTGCTAATCCTAAAAAAATGATTGGGGATTCATTGGATTTTAAAATTTACAATACTAAATTAAATACTGGTTTTAATGAGTTCAATGGTGTGCTTTACCAAAATGGTTTAGTTTACGAATCCAATCAGTTTGTGTATGCTGCCAGAAAAAAACAATTCTTTCTTTGGAGATTATTTAGACCGAAGTATTCTAAATTGACTACTGAATTTGCTTGGGATGGATCCGGCTTTACTCAACTATTTTTTTATCCTAATATTGATAGCCTAAGGGTGAATTATCCTACTGCTTCAAATTGGAAAGAGAAAAAACCTTTGAAAAATTATACCGATTATTCATCCATCACGCCTAATGATACCAAGAAAATTATCAGTAGTTATGGAATCCGACCTGCAGACTCTACAGCTCAAATGATGGCTCAGCCATTTGATGTTTTTGCACGTGATAAAATGAATCTAGGAGCTGTCAGCTTTACCGCAGATGGAAAAAAAGCGTATTATACTAGAAATCAAAAGAAATCTAATAATGTGTATCAATTAGAAATTTGGGAAGCAACTTTTAAAGAGGGCAAATGGTTCAATGCACATAAGATGTTTTTTAACAATCCTAAATTCAGTTATTTCCATCCTGCAATTACTCCAGATGACAAAAGATTATATTATGTTACAGATGACAATACTGGACAAGGGGGGACTGATATTTATTATGTAGAACGAAACGAAGATGGGTCTTGGAAAAATACGGTTAATTTGGGTCAGGATATCAATACCGCAGGTAATGAGCTGTTTCCAACATTTTACGAGGGTAATTTATTCATTAGCTCAAATGGTCATCCTGGTTTGGGAGGACTAGACATTTATAGATTAATCAAAGGCAGTAAAGGGGAACCGGTTTTAAAAAATATGGGTTACCCTATCAATAGTTCCAAAGATGATTTTGCATTTAGTATTAAGGGGACAAAAGGATTCTTTAGTTCCAATAGAAATGGCTCAGATGATATTTTATCTTTTGACTATGCTCAAAGTTTTGTCAAAATTATAGGTAAGATCAATATAGATAGTACTTGCATGCCAGGTAAGAAAATCTACTTATATCAAAAAAATGATCAGGGTAGAGCTGTTTTAAAAGATAGTACCATTATTGATGCAAATTGTAATTATGAATTTAAGATTAGACCCAATCAAGAATATGATTTAGTTGCGTTTGATGATGCAGGAGAACGTTTTCAGCAAAGCATAGTTTCAGAGGGCTATCAAAAATCAAACAATGAATACATTAAGGATGTAGCATTAATCAATATACCATTAAGTGAGAAAGTAAAACAAGCTAAATTGGCAGAAGCTGCAGCCATTAAAAATACTGAGTTGGCTGTACAAACTAGTAAATTTATTAGAACTATTGATTCCCTTAAAACCTTGACTAAAGATTATGTTGAACTGCATCATCCATTTGATCAAGTGTATATCATTGAAAAAGATTTACCTGATTATTACAAAGTGATAGAGTTGGTAAAACGTATTAAAAATAAAAAGATCGTAATTGTATCTGCTGCTGACTGTAATGGTAGCCTTGAATACAATGAGGACTTGTCTACTCGTAGAGCCAACCGAATCTATCGTACTTTATCTAAATTATCTAGTAATGATGTAGTGATTAAGAACGTAGGGGAGCGTGAACTGCTTAAGGATTGTAGTGATGCACGAAAGGATATTGCAGCCCAGGTAGTCAACCGTTACAGTTATGTATTTATTATTGATAAAAAATAAGTAAATTTGAACATTCAATTTTTAATAAATAATTAAATTAATATATTTTATGAAAAAGATCCTTTTATTCTCTTTAATGCTTGTTGCTTCTGTGCAAATTTTTGCTCAAACAGCTGCTACTACTACTCAAGTTCAAAAAGACATCACAAAGGTTTTAAAGTTTACCAATGACAATTATAATATGGGGAATATTCCTTATGGTAAACCTACAGAGTTCAATGTGACTATTGAAAATATCAGCGCTGCTC
>CAZAOF010000188.1:0-2432 GCA_964486665.1 uncultured Sediminibacterium sp.
CCTTCAGAAACACTCTCAGAAGTAAATAAATAAGGCATATTCTTTTATTTAGATGGTTGTTGTAAAATGCAAATATATTAAATAATCCTAATGATTATAAGTTGGTATAATAAATACGTAACCTCATTTTAAATTTAGAATGAGATCCGCCTCCGAGTCTTACTCTACCTATTGCGGGCTGATTGCCTAAAGAAGTAGATAAATAGTCGGTTGTCTGTATCTTATTATAAGGATAAGGCTGTACAAATTTGATGGAGTCATTCACCGGAGCGTATAACCTAAAATCAAACAAAGAGTCTGTTCTGGCTATTAAACCCTGCACATACCTACTAACATTAAAATTATAGGTAGCTACATTATTATAACCATGTAAAGACTTCGTCATTTTTTGCCCACCAAACTGAGCCAAAAGTTGCAAGTTAGCTGCGCCTTGGTAGTCATTAGGCACAGACCTTAATTGTTTAGTAGCCGTATCGTACACACCTAAAAATAAGAAATTCGGTGCAGTCATGTAGCTGTCTGTTGTGTTTAAGCGGGCGTCATCTGGCACTTGCTCTGCTATTAGTTCGGCTCTATGGATTAATTTATTTTTAAAAGTTTTTAAACCAGGTACTTTTATTTTTACCATTGTTCCAGGACTAGTCTGAACATAAACCAATGAGTCTTTTGCAAAACCATTTAAATGATTCGCTATTTCTGAAGCCGACCTGTTTCTTTGAATGAAATTGGCATTTTGAGCAGTGTAATAACTACATCTAAAATAAGTCACCAACGTGTCTCTTGTTACACTACCTGTAGCACTTGTCGAATAATATAAACCCAATTTTGTATTTGAGTCTAATAAGGACAACTTAATTAAAGCGTTATGATTATCTGAGGCATTCGTTGTTAAAGCAAAACCAGAAAATGCATTACGGAAAGTAGTATCATTTCTGTAGACCCCGTTGGAATCATAAGATTTTATTAACTCATTCGCTACGCTATTACTAAGTTTAATTCGTATCTGTCTCGCTGCCTTCTCGAATCTATTGACAACAGAGTCTTTTGCGTTAGCAAAATTTAATAAGTAAGGATTCGCAACTGACACACCCTTTTTGATGCCATAAGCATTAGGATAATTACTTGCATAATATTTACCCACTTCAAGAGGAGTCGTAGGGTCAATTTTATTTACATAGATATTTACAGGCTTAGATGAATCACCATAAAACCCTCTATAACTCAATATTAAAACTGCAGAATCTACGATCAAGCTATCCTTTGTACCCGTAAAATAAAAGGGATAAAAATTAGGCTTAAGTTGAAAAAACACAGAAGCAGATGTCGTACCAAATAATGGATCATTGGTGATATTGCCTAGAACATGTTCGTCTGTAGGATAAATTCTTAATGAATCCTCCATCACAACAGTTTCTGTTTCCACCTCTAGTATTGTGTCTCTTGTATTAATTGCATCTAAAGAAGGTAATAAACCTAATCCTAATTCTGAGGTACTAATTCTTGTACAAGAAAAAAGAATAAAGGATGCAACTATAAAATAAGTGAACTTTCTAACGCTATTAATTAATGCCATGTATGATTGCTTTACTTGCCTGCAAGTTCGTTGTATAAATCTAAATACTCTGTTAAATCAGAATCCCATCCATTGAAAGGAACTACTTTCTTCCCCTTTACAGTAGCAAATTCTGATACCAATTTTTTGTCTATTACATCTGAGCCAAAAGTGATCGCGTCTGCAAAAGTAGCACCCCCTCTAAACATGGCAGAATTGGATAATTCTTTGAAAGACTCTAACTCCTTCTCTTTCACGTTGACATTGATTAATGCCTTAGTCATGAAATCAGCTGGGAATTGTTCTTCAAAGGTATTTTGGCCAATCGTGAACACGACTTTGGCATTGGAAAATACTGGCTCTTTTTTAAATGCAGTCTTAATATATGCAGGGATTAATCCAGTCATCCAGCCACTACAATGGATGATATCTGGAGGCCAGCCAAATTTTTTCACTGTTTCTAAAGCACCACGACAAAAGAAGATTGTTCTCATTGCATTGTCGTCGAACCAGGTTTCATTTTCGTCGTGAAATATTTGCTTGCGCTTAAAAAAGTCCTCATTTTCTAGAAAGTAAACTTGTAATCTTGCATTTGGCAAGGAAGCTACTTTAATTTGTAATGGATAATCATCGCTGTCTACTTGAACATTGATGCCTGACAACCTAACCACTTCGTGTAAACGATGTCTTCTTTCGTTGATTACCCCAAATCTTGGCATAATGCAACGCACTTCTAATCCACTGTCATTGCTTTTAATTGCGAGTTTATTGATCACCTCTGCAAATTCTGTCATCTCTAAATAAGGCGACATTTCTGTGGCGATATATAAGATTCGTTTTTTTTCTGACATTCCTTTTAAAGTTTAACTAAGTACCCTCT
>CAZAOF010000189.1:0-2432 GCA_964486665.1 uncultured Sediminibacterium sp.
AAAAAGCCCCGACTTACGTCGGAGCTTTGTGATCCCGCTGGGACTCGAACCCAGGACCCATACATTAAAAGTGTATTGCTCTACCAACTGAGCTACAGAATCTTAACCTTTTCCCTTTTGAGGAGTGCAAAAATAAGCATAAATTGAAATAAACCAAATAAAATGGCAACTTTATTTTGGGCCAAAAACACGCCTAAGTGATTCATCTTCAAATAACAATTACTTTTGTGAAAATGCATTTCTATGAAAGATTTTAAAGATAAAGTAGTAGTCATTACTGGCGGGACAGATGGCATCGGAAAAGCCTTGCTAGAGCAGTTTTTAGCCATGGGCGCACGTGTAGCAACCTGCGGTAGAAGCCAGGATAAATTACAATTATTAGCACAGCAACACCCGGGTGCACCTTTATTTTTAAAAGGAGTTGATGTAAGTAGAGAGCATGAATGTATGCAGTTTATCAACGAAGTGGTGGCAACATGGGGTCAGATTGATGTATTAATCAACAATGCAGGCATAAGTATGAGGGCATTAATTACAGAGACGACGACAGAAACCTTGAAGCAGGTGATGGATATCAATTTTTGGGGGA
The DNA here is from genome assembly GCA_964486665.1 of uncultured Sediminibacterium sp. Taxonomy (GTDB): domain Bacteria; phylum Bacteroidota; class Bacteroidia; order Chitinophagales; family Chitinophagaceae; genus Sediminibacterium. The sequence continues at coordinate 590 of CAZAOF010000189.1, forward strand.
CCGTCTATACAACAAAGGCGGCTTTGCCAGCCATATTGCAACAAAAAGGGGTGATTGTAGGCGTATCTTCTATTGCTGGATACAGAGGATTGCCGGGCAGAAGCGGTTATTCTGCGTCTAAATTTGCTTTAAACGGTTGGCTTGAATCCATTAAAACAGAATTATTACATACAGGCACGCATGTGATGTGGGTTTGCCCTGGTTTTACAAGTTCAAATATTAGAAACGCCGCATTGAATAAGGACGCAAAAGCCCAAGGGGAGTCGCCGATGGACGAGGGAGCTATGATGTCTTCGGAGGAATGTGCTGGACATATTATCACTGCCATACAGAAGCGCAAACGTACTTTAGTCCTTACTTTCACGGGGAAGCGTGCAGTATTCATGAATAAATTTTTTCCAGGATTGGCAGATAAGTTAACGTTTAATTTCTTTTTTAAAGACGGGCAACTGATTAAATAATTGAAACTGATTTAATACATTGATTTTCATATAAAAATTAGTGTTTTGGATATAATAACTGGAGTATAAATTCGTTAGTGTTTTAATATGCCATTAATAACTTTAACATCGGATATTGGTCAAGAGGATTTTATCATTGGCGCTGTTAAAGGGCAAATATTGTCAACCATTCCAGGTTGTATCATATCAGACATCACACATTATTTATCGAGCAAGAACTACCAACAAGGGGCGTACATCTTCAATAACGCAGCTAAGTATTATCCTGCTGGCACCGTGCATGTGGTGATGGTGAATGCGTTTCAGCATCCCGCGGATCATCTATTGTTCGCGCAATACAATGGGCATTACTTTATTACACCTGACAATGGCTTTTTGACCATGATGTTGGGTTTGAAACCAAAGGAAATTGTAAGAATAGACTGCAAAGGTGCTGGTACTTTCATTCAAATGACGGAGCGCATGGTGGAAGCGATTGCTTATTTCTTTGCATCTGGAAGTTTGGAGGAAGCAGGTGAGAGGACAGATACGATTCAAGAAATCTACCCAATGCAACCTACATTAGGCCCAGATTGGATGGAGGGGCAAATCTTATTCATCGACCAGTTTGAGAATGTGGTGGTGAATATTCGTAAGGAAGAGTTTGATTTCCATGCCAAAGGAAGAGCCTTTAAGATTGTATTTACCCGTAATGAAACCATTGAAACATTGAGCCAAAACTACGGATCTGTTCCTGTTGCCGACAAGATGGCTTGGTTTAACTCGGCGGGATATCTAGAGATTGCGGTAAGAGGGGGAAATATGGCCGGCTTATTTGGCTTGAGCAAATACGATGAAAACCAGTCTAGTAAGCAAAGACCTAATGATAACAAGTGGTTTTTCCAGATGGTTCGTGTTTTCTTTGAATAGTTCATCAATTGTTTTTTCATTTGCCTTTTTCTGGGTATTTTTTCACCCTATAAACACTTAAAAATAGATCTATATGGCATACGACGTAATTGTTATTGGTAGTGGTCCTGGTGGATATCCTGCTGCTATCCGCGCTTCTCAATTAGGCTTAAAAGTAGCTGTAATCGAAAAAGAAAGCTTGGGTGGAGTTTGTCTTAACTGGGGATGTATCCCAACCAAAGCATTATTAAAGAGTGCGCAAGTGTATGAATACGTAAAGCACAGTGCTGATTATGGTGTAACAACTACTGGAGTGAACCATGATTTTGGAGCGGTGATTAAGCGCAGCCGTGGTGTAGCGGATAAGATGAGCAAAGGTGTTCAGTTCTTAATGAAGAAGAATAAGATTGACGTGATTATGGGTTACGGAAAAGTACAATCAAAAGGCAAGGTAGAAGTAAAAGCTGCGGATGGTACAACACAAGTAATCGATA
>CAZAOF010000190.1:0-2421 GCA_964486665.1 uncultured Sediminibacterium sp.
GAAGTAACTCCATCTCCAATAACCAAAGAAAAGACACCTTGCCCGTTAGTTGCCACAATTCTTGTTTCTATATATTCGGCTGTACCCGAAGCAGAAGTATTTATTATAGAAAACCTTAATGATATATTCTGAGACGCTAGAATGACACCAGATGGATTTCTTGCCACTCCTTGAAAATTTAAACCTGTGTTTTGAGCATAAATAGTTTGCATAACAAATAAATTCATCACTAAAGTAATAACACAAATACGAGTATAAAATGCAGGCTTATTATTTTTCCAGTTCATTCATCTTAATTTAAAGTGAGTTTAGTAATATTTATAACTTAATAATTTTATACACCCCTACTCTTGTTTGTCCAAGATTAGGTTGAAATTGTATTTTTAGATAATAGACTCCTGCGGGGTAGTTTCCAATATCCAAATTTTTTTGAAATTGGTTAAATATGGAATTTGGTTCAGACTTATATTTAATTTTTGATTGAGCATCCAATAATTGTATCTGAACCTGACCGCTTTGATTGTAATTTGCAGCTACATGAAGATATTGTGAAGTTGGATTAGGAAAAATAGTTACTGGCATCCTTTCGAAAGGAGCAATTTCATTTAGAGCAGTAACCAAAGGTGAAAAGGTTTGAAGAAGACCGGTACTCAACATGTAATTATTAGGTGCTATAAAATGCTCAATAGATGCAAGTTCTCCAACACTATAAGTCAGGATATATCCATTTGATGAACTACTAGTTAAACCAGTGCTATTTTGCGTTGAAGCAAGAATGACTTGTGCATATATACAGGTTTGATGTGTACATATTAGAATCAAACAATAAATTCCCCTTTTAATCATAGTAATGCTGGAAGTATTATAAATGCCATAATGACTTTATACAAAATCTGCTGTTCGCAAATCAATGTACGCTAAGGTAATAGACTAACTTTCTAATAAATACTATGTATGTAAAACCATAGTCCTAAAAATGTATTTTTAGGACTATTTTAAACCTATTTAAATAATAATCAATAGTTTTGTCTAGGTATGCATAATATAAATTCTTAATCTATTATTTATAAATTTTGAGAACCAAATTTTGTAACCCATATTTCAACAACTTTAATTGACAAAATGTCTGCATTATTTTCTATTACAGATTTATTTTTCTTAGGTGCTGTGGTCTGTTCCTTTTTAGCAGCCTATTTATTATGGAAAAATGCTGCCTATACTTACAAACATGCAAATCAAACATTGGCCTGCTTTTTCTTTGTGACTGGGTATTGCATCTTTGGATATATTATAATTTCTACTAATTTAATAGCCTACCTTCCAATATTATATAAGACTGCAGCTCCATTTAATTACCTGTATTTCCCATTAGGATATTTATATGTTCGTATTGTCTTGAACAATGAAAACAAGTATCAAAAAACTGATTTAATTCATATAGCCCCCTTTTTAATTTCTATTGTTGACTTATTGCCCTTTTACTTAATGCCTTTAGAAGACAAATCTGAACTAGTCCGTTTAGTCTTAAAAGACAATAGTATGATCTACATGAAAAAGGATGGAATATTTCCAATTGGCATTCATTATTTCATTCGAATTTTCCAAGGGATTTATTATCTATCCCTTATGTGGAAACAATTGTATGTGCATCAAAAAATTGATACCAATTTTTATAAAGGATATTATAACAAACAAATCATAGAAGTAAAAAAATGGCTGTTCCATTTAACTAGTATGATGAGTTTATTATATATAGGAAGTGTGGTCCTTGTTTTATACATTGCTATGTATAAAATTACCAACATAACAGGAACTACCATTGCCGTAAGCTCTGTTTTAATGTCTCTTTCGATGCTCATTTTAGGCATTAAGTTGTTTGCCAATCCGCTTATTCTATATGGCATACCCTATATGAATCCAAAAGAAAACAATCAGTATAAAGATGTTCTTACCGAAAAAATTCAGCAAACCACTTTGAAAGAATTGCCAGATTGGGATAAAATTAATAACTATATCATTTCAGAAAAGATATATAAACAACCTGATTTAAATATCGAAACTTTGGCTTACCAGTTGAAAATGTCTTCTAGGGAATTGTCATTTTTAATTAAATACAATACAAAAAATAACATTAAAAATTACATCAATGCATTAAGAGTAAATAATGTGATTGAACTATTGAATACAAATGTAGTCAAAGAAGTCACCATAGAATCCATAGGTAAAGAAGCAGGTTTTGGAAGCAGATCCACATTTTTTTTGGTTTTCAAATCTCATATTGGCCTTACTCCAACTGAATATTTGCAAAAAATAAAGTCCCAACAAAAGGGTTAATTAAAAATATGCTTGGTAATTAAACATACTTCCCTGTGTCTTCTTTCTTGAATTCGATCTGTTCTTTCAAAGAAGTCGCATCAGGAC
>CAZAOF010000191.1:0-2408 GCA_964486665.1 uncultured Sediminibacterium sp.
ACATCTGTCAAATAAACACTTACATCACTAAAATAATTTTGATCCATTAATTTACGAATGGCTTTCGCAAAATTATCTCCCCCAGGTAATGCCACTTCGTCTCCTTCGTTTAGGGTGGAAAGAGATAACAATAAATTTTCGTCAAAGAATTGATTACCAACTACTTTGATAGAACGAATTTTATATTTAGAAGGTGTTTTCTGATTTAAAATACCCAGCAACTTAACATTGATCTGGCTAACTGAGTCTTGGCCTTTTTGGTCTTGGGCAAAACTAGAAGTGGATAAGATAAGTAAGGATAGTATTCCTATAGTAAACTGGGTCAATTTCTGCATCTGCTGGTGGGGCTAAATATGTATAATTTGTAAGAGGCGCAAATTACTCGTAAAATTTCAAAGTCTTTGTTAAAAAGCCAAAAAAACACATGAATAATTTTATGTATTTAAGTTGATTTGAGCGCTTGTTTTACCAAATCGGCGTTCTCTGGACTGATAATCCATGATCGCTTCGATAAATGCCTCTTTCCCAAAAGCAGGCCAACGGGTCTCAGTAAAATAAAGTTCTGCATAAGCCAGCTGAAAGAGTAGGAAATTGCTAATTCGGTGCTCTCCACTGGTTCTAATCATGAGTTCGGGATCTGGGAAGTCTTTGGTTGATAAGGATTGGATAAATTGGGCTTCGTCAATCTGTGTTGGGTCCAGTTTACCCGCCTTTACTTGCTCGCCAAGCGTCTTAGCAGCTTGAATGATTTCCCATCGACTGCTATAACTTAACGCTATAACTAATTGTAAACCAGTATTATGTGCTGTTATTTGACTAGCACTTGATAGGGCTTGTCTTGCCTCATCTGGCAATAACTCTAGGTTGCCAATAAAATGAAGCCTGATGTTATTTTGATGTAAATCCGGTACTTCTTTGCTGATTGTGTCCACAAATAAGGACATCAAACCAAGGACTTCGGCCTGTGGTCGATCCCAGTTTTCTGTACTAAAAGCATATAAAGTGAGGTACTGAATCCCTATTTCAGTGGCCGCTTCTACCACTTTGCGCACACTGATAACGCCATGATAATGACCATATAAACGATCCTGTCCCTGCTCCTCGGCCCACCTGCCATTCCCATCCATAATGATGGCGATATGTTTTGGAAGCCTATTTAAATCCAAATTTTCCATGTTGCAAAAATAAGAAAATCAGTAGGTTAATTGCGCTTAAATTTAAGTCTGCCAAAGAATCCAGGCTTATCTTGGCCAGCTTCCTGCTCTTTTAGACTGGCCAATTTTGACCTTTTACCAGGTTTAAACTTTTCTTCTGAATAAATCTTTATCAAATTAAAAGAGATCCCTGCTTTAAATGAGAAAAACTGATCCTTGCCAGATCTACTCCCTTGGTATGTAGAAAGATAATTACCCGCCCCAATTCTTTGTTCATCAAAAGGGCCGCCAATCATAAATTCACTTCCAGATGAAATTTTTGGTATGTGTTCCATCAATTGGCCATCTGGGAAAAAGTCCAATTCATCCGATAAAGCAAATCTATACATCGCTTCTGCAAAAATATTCCAACGCCTTGTCAAATTAAACTTAAAACCAATTTGAACAGGAAAATGAATGATGCCTTTACTTGCACTATGGTTTGGATAAATGATAGAGTCAATTTGTAATGGAGGAAGTGCTGTACTCATTGTATCTATTCCAAAGCTTGATGGTTTCGATTCAAAAAGATAACCAACACCAATACCTAAATAAGGTGTAAAACGATAAGCCTTATTACCTGGCAAAAATCTTGTGAAATAAAATTCACCTGTCAAGCTGATATCGTTGAATTGTCGAGCAAAAAAGAAGCCCCTATTTTTTGCGTAGATATTATTTGAAATACTATCGTTGCTACTTAAATAAATCTGCTCATAGTTCAATTTAAAACCAGCATAATCATTGTATTGTTTTTTATAATAGCCGCCGGAAATATTATTGAACTTAAAATGATCTGGAGCGATATCACCTCTATAACTTGCTTGTCCAATAAAAAATCCAAATTCACCTCTATTCTCTAATAATTGAAGATGCTGAGCTTGAGCTAAATGCGTCATGCCAATCAATAAGCAAAAAATACAAAATCGATGTAGCATGATTAATTTCTTTTATCCAATCCCCAAGTCAATTTTGTTCTTAACGTCGTTAAGTAACTGTTTTCATTCAATCTAATAAAGTGCACACAAAATGCTTCTTTCTTTACTGCAATCTGAATTCCAATTGGTACAATTTCTTTTCTTGCATCTAATGCGCAAATCAATTCCTCTGTTCGTCCTTCTATCTCAAATGAAATCACTGAACTGTCTGGAACCACTACAGAACGTACGTTTAAGTTATGTGGGGCAACTGGTGTAATCACAAAACTAGATGAGTCAG
>CAZAOF010000192.1:0-2399 GCA_964486665.1 uncultured Sediminibacterium sp.
TGGTCAACCACTCCTCATTGCTCAAATACCAATCAATGGTTTCTGCTAATCCTTGTTCAAAAGTAACAGACGGGCTCCATCCTAATTCTTTATTCAACTTCGTCGCATCAATGGCATAGCGTCTATCATGTCCTGGACGATCTTTCACATAAGTAATCAATCCTTCACTCTCCCCTTTTGCTCTACCTAATTTCTCATCCATCTGCGCACATAATAATTTCACTAAATCGATATTGGTCCATTCGTTGAAGCCACCAATATTATAAGTGTCTGCGCGCTTACCTTGATGGAACACTAAATCAATCGCACGTGCATGATCTTTCACATACAACCAATCACGTGTATACAATCCATCTCCGTATACCGGCAATGGCTTTTTATTGATAATATTATGAATAAACAATGGAACTAATTTCTCTGGAAAGTGATTAGGGCCATAGTTATTAGAACAATTAGAAACAACAATTGGTAAATGATAGGTCTCTCCATAAGCTCTCACAAAATGATCGCTCGCTGCTTTACTAGCAGAATAAGGTGAATTCGGGTCATACGGTGTGGTCTCTGTAAACAAGCCTTCTTTCCCTAAACTTCCATACACCTCATCTGTTGATACATGGTAAAACAAATGATCTCTCTTTGTGTTCCAAGTACCATCATGTGCATTTTCATAACTCAAATCTTCCTTCCAATATTCCTTCGCTGTATTTAATAAATTGACTGTGCCAATCACATTCGTGTACACAAAATCTAAAGGTGAAACGATACTTCTATCCACATGCGATTCTGCAGCTAAATGAATCACATCTGTGATAGCATGCTTTGCAAAAATGTCTTTCAATGCAGCAGCATCTAAAATATCTGCTTTTACAAAATGATAGTTCGCTGCCTTTTCGATATCCTTTAAGTTCTCTAAATTACCCGCATAGGTTAATGCGTCTAAATTAAAGATTTGATAATCAGGGTATTTATTGACAAATAAACGCACTACATGCGATCCAATAAAACCTGCTCCCCCAGTAATTAAGATGTTCTTTTTCATAGTCTTTTATGAGGGACAAAGATATTAATTTGAATATATATATTAGAAAGTAATTTCATCATTCATGAACGTTACATTCAAGATTCTTGCTACATTTAAATCCTAAAGTGGTCAATATGTTACAAAAAGAAAGGTATTACGCATTGGATGTTTTTAGAGGCGCAACGGTAGCCTTAATGATTCTTGTGAACAATCCAGGCTCTTGGGGGCATATTTTTAGCCCTTTGGCACACGCCAGTTGGCATGGTTGCACTCCGACAGATCTAGTTTTCCCATTCTTTTTGTTTGCTGTGGGTAATGCAATGGCCTTTGTCATACCCAAATTTGAAAAGGGAACACCGACTGAATTTTGGAAAAAAGTAGTCAAAAGAACCGTACTGATTTTTTTAATTGGCTTGTTCTTAAATTGGAGCCCTTTTGTTAAATGGTCTGATGGACATTTGGTTGTAAAAACATGGGAGAATATCCGCATATTAGGTGTCTTACAAAGAATCGCACTCTGTTATTTTTTCGCATCCATCATCGTCTATTATGGAAAATCTAAATTGGCATTTTATATTGGTGGACTTATATTAATCGCTTATTGGATGTTGAGTTTTCTGTTGGGTAGCCAAGGACATCCATATAGCTTATCAGGATTTTTTGGCAATGCGATAGACCAAACTGTCTTAGGCGTGAACCATATCTATAAAGGAGAAGGCGTTCCTTTTGATCCAGAAGGATTAATAAGTACGCTACCTGCAATCGTGCAAGTGATTTTTGGATTTTTAGTGGGAGAATACATTCAAGCAAAAGGCAAAAGTTTTGAGATGCTTGCTCAACTGTTGTTAGCTGGTGTAGTATTGGTTTTGGCAGGATATATCTGGGACTTTAGTTTCCCAATTAACAAAAAAATATGGACAAGTAGTTATGTATTGTATACTTCTGGCTTAGCTATTATCACATTAAGTGTGTTGATCTATTTGTTAGAATTCAAAAATAGCCAAGGTAGATGGAGCCATTTCTTTGATGTTTTTGGCAAGAACCCATTGTTCATTTTTGTGCTCAGTGGTTTTTTACCTCGTGTACTTGCCTTATTAAGATGGGTAGATCATACGGATGAAAAAGGAGAACCCGTTTACACTTCTGCGCTGCCATGGTTTTACCAACATGTTTGCAAAAATATCTCAAGTGATTTACGCGTAGGCTCTTTTGTATATGCTATTTGTTTCATTGCCTTTTTTGCAGTTCTTGCAAATATGTTGGACAAGAAAAAAATATACATCAAAGTATAAAAGTAGACCTAGTAGGCTTTTGATAATTTAACTTAACCATAAATTGAATTGGTCACTCATTATTACTTAAAAATTCCTGCTGCTTT
>CAZAOF010000193.1:0-2372 GCA_964486665.1 uncultured Sediminibacterium sp.
GAAGCAAAAAAAATAAAGAAACAAACTGATCAATATTTAAAAAATATAAAATGAGTAAATTAAGAAGACATATGGGTGCTAATGTACCTGCCGTTGTTGAAACTAAAAGTTTGAAAGCATTGAAAGCTAAAACAGGAAATTTATACGAGTCTATCTCTATTATTTCTAGAAGAGCGAATCAAATTAACATCTCAATCAGAGAGGAGTTACATAGTAAGTTAGAAGAGTTTGCTAGTCATACAGATAGCTTAGAGGAAATTCACGAGAACAAAGAGCAAATCGAGATCTCTAAAGCCTATGAGCGTATGCCTAATCCTGCTATTTTGGCTACAGCTGAGTTCATTGATGATAAAATTTATCATCGTAAGAATGAGGACACAGATCTATTCCGTTAATTTTGTAAATGAATTAATATAAAACGTCCCGATGATTCGGGACGTTTTTGTATTTTAGGGGGATAAAACAAGTAATATGTTTTTAAGAATTTTTTTAGTCATTGTATTGTTTGCTAGTTCAGCTCCATTTGCACAAGCACAGGAGTTGGCTGCCATAGTAAGCATACAAACCAATAAAGTGGATAATCAAGTAGATCCTAAAATATTTGTACAACTACAATCTCAATTAAAAGATTTTCTTAATCAGCGCAAATGGACTGCTGATGTGTTTACTATGGAGGAGAAAATTGATTGTAGTTTTTATATCACCATCGAGTCTATTGTGTCACCCGGGATATATAACGCAAAATTAAGTATTGTAGCGAATAGACCGGTTTATGGCGCAACTTATACAACTCCATTGTTGAACATGCAAGACGCTAGTTTCACATTTAAATATCAGTTAGGGCAACCCGTTGAGTTTAATGAAAATAATGTCAGAAGAGCAGACCCATTAGAGGCAAACTTAACTGCCACGTTAGCTTATTATGCTTATTTAATTATTGGATTAGATTATGATTCTTTTTCAAAAAACGGAGGTGCTCCTCATTTCAGTAAAGCATTGAACGTTGTGTATAATGCGCCCGATGGATCAGGCATTAGCGGTTGGAAGTCTTATGATGGACAAAGGAATCGTTTTGTCTTAATAGATAATTTGACTAAAAGTGGATTTGATAAGTTGCACGAAGTTTACTACAACTATTACCGTAACGGAATAGATCAGCTCGTAGACCAACCTGAAAATGCTAAAGCATCTATTGTAAATGCCCTAATGAGCTTACAAGAGTTAAATGAGGACAATGTTAATTCAATGGCTATTTCAATTTTTATGCAAGGTAGGGTGACGGAGTTGACTGACTTATTCTCTAAGGCAGATAAAAATACAAAGAAGCAATTAATGACAACACTTTCCGCAATAGATATCACCAATATTAATAAGTATAAAGCAGTTTTTGAATGAAAAAATTATGCATCATAGCCCTCTTTTTTCTTGCTGCTTGCGCTAACAAAAGTAATCAATCAGCTACTTTATTACCTGTGAATACGATGAAAATTACTGTATGGCAGTTAATGCAAGTAGACGAATACCTCACAAGGCAAATTCAAGTTGACACAACTGTTCAACCTCAAATTGAAAGGGCAAAATATTACCAACAAGTATTCAATTTGAATAAGGTAGATCGTGCTCAGTTCTATGCCACTATGGACTATTTGGAGAGACATCCTGTTGAATATAAAATACTCATGGATTCAGTGGAAGCATTGTCGAAAAGAGAAAAAATAGAGCAGTTAAAACACTAATTAGTATAAAATAATATGGGGTCTCACTAAACCCTTTTACATTTGAATTGTTAAACTATAAAACTATACAATATGCCAATTTCAATCGGACAGAACGCACCAGACTTTACTTTATTTGACACAGATAAAAATCCAGTTCATTTAGCAGATGCTAAAGGAAAGAATGTGGTCCTTTTATTTTTTCCACTTGCATTTACAGGTGTTTGTACGACAGAGCTTTGTAATGTAAGAGATAATATCGCTGCATACAATACGACCAACGCACAGGTGTATGGTATTTCAGTAGATTCATTATTTGCATTGGGTAAATTCAAAGAAGAGCAAAAATTAAACTTTCCATTATTAAGTGATTTTAATAAAACGGCTGCAAAAGCTTTTGATGTGTTGTATGAAACTTTCCCAGCATTTGAAATGCAAGGTGTAAGCAAAAGAGCTGCATTTGTGATCGACGCAAATGGAGTAGTGCAATATGCAGAAATTTGTCCAACACCAGGAGACTTACCTAATTTCGCTGCAATTCAAGAGACTTTAAATAAGTTGAACTGAAACTTATCTTCTTGCTAGTTTTTTTATAGAATATAAAAAACGCAAGAAGATCTCTGATGATTTTAAAAGGGCACAGCGGGCCCTTTTTGG
>CAZAOF010000194.1:0-2354 GCA_964486665.1 uncultured Sediminibacterium sp.
ATTTTTAATTACAAAATTACCTTTAGATAACTAGTCTAAACAAAATATTAAATCTTAATATATATTTTCTCAGCCTCCGTATAAATCCATTGCCAATCTAAAAGTATTGCAATGTGCTTCTACAATTACTTTAATATCGGGGGAATAACCGCCACCTAATGCAACCGCAACTGGGATCTTGTTTTGTTTTAGGTGATTCAAGACAATAGCATCCCTTTGCTTACACTCGTCAATCGTAACATTAAATTTTCCAAATTTATCCGTATTTAGTATATCTACTCCTGCTAAGTAAAAAACAAAATCAGGTCGAACCTCTTTAATTAATTTAGGAAGGGCCTCTTCTAAAGTTTTCAAATAAGTAGGCCCATCTGTACCATCAGGTAACCCAATATCAAGGTTAGATTGTTCCTTATGAAATGGGTAGTTGGTTGCCCCATGAACACTAAATGTAAATACTTGCTCATTGCCTTCCATAATCTTTGCTGTACCGTTACCTTGATGCACATCTAAATCAATGATTAATATCTTTTGGGCAAAGTTTTTTGAAAGTAAATAATTTGATGCGATAGCCATATCGTTCAAAATACAAAACCCTTCCCCTCTATCTGCAAATGCGTGATGCGTACCCCCAGCTATATTTAAACCAATACCATTTTCCAAAGCCGAAAGCGCCACATCAATTGTTCCTTGCATAATGGTGAGCTCACGTTGAATCAAAGCTGGTGATTGCTGGAAACCAATTTTTCTTTGCTCTGATGGAGTTAATTGTTGTGCTAGAAGCTTTTCATAATAGGCTTCAGTATGCGTTAATAAAACAACTTCTTTACTACATCTGCTTGGTGCGAAAAATTGAGCTGCATCACAAGTGCCTTCATGCATTAACTGAGCGGGAATTAAATCGTATTTCAACATAGGAAACCTATGATCGTCTGGGAGCGGATGTGCGTATATAGGATCGAAGGCTATCTTAACCATTAGTAAATTTTAAAATTATATTTTTCATTAACGACAATGTTTTGCTAAAATTCTTTTGCTTTCTAATTTGACAGTTTCGTTTTTTTTCATCCCCCAAATTTTTTCTCTAGCAAACTTGCCTGCAGCATCTAATTCAACAATAGGTGCCGGATAGGTTTTGCCAATGTATACACCATACAGACTTTGTTCCATAAGACTCATTTTATGTGGCTCATGCAATAATGTATTTGGAAGACCAGCTAATTCAGGAACCCATGTTTTAATAAAGATGCCGTTGGGGTCGTGATCTAAGCTCTGCTTAACAGGATTATACATCCTAATGGTATTTGTACCTGTCGTACCTGCTTGCATTTGAAACTGAGTGTAATGAATGCCAGGTTCATAATCTAAAAACAATTGAGCTAAGTGGTACACACCTGATCTCCAATCTTGAAACAAATGATGGCATAAAACACTCACAAGCATAGCACGCATTCTGAAATTAATCCAACCAGTAGCTTGTAAACACCTCATGCACGCATCTACTAAAGGAAAACCGGTTTCCCCCATTTTCCATGCCTTAAGAAAAGATTCATTAGATTGATATGCTAATAATTCATAGCCAGCATTAACACATTTTGTTTCATAACTACACTCCATTTCAAATTTTTGAATAAAATGACAATGCCATTTAAGACGAGACAACATATTTGAATATGGGCGTTTATGCTGAAAAGTCTTTGAACCAAAATAGATAAATTGATATGCCTGCTTAACAGAAATATTTCCCCAACTTAAATAAGGTGATAATCGAGCACAACTTAACCTGCTTTCTTGCGGCTTACTGATATGCTTACTATAATTTTCACCTCTTTCATTTAAAAAACTAGTTAAATACTTAAAAGCGTAGGTCTCGCCGGCAGGTTGAAAAGCAGATGGGTAAGCGGCTAATGTTTGTATTTGTTTTTCTGTTAAAGGAAATGGATTTTTTAAATCAAGTCCTTCATGAATTGAAAATTGGTTATTTATGATTGGTTCATGCATGGTACCATACCATTGTTTGTCCCATCCAAGTCTATTCTTTAAACCTCTTACAATCCCATCTCTTTGATATTCTCTCCACAGAATATTGCTACGCTTACAGTATTTTAAAACTTCCTTATCGCGATCATAGGTTATTTGAACTCCAGACTCTTGGTAGCTAAAAATAGTTGCTATATCGTATTGCAGTTGGATCGAATCTAGCACTTCAATGACAGAAGCGCTATAGATTTCTACTGCTCTATTAAATGGCAATAGTTTTTTATTTAAATCTACAATAGAATGGTACTGAAATTGCAAATGCCTTAAGCTTGTGTCTGGATAAGCCATCAACATTGGCTCAAAAACAAAAATGATGA
>CAZAOF010000195.1:0-2333 GCA_964486665.1 uncultured Sediminibacterium sp.
TAACTAAATCAATAGTTTAGTCAAATATTTCTACGTTTTTAGGGTATTTTGCCCTGTTGAAAACGAATAATTTATCCTCGAAACTAGCTGTGTAGTTAATTGACACCACTTTTACGTCAGTAATATTGTTGCTTTTGTCCAAAATAATCGCATTGGATAAGGCAGATTTTACCTTATCTATCACTAAAGTTACTTTTTGAAAGCCCTTTTTACGGTCTATCGGAGATAACTCAATGGTAGCTGTGCTGGTATTTTGAGCTAATAATTTGAAATTGAAGTCTTTATCGTAATTACCTGAAAGTAATTTCTGAGGGCTAAGGGTTTGTTCTGTTTCTGCCAAACTTGACTTAGAAATGGTGTTGATACCGTCAAAATTGTAAATAGAGCTACCATCACAAAGAATCTCTAGTTTGCCCTCATTTAATAAATACTTCTCCCCCTTCATCTTTAATTGGATCAACTTGGTGCCTAGGGCTTTCCCTTTATTGTTTTTAGAGACCAGCTGGATCTTTACTAAAATGCCTTTTGACGTTTTCACTTTTACACCCACCTTGTCTAAGATTGCTTTTGCAATAGGGTCTTTCTGGGCATGAAGCTGAAAAGTTAAAATACTCAATAAACAGATGATGGCTATTCTCATAATGGGTTTATAAAGGGCTATGGAAAATCTAGTGATCAAACTTTTGCAAAAATAGACAATCCCAGTGGATAAAATAGATAATCGTAATGGATTATGATAAGTTTTGCAAGAAATCGTATAGTTCAGCATCAGATTTGTATAAGACCTCTCTTGGTTTACTGCCCTGGCTAGGTCCAACAATACCTGCTGCTTCCAATTGGTCCATTAATCTGCCCGCTCTATTGTACCCTAATTTCATTCTTCTTTGAATAAAAGAGGTAGACCCTACTTGGGCAGATACAATCAATTTGGCTGCATCTTCAAATAAGCTATCTCTATCTCCAGCATCAAAACCAGATGCCTCTAAATCTTTCTCATCAATATATTCAGGTAACAAGAATGCATCTGGATATCCTTTTTGTTCTGCAATGAAATTACAAACACGGTCTACTTCTGGCGTATCTACAAAAGCACACTGCAAACGCGTAATTTCTCCGTTGTAACTCACCAACATATCCCCTTTACCGATTAATTGCTCTGCTCCGCCTGCATCTAAAATAGTTCTACTGTCAATTTTACTGGATACTTTGAAAGCAATACGTGCAGGGAAATTCGCTTTAATGGTTCCTGTAATAATATTAACAGATGGTCTTTGTGTGGCAATAATTAAATGTATCCCCACTGCTCTTGCTAGCTGTGCTAAACGAGCAATAGGCATTTCTACTTCCTTACCTGCTGTCATAATTAAATCTGCAAATTCATCCACTACCAAAACAATGAATGGCAGGTATTGATGCCCTTTTTCTGGGTTTAATTTTCTTGAAGTAAACTTCTCGTTGTACTCTTTGATATTTCTACAACCTGCTTCTTTTAATAAGTCGTAACGATTATCCATTTCAATACACAATGCATTCAAAGTGTTGATTACTTTTTTAGTGTCAGTGATAAT
The DNA here is from genome assembly GCA_964486665.1 of uncultured Sediminibacterium sp. Taxonomy (GTDB): domain Bacteria; phylum Bacteroidota; class Bacteroidia; order Chitinophagales; family Chitinophagaceae; genus Sediminibacterium. The sequence continues at coordinate 1,569 of CAZAOF010000195.1, forward strand.
CGCATCTTCCTCACCAGGAAGTTTTGCTAAGAAATGTTTTTCGATTACGCGATATAAACTCAACTCCACTTTCTTAGGATCAACTAAAACAAATTTTAATTGAGACGGATGCTTCTTATATAATAACGAAACCAAAATTGCATTTAACCCAACTGACTTACCTTGACCCGTAGCACCGGCCATTAATAGATGCGGCATACTTGCTAAGTCCACAATGAAATTCTCATTATCAATTTTTTTACCAATTGCAATAGGCAATGAATGTTGGCTCGTTTGAAACTTCTCACTTGCCAACAAGGTTTTCATACTTACAATCGACTTACGAATATTTGGGACTTCAATACCAATAGTACCCTTTCCTGGTATAGGTGCAATGATACGTATACCCAATGCAGCTAAACTCAAAGCAATATCGTCTTCCAAGTTTTTGATTCTACTTATACGCACGCCTGGAGCGGGTACAATCTCATACAGGGTTACTGTAGGTCCAACCGTTGCAGAGATACGTTGAATCGCAATATCATAGTTTTTTAAAGTTGCGATGATCTGATTTTTGTAGGTCTCTAATTCCTCTGGATCTTGTACAATTTTTTCAGAGCCATGTGTCTCTAATAAATTAATATGTGGATACTTGTAATTTTTTAAATCTAAAGTGGCGTCATATTTAGTAGCAAGACTTCCTACTGCCGCTGCTATCTTTTCCTTTGGAACTTCGTTTATTTCTAAATCAAGGTCTTCTAATAATTCATCATCAATATCAAGATC
>CAZAOF010000196.1:0-2332 GCA_964486665.1 uncultured Sediminibacterium sp.
TTCAAGTAACCTATCAGATGCCACTTCTAACCCACCGCTCACTGCAATACAGCCAGATGCTTTTAATAATAAACAAAGATCTTGCGTAAAGCTTTTTTCAAAACGTACATTAGCCCACCAACTCACTACCAATTTACGTCGTATGATTTCAATCGCTAAAGCTTTCATCAAAGCAGGAGGTGCAGCTTCGTCGACAAAATGAAATCCATTTTGGCCAGTCTGTGCAATCATAGTTTCCATCCTGTCTGCCAATAAACTTGCCGTAGCCGGCTCATAGGTTTTAATATAATCCAGTGAGATATCACAAAATGTACATTTACCCCAGTAGCATCCATGCGCCATAGTTAATTTATTCCATCTTCCGTCACTCCATAAACTATGCATAGGATTGACCAATTCAATCACAGATATATATTGATCCAACAATAAGCCATCATAGTCAGGTGTACCTAATTGATGTTGTTTATAATCTGGATAGATAGACTCATTGATGTAAGTAACCACACCATTTAATAATGTAAAGCAACGCTTTAAATCATGTAGCTCTTTTTTGCCATCTATATGCTCAATCAATAGCTCTAAAGGAGCTTCTCCGTCGTCTAATGTAATGAAATCATAAAATTCGAATACTCTAGGGTCAGACAATGAACGAAGTTCAGTGTTGGCAAAGCCTCCCCCCATCGCTACTTTGATATTTGGATGGTGTTGCTTGATCCACTGTCCACACCTTAATGAAGTATATAAATTACCAGGAAATGGTACTGAAAGACAAACTAGTTTAGGCTGCACTTTTTGTAAATGTTGCTCAAGAATAGCCAACAAAACAGTATCAACATAGGTGGCAGGTTCATTCAAGGCTTCATATAATTCGTCAAAAGTATTGGCTGATCTCCCGAGACGCTCCGCATAACGACTAAAACCAAAATAAGGGTCAATCGTTTCTTTAATCAAGTTTCCAAGATCCTCTAAATACATGGTAGCAATATGCTTTGCTTTATCCTGCTTACCCATGGCACCAAATGCCCAATGTAAATCGTCCAACTGTTCAAATGCACTCGCTTCTGGCAGAAAAGAACGAGTACAAATTAAATGTGAAATAGTATCAAGCTTACCCTGCAAGAATAATATAACTTGATCAATGGTATTGATATAATTGTTTTTTAAGGCTACAATACGCTGACAATTGGCATTTAATTCAAATTTTGAGGATTCAATTTGCTCAAATAAATTTGATAACCCCGCTTTATTGAACATGGCTAAAGTAACTTCAATACCTAAATCTGCCTGTATACTAGGAATGGACTTTGTATTCAAAAAGCCCTTGATATAGGCAGTTGCCGGATAAGGCGTATTCAACTGCGTAAATGGAGGTGTAATTAAAAAAACGGGAGATTGCATAGGACTATTTTACCGTCTTCATTTGGATTACATCTACAGCAAAAGCAAATGCCATGGAAAAATAAATATACCCCTTAGGTATCTCTAAATGAAAACCTTCTGCTATCAAAGAGATGCCAATCATCATCAAAAAGCTTAATGCCAATATTTTAAAAGAAGGGTGTTTTTTAATAAAATAACTGATGGGCTGAGATGCGAAAACCATAATTACAACAGCCACAATAACAGAGGTATACATTACCCATAACTCCTGCGCCATACCAATAGCGGTGATGATTGAATCGATAGAAAATACAAGGTCTAACAGAATTATCTCCATTAATAATCTTTTAAAGCTACTAACTTTTGGCACTTTAGGCATGTCACTGTCTTGTGCCATTTCTGTTTTATGATAGATTTCTACTGTGCTTTTGTAGATTAAAAAAAGGCCTCCTGCAATTAAAATTAATCCTTTACCCGAAAAACTAATATCTCTTAATACAAATAAGGTTTGATCTAATTTTAAAATCCACGAAATCAATGTCAATAAAATCAAACGCATCACCATGGCTAAGCCAAGTCCCCAATACCTCAATTTGTTTCTTTGACTCTCTGGTAGCTTATCGGATAAGATAGAAATGAAAATTACATTATCAATTCCTAATATAACTTCCAAGAGTATTAAAGAGATCAATGGGATAATAGCGTCTAACATATAGGTGTTTTTACAAATACAAATATAGGCACTTGACAGATGAATTTTGCTATAAAACCTGCTTTAGGAATACTACATGCTGATTTTCGCTTGTAGATATCAGTTAATCAGGATGAAATATTACTTTTTCGGCATTTTTAGACGAATTAGTTTCAACTAAATTTTCTTTCAAAAAAATAAGCCTCAAATTGAGGCTTATTTTTTTACTTATGCTGAAATGTATTACTTCCAAATTGAATT
>CAZAOF010000197.1:0-2321 GCA_964486665.1 uncultured Sediminibacterium sp.
AGGATTTTAAGGAACAACGCATAATGAAGTACGAAAAAGAAATTAATAGAAGAAAAAGCTTTGCCATTATCTCTCACCCAGATGCCGGTAAGACCACATTGACCGAAAAATTATTATTATTCGGTGGTGCGATACAAACGGCTGGGGCTGTTAAAAGCAATAAGATCAAGAAGCATGCGACGTCGGATTTTATGGAGATTGAGCGTCAAAGAGGTATTTCGGTAGCCACTTCAGTAATGTCTTTTGAATACAAGGGCAACTTGATTAATTTATTAGATACCCCAGGTCACAAGGACTTTGCAGAAGATACTTATAGAACCTTAACCGCGGTGGATAGTGTGATATTGGTGATTGATTCTGTGAATGGTGTGGAGCCTCAGACGCGTCGTTTAATGGAAGTATGTAGTATGCGAGCAACTCCTGTGATTGTGTTTATTAATAAGATGGATCGTGACGGTAAAAACAGATTTGATTTATTAGAAGAGATAGAAGCGGAATTAAAAATTTCTTTACACCCAATGACTTGGCCTATTAATAGTGGTAAGGAATTTAAAGGGGTGTACAATTTACATAATAAGAGTTTACGTTTATTCACTGCAAGTACAAAAGCTGATGAAGAAGATGTGGTAGCCATTGAAGATTTGTCAAGCCCTGTATTGCAACAAAAAGTAGGAGATCGTGATGCAGATTTATTAAGAGAAGACGTGGAGTTGATTGATGGGGTTTATGGCGCATTGGATCCTGCTGATTATTTGTCGGGCAAGATCGCACCTGTATTTTTTGGCTCAGCGGTGAATAATTTCGGGGTCCAAGAAATGCTAGACACTTTTATTCAAATAGCACCAACACCTAGGGATCGTGAGACCAATGTTCGTAAAGTACAAGCTGGTGAAGATAAGTTCAGTGGATTTATTTTTAAGATTCACGCAAACTTAGACCCCAAGCACCGTGATCGTATTGCATTCATGCGTGTTTGTAGTGGTAAGTTCGAAAGAAATAAATATTATAAGCATGTACGTTTAGATAAGGACGTACGTTTTACGAATCCATACACTTTCCTAGCACGTAGCAAGGATATTGTGGAAGATGCCTATCCAGGTGATGTAGTGGGTTTATTTGATACAGGTAATTTTAAGATTGGAGACACCTTGACGGAAGGGGAGAAATTTTACTTTACCGGTATACCAACCTTCTCACCTGAGATTTTCAAAGAATTGGTCAACAAAGACCCAATGAAGACCAAGCAATTGGAGAAGGGTATACAACAGTTGACAGATGAAGGTGTGGCTCAGTTGTTCACGCAGTTTGGTGGTAATAAAAAAATCATTGGTTGTGTGGGTGATTTACAATTCGAGGTAATCCAATATCGATTATTACAGGAATATGGTGCTGCTTGTGAATTTAGAACTTTGCCTTTTTACAAAGCTTGTTGGTTGACTTCCAATGATAAAAACAAACTAAACGATTTCTTGCGTTATAAGCAACAAAATGCAGCAGAAGATAAAGACGGCTCACCTGTGTATTTAGCACAAAGTGAATGGTTCTTAAATACAGAGATCACTAACAATCCAGACATCGTATTCCACTTCACTAACGAAGTAAATAAATAGGCTCTTTTAAAATTAATACATGAAGTCAAAAACTTTAAAACAGAACAAGGTCAATATCATTACATTAGGTTGCAGTAAAAACTTAGTGGACAGTGAAATGTTAAGTGGGCAATTGGCTGCCAATGATATTGATGTAGTGCATGAAAACAAGAAGCTGGATCATAATATTGTGGTGGTGAATACCTGTGGTTTTATTGACAAGGCAAAAGAGGAGAGTGTGAATACCATCTTAGATCAAGTAGCTTTAAAAAATAAAGGGAAGTTAGATAAAGTATATGTTACAGGTTGTTTGAGTGAAAGATACAGAGGCGACCTAGCTGCTGAAATCCCAGAAGTAGATGCTTGGTTTGGTACAATGGAATTGCCCTTGATGTTGAATCAATTGAACGCAGATTATAAAGCAGAATTATTAGGAGAACGTTTATTAAGTACGCCTCAGCACTATGCTTATTTAAAAATTAGTGAAGGGTGTAATCGTACTTGTTCTTTCTGTGCTATTCCTTTAATGCGTGGACAGCATGTAAGTAAGACCATAGAACAGTTGGTAGACGAAACAAAGGGCTTGGTGAAAAAGGGTGTGAAAGAGATTATGTTGATTGCACAAGAGCTGACTTATTACGGGTTAGATATCTATAAAGAGCGTGCCTTACCAAAATTATTAAATGCTTTGGCAGATGTAGAAGGGGTGGAGTGGATTCGTTTGCACTATGC
>CAZAOF010000198.1:0-2316 GCA_964486665.1 uncultured Sediminibacterium sp.
TACCTAACACGCCATTAAAGAACACAGACATGTCAAATCCTTTATAAGAGAATGTATTCGTTAAACCTAAGATGATATCTGGATTAGGATTACCTGTTACGACTCTTGTAGCTTGGCTAAATACATTAGTTTTAGTTCTATCGATTGTGCCATCTGCATTTTTTGTATTCTTATACCATAATGCATCGCCATTAGCAGGATCAACTCCAGCCCACTCTGCAGTATAGAATACACCAATTGCTTCACCTTCCATTACGCGGTTCATGCTACCAACACCGCCTTCAATTACTTGACCTTGAATATCTGTTACTTTACCACGGTTTAAAGCGATATTGAAACTAGTAGTCCATTTGAAAGCCCCGATTAAGTTTTGTGTATTTAATACAAATTCAAAACCTTTGTTCTCTAATTTACCAACGTTTTTTACCATACTAGAGAAACCAGTTGTAGCAGGGATGTTTACGTTTAATAATAAACCAGAAGTATTCTTTTCGTAGTAGTCGATTTCACCGGTAATTCTATTATTGAATAAACCGAAATCGATACCCGCGTCTAATTGACTAGTTGTTTCCCACTTCAAATCATCGTTTCTTAATTGAGAAGGACGTTGTCCAGCTGCACCTGCGTAACCAGCATCACCAGTAAACAAGCCCATTTGAGGGAAGTTACCAATTTCAGAGTTACCCACGATACCGTAAGAAGCTCTTGCTTTTAAGAAGCTTACTACTTTATTATCCATCAAGAACTTTTCGTTAGATAAAATCCAACCAGCAGAAATAGCTGGGAAGAAACCAGTTCTTGCATTCTTACCAAATCTAGATGACTGATCGATACGACCACTTGCAGCAACAATATACTTCTCATTGAAAGTATAGTTTGTTCTCAAGAAATAAGATAAGAATCTAAAATCTGTTTGAGATGAACTACCACCAGACTTAGTTGCAGCACTCGCAATCTTTTGATAAGAATCAGAAGGGAAGCCAATACCAGTAATGCTATTGTACTTTGCTTGTGACTGCTGATATTGCATACCCAAAGTAGCAGCAAAATTATGAACACCTGCTACTTTAGTATAATTGAAATAGCTATTGGTGTTATAGTTAGTTACAAAAGCTCCTGTGTTAGTACCTTCTCCAGTAGAAGAACTTGTATTTCTAACAGTTTGTGTTTGATAGTAACGCTCTTCGTTTTGACTTAAGAAGTCTAAACCAAACTCAGATTGAAAAGTCAAACCTGGTAATAATTTTGCCTTAAAATAAGTATTACCAAATGTTCTGTATACATCTTGTGCATACTTCGCATAATCAATTTGAATTCTTGGATTGAAATATAAACCTACGTTTACATCACCTGGAGGCGTTCCAGCTGGTAAACCTGTGTTAGGGTCGTAGAAAGGAGTCATTGGCAATAATGCCGCAGATTGTAATGGGTTAGAGAACGCATTATCACCTGGTAAACGACGATTATAAGTTCTTGATAAGCTTAAAGAAACACCTAAATCTAACCAACTGTTTGCTTGTTGGTCCACATTTAAACGACCTGTTGTTCTGCTTAATTCGTTACCAACGATCGTACCACCTTGATCTAAATGCTGGAAAGAAGAGAAAAATTTAGTTTTATCATTACCACCTCTGATTTGTAAATCAGCTTGACGGTATTGGCCTTTTTGGAAAGCCTGATCCTGCCAGTCATAAGACTTAGAAGGATCTTTATCCCACTCACCATAGCTATGGTAACTCATGATGTCCTTCATATACTGTGTATAGCTATAAGGATCTGTATAGTCAATGCCTTCTTCATCATCAGAATACTTTGCTGCTTCCATCGCTAGCTCATTATACTCTGTAGAATTTAACATTCTAACTCTTTTTGTTGCCTCTGATTGACCTGTTTGTAAGTTGAAAGTGATTTGAGTTTTTCCAGCTCTACCTCTTTTTGTTGTGATTAAAACCACACCATTCGCTGCACGAGATCCGTAGATCGCTCCAGCAGAGGCATCTTTTAATACTTCAATAGATTCGATATCATTTGGGTTCAAATCAGTCAATGGGTTCATGTCTCCACCGTAAGTAGATTGGTCACCAGAAGTTACTGGAATACCATCCAATACATACAAAGGCTGACTAGATGCAGAGATAGAAGAGTTACCTCTAATTCTCACTGTTACTGCTTGGCCTAATTTACCCGACTGGCTATTTACAAACACACCCGCAGCTCTACCTTGTAAAGCGGCGTCTACACTTGGTGTAGGCATGTATTCAATATCCTTTCCTTTAACGCGGGCAATATTACCAGTTAACTCTTTTTTAATTAATG
>CAZAOF010000199.1:0-2310 GCA_964486665.1 uncultured Sediminibacterium sp.
AAAAGGAAGATGTTTCTGGATGCGTGTTTATGAAATTCCAGAGGGAGAAAAAACGAGTAAAGGTAGAGCGATTCAAAACTTGATTCAATTGCCACAAGACGATAAAGTAAAAGCAATTATTGAAGTACGTAATTTGGCAGACAAAGATTACGTAAATAATCACTATATCATTTTATGTACTAAGAAGGGTATTATTAAAAAGACTTGTTTAGAAGAATTCAGTCGTCCAAGAGTAAATGGCGTAAATGCTATTACCATTAACGAAGGAGATGAATTATTAGCAGCACGTTTAACAGATGGTAACAACGAAGTAATGATGGCTGTTAAGTCTGGTCGTGCAATTCGTTTCCCAGAAGAAAAAGTTAGACCAACAGGTAGAGGTGCGATAGGTGTTGCTGGTATTGAAGTGGATGACGAAACAGACGAAGTAGTAGGTTTGGTTTGTGTTAGTAGAGAAGACAAAGACCGTACGATCTTAGTGGTGAGTCAAAAAGGGTATGGTAAACGAACTCCAATTGATGATTACCGTATTACTAACCGTGGTGGTAAGGGCGTCAAAACGATTAATGTTACCGAAAAAACTGGAAGCTTAGTTGGCCTTATGGATGTATTAGAAAAAGAAGATTTGATCATCACTTGTAAGTCTGGCGTAACCATTAGAACAAGCATAGCTGACATTAGAGAAGCGGGTAGAGCTACCCAGGGTGTAAAATTGATTCGTTTGGATGAAAGCGATGAGATTGCAGCTACTTCTAAGATTGAGGAGCAAGATGTTGCAGAAGATACGTTAAACGAAGAGGGACAATCTGCAGCAACAATAGTTGATGAAACGGATAATTCAATTGATAATTCAATTGACGATACACTTAATAACGAAGGCGATGATACGCCAGAAGCATAAATTTAATAACTTTAGTACTTTAAAATAATCATTATGAAAAAATGGATTGGTGCAATGTTCTTGATGACATTGATGCAAACAGCTTTAGCTCAAGACTTTAAAAAAGTAGAGACAAGCTTAGTTTTAAACAACTTTGAGCAGGCTAAAACAGAATATGAGAAGGTGATAGCCAAAAAAGCTGCTTTAGAAACAACAACTGAAGGTTATTACTGGAAATCAAAGATTTATGCAGGTTTAGCTAAGGATCCAGCTGCAAAATATCCAGATGCTGCAGAGAAATTGTATAGTAGTTTACAAGACTATATTAAATCAGATACAGGATTTGTTTTAGCAAAAAAGAGTGGTCAAGAACCGTTTTTTGAAGTATATATCAAAAGTTTTAAAGATGGTGTAGCTGCATTTGGTGAAAAAAACTGGAAAGTAGCTGCTGAAAATTTTGATAGAGGAGTTTTATTGAGTGATATTATTTTTACGAATGGATGGTCTAGTAACAAACAACCTTTTGATACAACTACTTTGATGTATGCGGGTTATTCTAATCAAAATGCAGGCAATGATGATGTTACATTGAAGCATTACACTAGAATGATTAATGCAGGAATTAAGTCTGCAGATGTGATTGATATCTATAAATATGTCTTGATTAAAGCTGCAGAAAGAAAAGACAAAGCGTTGTTTGATCAATATTATACTATTTGTGAAAAGAACTATCCAGAGGAAAAATGGTTCGAATTCAGAGCAGATTACATTGATAGAAATTTAAGCGCAGATGAAAAAGTAGCTGCTTATGAGGCTCAAGTGAGTGCAAACACTTTAAATGAAACGGAGTGTCAAATGTATGGAGATATGTTTATGTCTTCAAAGAACGTAGAAGGTTTGTCTGATGAGAAAGCCAATTACTTCTTAGATAAAGCGGCGGATGCTTATATGAGAGCCTATAAGTTTAACACTCAAAACTTTGCAGCTGCCTTCAACGTGGGTATTAGTTATTACAACCAATACACTGTTTTAGATGACCAGTATAGCAATAACATTAGGTCTTTACAGAAGTTAAACGCGAATAAACCAGCTGCGCCAAAAGACCCAAAGAAAAAATTAGCTTTTGATGCTAGTTTCAAAGCACAGCAAGATTCAATCAAAAAGTTAAATTTAGCCCTAGATGCACCAATGAAGGCGAAGGTTGACCAGGCGATAGAATGGATCGAAAATGCCTTCAATATCGTAAAAGACAAAGAAACTTTGACCAGAAATGAGAAGAACGTAGCAGCTAGATCAGTAGATTTCTTGGCAACTTTATATGCTGCTAAAAGAGATAAGAACAGAGCAAACCAAAAATTGTATGACGAGTTAGACGCTAAGTTTACTAAGTACGACTTGTTACACGATAAGTACCAATAGTCGTATTTGAT
>CAZAOF010000200.1:0-2309 GCA_964486665.1 uncultured Sediminibacterium sp.
TGAACTGGCAAGTATTAGATTGGAACGAACCTGCTATCAATTTCTACAAAAAATACAATGCCAATTTTGATCCTGAATGGGTGAACTGTTCGATTGTTTTTTAAACCATTGACTAGTCAAATAAAGTACGCATTAATTCCTGTTTGCGTTTCCCAAAAGATTTAGAAAAAGTTAATTCAAAACTATTAGATCTAATCCCTGCAGCAGATAATCCATTGTTATAAATATCGTAACTCAACCCAAATATATAATCGTTCATCATGATATTGACTGTTGGAATGATGGCATCTTTTACACGATAATAACAACCCAAATACAATCTTCTGTCCTGATCAAACTTCCATAAAATAGGTAAAGAAATACTAGCACCTGCTACATAACTATTCTCTTTATTCCTACTACTAAAAGCACCGTGAATTAAATAAGTATAGTCCTCATTAAAATACTTTTCTACATTCAAAAATACTGCGGAACGCATACCTGCTGCTTCATTAAAAGGAGAATTGGTGATATCAGGTTTTGAAAAAAAGAATCCATTGGCACTTAACTGCAAAAAAGTATTGGTAGAATGTCTTGTATATAAAAATCCAGTATTGGCTGCAAATTTTGCAGGATTGGATAAGAAAACTTCCGTCGTTGGATTACCAGTTAAGTTACCAAAACCATCATACATATCACCAAACCTCAATTTAGATCTATCCAAATTGGTTTGAGAATAAGTTAAACCAAGTCCAATAGCCAGATTAGAATATTCATCCCCATCTAAAAATAAATGATACGCAGTATTAACAGTTATATGATTGGTATTTAATAACCCATTCATCAGCTGTTCTGAAATGATTTGACCCCCTATTCCTAAGTAATTAGATTGTTCTCGTACACTACGATTAAATTTTCTATCCAAACCAATCACAATCGTTCTAGCAAAATTTGTACCACCAATTGCCTGGCTCCTAAAATTAGATTGAATACGTTGATCAAACACTCCATTACCAACAGAAGCAGGACTCAAAAACTGTGCAGCAGCAAAAGGTTGAGATAAAATAATCTCTTGTGCATTTACTTTCGAAAAAATAATCAAGCAAAACAATGATATGTAAAATAGATACTTCAATATTATTTTAACAATAGGACAGTGCCTGTTTTAGAGTTAGTTACATTGTTACGATCTACATATACCGCAGTCCAGTAATAAATATCAATGGGTAGTAAATTACCATTGTATCTTCCATCCCATCCTTTGGACAAATCTCTAGATTCAAAAACCAAATTACCTGCTCTACTAAATATTTTAAAACTCTTTAATTCGGTCACACCCGCATTGCTAATCACTCTCAACTCATCATTCTTTCCATCACCATTAGGCGTAAAAGCATTAGGTAGTTCAAAGATGATGACTGGTGGTGCCGTAATACTTGCATTCGTTGTTACAAAAGTGCTTGTTAAACTATAATTACCTGCATCTATCCCTCCAATATTTATACCACTTACAGTAACTAATTTGTTAGTGCCCACTAGAGGCGAATCAAATTCTGCCAAAGTATAAGGCAAGGTTATTACATCACCGCCGATTAGATCCGTTGTTGACAAAGTAACGGTTGCATTTTTATTACCATCGAATAACTTATCATCAGCAACTGCATTAATCATTAAAACCTTAGGAGTGATATCTCTTGCAATTAATGTAGGCTGTAGTAATTCATAATTAGCATTGTCAATCGTGCTCGTAGAAGTTATTGGTATTGAAGCTCCAACTTTATACTGAGCATAATTTCCAGATTGCGTTAAATTAACTACATCTGGACTAATTACTCCAACCAAGGTACCTCCAGTTAGTGAAGCAACGTTATTTCGATCATACACTTTATTAGCTGTTATTACTCCTGTAACTGTTAGTGGTTTCGCTGTAATATCTCTAGCAGTTAGTACTGGCTGTGTTAATATGTAATTCGAATTGTCTATCGTGCTCGTTGATGTAATCGAAATTCCTGTACCCACATTGGTCTGAGAAAAAGTACCAGAAGCAGAAAAATTCACAACATCTGGACTAATCACTCCAACCAATGAACCACCTGTTAAAATTGCAATATTGGTTCGATCATATACTTTATTAGATGTTGTTAACCCAGTCACTGTAATAGGCTTAGGTGTAATGTCCGCAGTTGTTGTTGCAGTAGTGCTTGTTAAACTATAATTACCAGCATCAGTCCCAGTGACTGTAATGCCAGATACCGTTACGACTTTACCTGTGCCAGCATCTTTTGTGTCAAACAATGAACTTGTTTTATCCACTGTCAAAACATCTCCTG
>CAZAOF010000201.1:0-2298 GCA_964486665.1 uncultured Sediminibacterium sp.
CTAAGTCAATACCTTGTTGGTCAAAATAAGCACCAGATAAGAAGAACTTAGTTCTATCAGATCCACCACTTAAAGTTAATTCATGAGATTTTGTGATACCTTCTCTGTAGAAGATGTCAGCATAATCGATATCAATGTTGCTTAAGCTATCTAAAGAACGTTGCTTAGAAGCTGCAGTCATACCTGCTGGGATAGCAGGGTTTTTTGCAGACCAAACCCATCCTGGAGTGTTAGCAATTTTTTCTCTTTCCTCATAAGCCAACATCTCACGTGTATTCATCAAATTCATCCTTGCAAAGCTTGGACGCTGAGTGATACCGTATTGTGTCTTATAAGTCACTACATTTTTACCAGCCTTACCTCTTTTAGATGTAATAACAATTACACCTGTACCACCTCTAGCACCATAGATCGCAGCTGCAGTTGCATCTTTCAATACAGTGATTGATTCGAAATCATCAGGGTTAAGGGTTTGCATATCAAATGCAGGAATAGGCACACCATCTAATACATATAGAGGCTGTGCACCAGCTCCTTGGATAGACTTGATACCACGAATAGTGATCTGCGCACTAGAACCTGGTTGACCAGATCCTGAGTTTACCAACATACCTGGTACACGACCTTGGAAAGCTTGGTCGAATGAACCTACTGGTACATCGTTTACAGTTTTACCACTAATTGTAGTTACGGCACCCGCGAATTTTGATTTACTCTCACGCGTGTAACCAGTAATTACAACCTCTTCTAATACAGCTTCTACCGATGCTAATTCTACGTTAATTGTAGTCGCATTGCCGATAGATTTAGATAACTTATCGTATCCAACTATACTAAAGCTGATAGATTTTTGATCTGTAACACTAATTTGATAATTACCATTTGCATCAGATAAAGCATTCACTTTACCAGCGTTCACAGTTACGCCTCCTAATCCTTGCTTAGTTTTTATATCAACTATCTTTCCAGAGATTCTTTTAGAACCCTGTGCCAATACTTGAAGTGCAAAACAAAAGACAAGAGAAGACAATAAAACAACTTTTCTCATGTGATTGATTTTAAATTTTGAGTACGAATATAAACCAAATATTAACAAATAGTTATAAAATAGTCTAAGAAAATAGCCAATTTAATACATATAAAAAACATCAATATATGTATAGGATTATGCGCTAATTATTACTAAAAATGAAACAGTTTGGGAGATATAGCACCAATGCTATGTTACGTTAGTATTAAATCTTTCCATTTAGGTGACAAAAGACACCAAAAACTAACAGCAACCAATTACCTTTGCGGCAGCATTTTAACAAGTTTTTGGCAAATTCAAGATTCAGCCACTTTCTTGTTGATTTTAAGCAAGCATTTTGAAATCAAATCCAAACAAATGAAAAAAACAATCTTGTTTTTGGCAAGCTGTATGATGACCATCGTCAGTTTTGCTCAAATCACCACATCAACCATTTCTGGTGTTGTTGTGAATGAAAAAAAAGAAGCACTAGTTGGTGCATCCGTTGTTGCAACGCACGTTCCAACAGGTACAACTTACAAAACCGTATCAAACAAGTCAGGTGCTTATGTGTTCCCAGCTGTAAGAGTTGGAGGACCATTTACAGTAACAGCGAGCTTTGTTGGTTACAAAAACGATCAAGCAACAGAAGTGAGCACCAACTTAGGTGTGGCAACTAATGTTGACTTTGTGTTAAACGCAACAGGTTCTAGTTTACAAGAAGTGGTAGTTGCTAGCAATAGAAACGGCCTATTTTCAAAAGAAAGAACAGGTACTGCACAACAGTTCGGAAGAAGAGAATTGCAAAACATTCCAATCACAGGACCAAGAACAATTGATGGTATTACTAAGTACAACTCAAATGGTAATGGTTCTAGTTTTGGAGGACAAGATTCTCGTTTAAATAATTTCACCATTGATGGATCTCAGTTTAACAATGGTTTTGGTTTAGGTTCATCAGCGCAAGCTGGAGGTAGAACTGGCGCTTCAGCAATTTCTTTAGACGCGATCGAGCAATTACAATTGAATATTGCTCCATTTGATATCCGTCAATCAGGTTTTACTGGTGCTGGTATCAACGCAGTTACTAGATCGGGTACAAATGAAATTGAAGGTTCTTACTATCAATTTGAAAGAGACAACTCATCTACTTATAATGGTAGCAAAGCAGATGGCGTAAAAGTTACTCCATCTAAGTTCAGCGAAAAAACAAGAGGTTTCAGAATTGGTGCGCCAATTATCAAAAACAAGTTGTTCATTTTTGCTAACTACGAGAAATTAGAAAAAAC
>CAZAOF010000202.1:0-2263 GCA_964486665.1 uncultured Sediminibacterium sp.
TAGTGGTGATGGATCCTCCTACTTTTAGCAATAGTAAAAGAATGAAGGATATTTTGGATATTCAAAGAGACCATGTAGAATTGATCAATGATATGCTAAAAGCAATGAAGCCTGGAGGGATCCTTTATTTCAGTACCAACTTCACCCAGTTTATTTTAGATGCTGAGCAAATAAAATCAGATCAAATAAAAGATATCACAAAAGCGACTACCCCATTTGATTTTGAAGGAAGATTAAAACGTTGGTGTTACAAAATTATAAAGCCAGCTTAAGCAACTTAAGCTCTTTTATAAAGATTGAAGTTGTGTTATTTATTTTGAAGCTGCTTCAATTGCTTGTCTTATCATCTTGTCGATTTCCAAAACCTGTGGAATGACCATTTCTTGATTGTCATTATGAATGACGTAATCACATAAACGCATTTTGATGGTGTCCGAAATTTGATTGCGCATACGTGCTTCCAATTGCTCCTTTGTAATGCTATCTCTTTGCATCACTCGATGTATTCTGAGTGACAATGGCGCTGTCACACCTATTACCTTAAACAAACCAGCAGAAGACCCAGATTCAAAAATGAGCGCGGCTTCTTTAATCACATAAGGACTAGTTTGTTTAGCTGCCCAATCCTTCGCTGCTTGTATCGTCACAGGATGCACAATGGCATTCAGCAACTGTAATTGAAAGGGATCGTTGAAAACAAGTTGAGCTAAAGCATCTTTTTGTAACCCAGACTCATTGTAGATAGCTGGCCCAAACTGTTCAATCAATTTTGCTTTTATTTCTGGACTGGTTTGCATGATATGCTTGGCTTCCTCGTCGGCATTGAACACAGGTATACCCAGCGTAGCAAAGACTTTCGCTACGACCGATTTTCCGGATCCGATCCCTCCTGTTAAACCAATTATTTTTGTCATGATTCATTCCAATAAAAAATCCGAAATCAGTTTCCATTTTATTGGAGGCTAATTTCGGATTGTATTATAAAAGCATTTTTTTACTTATTAATTGCTTGAGACCATTCTAAGCTAATAGAAGATCTTTCAATTTTTAAATAGCTACCTGGGCTCACTTCCAATTGAATGGTATTGTCTTCGTTTACTTTATTGATTGTACCATGTATTCCAGCAATAGTAACTACTTTGTCGCCTTTTTGCATGTTGTCAATAAACTTCTTTTGTTCTTTTGCTTTTTTAGCTTGTGGGCGGATCATGAAAAACCAGAAAACTAAGATGATACCACCTAACATGATCAATTGAAAAGTTCCACCTTGTTGAGGCGCCTGTAATAAAATTTGTGTCATTTTGTTTTGTTTATGTTTTAAACTTGAATACAAAGATAGTGCAAACCAATTACTTTGCTTTATGACTTATCTTCTGAATTTTACCAGTCGACACTAATTCTTTATGAATATTGTCCAAGATTCCATTGACAAAATGGCCACTTTGTTCTGTACTATATTCTTTAGCTAAATCGATGTATTCGTTGATGGTTACTTTTGTTGGGATGGTGTCAAAATACAATAGCTCACAAACACCCAGTCTTAATAAGATCATATCAATCACTGCGATACGTTCTGGATCCCAGTTTTTTAATTTAGGAACAATCAACCCCTCTGTGACATCCTTTTTCTCGATAGCTGTTCTTAATAAATCTTTTGCGAATTTCATCTTCTCATCTCCTACTAAGTCCAAGAAATCAACTGAACCTGGCTTTTGGAAATAATTCAGCATAAAGCCAATAATCATATCTCCATCGTCGTCCCAGTTAGAGAAATGTGACTCAATCGTTTCAACAGCATTGGTTGAATTCAAGATCAATTGACCAAAAATGAACTTTAAAATGGCTGATTCTTTGGACTTCTCTCTATTGTCCTCACTAACATAAGATTGGTACTCAGGCGAAGCTACTAATTGACGAAATAACGCCTTTACCAAGTCATTGTCTATCCATTGATGAGGCTTAACAAGCTCAATCGCCTGCTTGAATTTTTCGGATTCTAAGGTTTGCCAAACAACTGAATTGCCGGCTAACTTAATATTAACTTCTAGATCTGCTTGGTTGGGAAGGTTTTTAGACGCTCTTTGTAAGGCCTCTATCTCTGCATAACGTGCTATCTGATGCACTAAATGAACTAAGTAAACGAATAAGTTACGAGTTTTGTCAAATTCCCTTTGTAAAAGGCCAGCTGCAGTTGCCACATTTTGGGCGTCTAACATATACATGACCTGCATTACTTTAATTCGGATATTTCTTCTGTTCATCA
>CAZAOF010000203.1:0-2218 GCA_964486665.1 uncultured Sediminibacterium sp.
TGTGTGATGTGTAATACCCACATCAAATGGCGTGCTTTATTAAAAAGAGCAGATGCATTGGGTTGCGATTTTATTGCAACTGGTCACTATGCAAAAGTGCGTCAACATACCAATGGACGCTATGTCATTTCAAAAGGGCTGGATGAAACAAAGGACCAAAGCTATGTGTTATGGGGTGTGGACCAAGACTTACTAAAGCGAACGATTCTTCCATTAGGGGGTATGCATAAAAAGGATATCAAACAAATGGCCATTGATATGGGCTATCCAGAATTGGCTAAAAAAAGCGAGAGCTATGAAATTTGTTTTGTACCAGACAATGATTACAGAGGCTTCTTAAAACGTCGCGTAGATGGTTTAGAAGAAAAAGTAAATGGTGGATGGTTTGTAGATACAAAAGGAAAAAGATTAGGAAAACATAAAGGCTATCCATTCTATACCATTGGACAAAGAAAAGGATTAGAATTAGCAATGGGCCATCCTGTTTACGTCACGGCTATTGATCCAATTAAAAATATAGTTGTGATTGGAGATGAAGCTGATTTAGATAAGAACGATATGTTAGTCGCTAAAATGAATTGGATCAAATACGATCATTTACCAGAATCAATGGAGTTGATGGCAAAAATAAGGTACCATGATAGTGGTGCATTATGTCAACTATCTCATACTGATAATGGTGTACAAGCTAGGTTCTACGAAAATGTAAAAAGTATTGCGCCAGGACAAAGTGCTGTATTCTATGAAGGAGACGATGTAGTTGCTGGAGGAATTATACAGAGCGGCGTTTTAGTATAGCACCAAACAAAGTATCGGCTTGTTGAGTATACCCTTTAAAATATTTCTGCTCAATTAATTCAAATTGACCTTGTGCAAGAATCGCTGCTATATGTGCTTCGTTTTCTGCTGCGTAAACAGAACAGGTTGCGATTAAAAGATGCCCCTCTAATTTTACTGTAGGTAAAATATTAGCGATGATCTTAGATTGCAACTGAGTGTACATTGTAAGATTTTCTTTTTTGAAAAAAGCGATTTGCTCCGGTGTCCTACCCCATGTTCCTGAACCAGAACAAGGCAAATCCGCAAAGACAAAATCAAATGGCTTCTTAATATCAAAGGCTTCAGTTAAATCAATCACCTGTACACTAGCAGGACGAATGCCTGCTTCTTGCAATCGTTTATCAGCATTGAACAAAATACTTTCTCTTACATCTGATACATGCATCCGAATATTTTGCATAGTATCAAACATCAAAATTGTTTTACCACCACTCGCAGCACATGCATCCCAGACCTGAATGGGCATTTCCATACTGGTGGGCACATGACTTAATAATTCAGCTAAAGCCTGCGAATTTAAATCTTGTATCACTGCCTCTTTATTCAGTGCCAATACATTTTGTAAAGAAGTGGTATTAGAAAACGCAAAACAATGTTCGTTGATCTCCGTATAGTCAATGGAAGCTGCTTGTAAAGCTGCAACCACTTTCTCCTTTTGCCAAGGCCTGATACGTATGAATAATAAAGGCTGTATTGTATGTGAATGGATAAATGTAGGGATATCTATTTCCTTTGAAATAGCTTCCTGTAAAGGGAAATTAGCATGCATTTCCCTAAAATGAGCATAACAGAAAGCACTGATACTTTTTCGATCCCTACTACCATGTTTTTTATTCGCAGCAAAATATTTTTTCAAATAGGCAGCCAATGGCTCAGGGCCTTGATAAGCAGTGATTAACTTTTGAGCAACTTCTTGATGTTGATTTTGATGCGTCATACTATAAAAAAGAAAGTCATGTTTCGCATGACTTTCTTTTACTTATTTTTCTTGTGATTATAATTCTAATAAACTTGCTACAGGATCTTTTGCAATTAATAAAAGTGCTGGATTTTCCAACAACTCTTTTACGCGAACTAAGAATCCTACACTCTCACGTCCATCTATGATTCTATGATCATAGCTTAATGCTAAATACATCATTGGTAAAATTTTCACTTCACCATTCACTGCCATAGGACGGTCTTGAATTTTATGCATTCCCAAAATAGCAGATTGAGGAATATTGATGATAGGTGTACTCATCAAACTTCCAAACACACCACCATTGGTAATAGTAAATGTACCACCTGTTAATTCTTCTGCAGTTAACTTACTATCTCTTGCTTTACCTGCTAATTCAATTACTTTTTTCTCGATACCTGCCATGCTTAAGCTTTC
>CAZAOF010000204.1:0-2208 GCA_964486665.1 uncultured Sediminibacterium sp.
AAGTAGAAAATTACATTTCACTTCGTGCTAATTTTGGCTTTCAAAAAGTATTTGATCAATACCTAAGAACAACTCAAATTCCTGTTTTAAGTTATCAATACAACGAAAAAGAAAAAATATTCACCTACGAATGGAAGGATTGTGTTGCTGGTTTTAATCTACCACTTCATTTTAATTATTTAGGTAAAATGGTTAGCTTACTTCCAATGGATTACCAGCCTCAACAAAGGTTAATAAAGGAGCCTAATTTTAACCTACAAGATTTTGTAAAAACGATCGAAAGTCAATACTATATTCGATTAGCGCAGGTCAATTAGTTTTTCAATACTCTACCTAAACTGTACAATCTTTTTTGCCAATAAGGCTCAGATAAATCACTAATAGTTACTCCCTGACTAGTGGAGGCATGCGCAAACTTATTATTGGTCATGTAAATACCTACATGTGAAATGGAACGACTACCGTCTGTTTTAAAGAAAATCAAATCGCCTTCTTTTAATTCAGTCCAATCGATTTTTTCACTTTGCTCATATTGTTCCGCCGCAGTTCTTTTGAGACTCGTATTGTAAATGGCGTTCATCACATCTAATGTAAAATAAGAACAGTCCACTCCTCTTTTACTGGAGCCTCCTAAAACATAAGGCGTACCCCACCACTCATCAATTTTTTCTAATAAAGGGATATTATTAATTTCTTCAACAGCAATATCCATTTTGATGGAATACTTTAATTGTAACCAATTGGCTTTCTCTAGATCTGTTAAATTGTCCGGCATTTTGTCTGTACGAACTACAGTAGTCAAAACGGGCTCGGCTTCTAAAGCATCTGATGCTTTTCTTAAATACACCCTACCAGGTTTAACCGAAATATTATCTAAAAATTCAATGGATTCATTATCTGATTCAGGCACAGCCGCTACCGCCGGCAAACTTCGCTTTGGCTTCGCTTTAAATTGACTTGTTTTTACTTGTACAGATTGTTTAAACTTAGTCAAACTGGTACAGCTTGATAAAGTCAAAGCTACAAGTAATAGTCCTACAATTGATTTTGTCCCTTTTTGCATCTGTGGCAAGATAAGTCAAGAACCTTAAAATTGGGTCAGTTTGCATTATTTTAACCGTTTTTTGTGGAAAATTAAGCGCGTTCAAGCCCCCCTTTTTTACGATATTTGTGCCTTATCCCGATACCCAAAATGCCCAAATTTTCACATTTACACGTTCATACTCAATATTCATTACTGGATGGTGCCGCTTCTATAGATGGACTATATAAAAAAGCCATCAAAGACGAAATGCCTGCTTTGGCGATCACCGACCACGGTAATATGTTTGGCGCATTTAATTTTGTAAGTCAGGCTTGGAAAAATACAAAAGTGGTTGGCAAAGATGCCAATGGCAAAGATATTTTAGCCCCTACAGTGAAGCCCATTGTTGGTTGTGAGTTTTATGTGGTGAAGGATAGACATATCAAACAATTTACAAAGGAACATAAGGACAATCGTTTTCACCAAGTGTTATTGGCAAAAAATGCAGTGGGTTATCAGAACCTCATTAAATTAACTTCTTTGGGTTATATCGAGGGTATGTATAGTAAGTATCCAAGAATTGATAAAGAGTTGATAGAAAAATACCACGAGGGTATCATTGCCACTACTTGTTGTATTGGCGCGCATGTTCCTCAAGCCATTTTAAATGAAGGCGAAGAAGCGGCTGAAAAAGAATTCAAATGGTGGCTAGATTTATTTGGAGAAGATTATTATATCGAGATCCAAAGGCATAAAATTCCTGAGCAAGAAATCATCAACAATACCCTACTTAAGTTTTCAAAAAAGCATAAGGTAGATGTGATTGCCACCAATGATAGTCATTATATTAATGAAGATGATGCGAATGCACATGATATCTTGCTATGTATTAATACAGGAGAAAAGCAAGCCACCCCTGGTTTTGATGATTTTGTAAACGATGAATTACAAGTTAAAAACAGAAGATTTAAATTTCCAAATAACGAATTTTATTTCAAGACCCAATCCGAAATGATTGAGTTGTTTAGTGATATCCCTGAGTCCATCGACAACACCAATGCGATTGTAGATAAAGTGGAAGTCTTGAATTTAAAGAAGGACATCCTCCTACCCGCTTTCCCTATTCCAAAAAGTTTTCAGATTCATAAGGACGCCAACATGAATCAGTGGGAATTCTTAAAACA
>CAZAOF010000205.1:0-2170 GCA_964486665.1 uncultured Sediminibacterium sp.
GGGCAAAGAATTATACCAAGATGCAGACTGTTTAGATACTTGGTTTAGTAGTTGGTTATGGCCTATCGAAGTATTCAAAGGCATGTCCAATCCAAACAATGCAGAAATTAATTATTACTACCCTACTAGCACTTTGGTAACTGCTCCAGAAATTATTTTCTTCTGGGTAGCTAGAATGATCATGGCGGGTGAAGAATATATGGGCAAGATTCCTTTTAAAGATGTTTACTTTACAGGGATTGTGCGTGATAAGCAAGGACGTAAAATGAGTAAGAGTTTAGGGAATTCTCCGGACTTATTAGGATTGATAGACCAATATGGTGCCGATGCGGTTCGTTTTGGTATCATGATTGCATCCCCTGCAGGTAATGACTTATTATTTGATGAATCCACACTAGAACAAGGCAGAAACTTCAATAGTAAATTGTGGAATGCCACTAAGCTATTGAAAATGTGGGAGCCACGTCAAAGCAAGGATGGTGCTATCCCAGAAGATGCTGCTTTTGCGATGGATTGGTTCCAGGCTAAATTATCTGCTACACAAATAGAGGTAGATGAAATGCTAAAGACTTTCCGTTTGAGTGAAGCATTGAAAACGATCTACGGATTAATCTGGGATGACTATTGTAGCTGGTACTTAGAATGGATCAAGCCAGGTTTTGAACAACCTATTCATACAGGTGTTTTTGAAAAGAGTGTTGAATTCTATGATGCATTGTTACAACTACTTCATCCTTTCATGCCTTTCATTACCGAAGAAATTCACCACACACTAAAAGCGCAAAACCAAGATTTATGTGTGAAAGAATTAGCACCTATTGACAAAGTAGATGAATCTGTATTGCATGCTGGTGTGCTTTTGAAAAACGTCATCTCTACCCTTCGTGATGCGAGAAACAAAAATCAAATCAAACCTAAGGATTCGATTGACTTGCATATTCAATCCGATAACAATGCTGCTTACCAGCGTATTCAAAATATTTTAGCGAAGCAGATCAATGCGAAGTCAATCTCTTATGCGAATGTAGCAATTGGCTCAAGTATTGTAGTGGCTTTAGAAAAAGATAAATTTTATATAGTGGCTGATCAGGCAATTGATACTGCTAGCTTAAAAGAAAATTTATTAAAAGACTTAGCACACCAAAAAGGATTCTTAGAAAGTGTAGAGAAGAAATTAGGAAATGAAAAATTTGTTCAAAATGCAAAACCAGAAGTGATTGCAATAGAACAAAAAAAGAAAGCAGATGCACTTGCAAGGATTCAAACAATCGAAGAGAGTTTGACACAACTATAAATAATCACATTGAATTGAGTCTCCTTTTGGGGACTCAATTGTTATAGCCCATTCCATGAGTGAAATAAATATAAGACAAGCCACTTTAAATGATCGAGCATTAATACGATCTATCTCGGAGCGCACATGGCCTAGTACCTATGGACATATCATTTCTCAAGAACAGATTGAATTTATGCTGGATTGGATGTATAGCGACCAATCACTTAAAGAACAATTTGAAAACGGCCATCAGTTTTTCATAGCTAATTTAAATGGCGCAGATATTGGATTCTGTTCGGTGAGTGAAGACCAAGAAGAACACGATAACTCAACTAAGCAAACACATCAAAAAGCTTTCAAGTTGAATAAACTATATATCCTCCCTACTGCGCAAGGTACAGGCTCAGGAAAAGCTTTATTAGAAAAAGTAATTGATATTGCAAAAAATGCGCGCGCTGAATCAATCTTCTTACAAGTGAACAAGCATAATACCGCTTATACCTTTTACTTGAAAAATGGATTTGTAAAAGAGGCTGAATTCAAGTTTAATATTGGGAATGGCTTTTTTATGGACGACTATGTGATGCGTCTGACGTTTTAAATTCTGGCAATTATAGTTACTTTTTATTTTCATTAAATCCTATCTTGCCTCTATCCTCCCATTTTACTCTACGAATTGACAAATCAAGCAAGTGCTCAATTGTGTCATATATTTTATTTAGTTGAATATCATGTTCTCCAATCCGCTCTCGCAACTCTTGTAATTGTCCCTTAATGCTTGCATTTTTAATTAAGGTCCTTTTCATCTCAATAAATAATCTAATAATTGAGATATTCATTTTTACAGCCTTTTCGCTTTTTAAAATACCTGATAACATCGCAACCCCATGTTCT
>CAZAOF010000206.1:0-2161 GCA_964486665.1 uncultured Sediminibacterium sp.
AACGAAAAAGCCCCTAACTCATTGAAAGTTAAGGGCTTTTGCGGACCGGACGGGACTCGAACCCGCGACCTCCGCCGTGACAGGGCGGCATTCTAACCAACTGAACTACCGATCCAAGAACTCCGAAACCAGTTTCCTATTTCCGGGTTGCAAAGATAAGGGTAAAGAAGTTTTTTAAACAAATCTTTTATTAAAAAATCATGTATTATTTTTACAACCTAATTCAAAATTATGCCAGCATACCCAAATAGACAGTTTTTAGAATTTGAACAGCCAATTAAAGAAATATATGAGCAGATTGATGCGACCAAGAAATTGGCCGAGAAGAATCCAAAAATCGATTTAAATGCTACCATCGAACAGTTGGAGCAGTCTATAGTAGAAAAGCGTAAAGCAATCACAGAAAGCTTATCCCCGTGGCAACGCGTGCAATTGAGCCGTCATCCAGACAGGCCTTATACCTTAAAATATATCGACTTAATGTGTGATAAGTTTATCGAACTTCATGGCGACCGTAATGTAAAAGATGACAAGGCCATGGTGGGTGGATTTACCGAATTTAATGGCCAAACGGTCATGATGATTGGACAGCAAAAGGGGATTAATACCAAGATGAGGCAAATGCGTAATTTCGGTATGGCGAACCCAGAAGGGTACAGAAAAGCCCTTAGATTGATGAAATTGGCCGAAAAATTTGATAAACCAGTGGTTTGCTTGATTGATACTCCAGGTGCATTTCCGGGCCTAGAAGCCGAAGAAAGAGGCCAAGGTGAGGCAATTGCTCGTAATATCTATGAAATGATCCGTTTAAAAGTGCCTATCGTGATTGTCATCATTGGCGAAGGGGCTAGTGGTGGTGCATTGGGAATAGGTGTGGGCGATAAGACTTTAATGATGGAAAATACCTGGTATACGGTGATTTCTCCCGAAAGTTGCAGCTCTATCCTTTGGAGAAGCTGGGATAAAAAAGAGTTGGCTGCAGAGCAATTGAAATTAACAGCCAATGATATGAAGGGCTTTGGATTGGTAGATGAGATTGTTCAAGAACCATTGGGTGGTGCGCACTGGGATTATGCTGCTGCTGCTGAAATGTTAAAAAAACAAATCATCAAAGCCTTGGATGAGGTAAAAGATATTGCTCCAGCGACAAGAGTAGCAAACAGAATCGAAAAATATAGTAAAATGGGCTTCTGGGAGGAAGCTTAAAGATAAACTCCAATATGTTAAGACAAACCCTAAAAGGAACAGGTGTTGCATTAGTTACACCATTTAAAAAAGACAAATCAATTGATTTTGATGCGTTAGAAAAATTAATTGATATCCAGATTGCTGGTGGAGTAGACTATGTAGTTAGTTTAGGCACTACTGGCGAATCTGTTGTATTAAGTTTCGAAGAAAAGTTAGCAGTATTGGATTGTACTTACAATAAAGTAAATGGCAGGGTGCCTGTTGTTGTCGGTATTGGAGGCAATGACACAGCGGCTTTGATTGCTTCATTTAAAAAATATCCTTTAGAGAAAGCGACTGCAATTTTAAGTGTTACTCCATATTATAATAAACCTTCTCAAGAAGGCTTGTTTCAGCATTATTCTGCAATTGCAGATGCTGCACCTTTACCAATTATTTTATACAATGTGCCAGGGCGTACAGGGGTCAATATGAAAGCAACGACAACATTGCGTTTAGCGAATCATCCCAATATTGCAGGAATTAAAGAAGCTGGTCCAGAAATGGCACAGACGATTGATATTTTGAAGGATCGTCCAAATGATTTCTTAGTAGTTAGTGGGGACGATGAAATTGTGATGGCACAAATTGCATGTGGTATGGATGGGGTGATTAGTGTTGCAGCCAATGCATTTCCTAAACCATTTGCAGACATGATCAAGTTTTCCATGGCTGGTGATTTTTCTATGGCAAAAAGAATCAATGATCTGTTAATAGAAGGGTATGCTTATATGTACGAAGAGAACAATCCTGCTGGTATCAAAGCTTTTATGGCTGAGCAGGGCTTGATTCAAAATGAATTAAGATTGCCTTTAGTGCCTGTTAGTGCTGGATTACAAGAGCGCATTAAAAATTATCTTCAAAGATTTATGCAGCATAATTAATTCAATTTTTGCTTGATCGCCTGCAATTTCATCAAGGCTTCTACAGGAGT
>CAZAOF010000207.1:0-2147 GCA_964486665.1 uncultured Sediminibacterium sp.
AGAGTGTTTTAATTTGCATTTTATATTCTATAAAAATGCAAAATTAAAACTACGCAACTGCTTGCTTCACTAAGTCAGCAGCTTCGCTCAACAAGATTGCAGATTGAACCTTCAATCCACTTTCATCTATTAATTTCTTAGCTTCTACCGCATTCGTACCTTGTAAACGTACAATGATAGGGATGTCGATATTGCCTAATTTATTGAATGCTTCAATTACACCAGCAGCAACACGATCGCAACGAACGATACCGCCGAATATATTGATCAAAATAGCTTTTACATTTGGATCCTTCATGATGATTCTGAATCCTGCTTCAACTGTTTGTGCATTTGCAGAACCTCCTACGTCTAAGAAGTTAGCTGGCTCACCACCACTTAACTTAATCATATCCATAGTGGCCATTGCTAAACCCGCACCATTTACCATACAACCTACATTACCGTCTAACTTCACAAAGTTCAAATTGAATTCACCTGCTTCTACTTCTGTAGGATCTTCTTCAGTAACATCTCTCATTGCTAATAAATCTGGATGACGCATTAAGGCGCTATCATCAATATTCATTTTACAGTCCACCGCAATGATCTTGTCGTCAGCTGTTTTGAATAAAGGATTGATCTCTAACATGCCGCAGTCTAAACCAACATAAGCATTGTATAAATTTGTTACAAATTTCACGCAGTTTTTCAAAGCATCACCGCTTAAACCTAAGTTGAAAGCGATTTTTCTTGCTTGGAAACCTTGTAAGCCACCACCTGGGTGAACCCACTCTTTAAATATTTTCTCTGGTGTATTGTGTGCTACTTCTTCGATATCCATTCCACCTTCTGTGCTATACATCACTACATTCATTCCTTTAGCACGATCTAATAAGATAGATAAGTACAGTTCTTTAGTTGGCTGAGGACCTTCATAATAAACGTCTTGAGCAACTAGAATTTTACTTACTAATTTACCAGCTGGGCCTGTTTGGATGGTCACCAAAGTGCCTCCAAGTATATTTTTAGCAAAGTTCTCGATGTCTTCTGCTGATTTACCAACAGCTACACCTCTTTGTTCTGAACCGTTAATTTTACCCTTACCACGACCACCTGCGTGAATTTGAGCTTTTACTACGGCAAATTTGTTATTTGTATCTGTTGCAATTTTTTGGTAGGCAGCTACAGCGTCTTTTACATTTTCTACAGCTACACCTTCTTGAACAGGAACATTGTACTTTTTAAGCAAATCTTTTGCTTGATATTCATGCAGGTTCATAGTTAGGAATTTTGGCGAAGATAATAGATAATGTGCAGATTATGAGGTCAAAATTGACTGAAAAATATATTTTGTTGTTTAAACATTGATTAGTAATTTTGAACTTGAATAGACAAATACTAAACAATTTGAATTTCCCTTTGTTATAGTATTTGACCATAAATATTCAACAACTTAAAACAAACAAAATATGAAAAAAATCATTCTTTCTTCGGCTTTCGCATTAGCCACAGTGGTATTGTTCTCTTTTAACAATCCAACTTCAACTAAACAAGTTGAAACTTACACAGTAACTGCTCAAAAGAGTAAAGTAGATTTCACAGGTTCTAAAAAGAACGATTTCCATACTGGTTATTTCCCAGTGAAGTCTGGTTCTGTAAAAATTGATGCAGGTAAATTAGTAGGTGGCTCTTTTGTTTTAGACGTGGCTGGTATGAAAGTAACAGATGCTGCAGGCGATAAATTATTAGGTCATTTGACTACTGCAGACTTCTTTGATGTTGCAAAATTTGGTGAAGCGACTTTCAATATTAAATCTGTGAAGTACACTACAGCTGATAAAGCAACTTTAACCGGTACTGTAACACTTAAGGGTATTACAAAAGATATCAGTTTTGATGCAATCATCAGAAGTGCGGATGATAAAGGATTCTTTGCTGAAGCATTTTTCCCTTTTGACAGAACTTTATTTGGTATCAACTACGGAGTAGGTGCTATTGATTCTCAAGTTCAATTAGCTGTGCACATTTATGCAAGTAAATAAATTGAGTACCCCAATTTATTTACGAAGAATTCAAAAAAATCGTATAAAAAAAGAACCCCTAAATAAAAATTAGGGGTTCTTTTTTGCCTTACGGCCATACTCATTTTTTGAAATTTCTATTTT
>CAZAOF010000208.1:0-2126 GCA_964486665.1 uncultured Sediminibacterium sp.
TTTTTTATGCCCTATTGAGCACATTAACATCGCTATCAATTTACTCTTTTGCAAGTCGCTCCAACACCCTAAATCTGTTGTCAGTCATAGCCTTAACAGCTTCGGATTTTACATCTATGCGCATCACAGGAACAGGCTTGCTTTCCTTTGTAGCAGGCCAATTAACCAGCCCCTTGCCATTAGGGTTACCTGTTTTGATAAAATTGACAAAATAACTTTGCATTGTTTTGGAGACTTTATAATCGTCTTCTGTCCAGGCAAATACTTTATTCAGGGGCAGATTCCCCATCGCATATTCAATTTCAGCAGAATGCACTGCACCTTTAGGCAAAGGAGCTTTAGGTACGCCAGTACCCCTTTGAACGCCTCCTGCTAAACCAGCTACTGCATCCCCCATTGCCGCAACCATCTCTGGCCTTGGTTTGGCATACATGTACCTATATACAGATTGCCCACCGCCAGTTTGCTCTTGTAATGTTGCCCATCTCCAGGTGCTAAATCCTATAAAACGATCTCCTGCTAAATCTGTTGCTATAGCTTCTACATCATCATCATTTTTAACTGCATACACTTCTAAAATTGCTGCAGCATTTTCTCCATACAGTTGCTTAACTACTTTTTCAAAGTTAACTTTTGTAAAAGAATTATTTCCCATGATTGCTCTTGCATTCATCTCTTCTGAGTTCCAACCAACAAGTAATGGTACATGCGCTTGGTCACCTGCTTTAAAAATTTCTAATGGAGCTTTGGGATAAAAATAACCATCGATTGTTGCAGGGAATCTAAATGGACCAAATTTCATATTTGCTTCGAGTAATTTTTCGGCAGGCATTTTCCTTAAATCATCAAGTTTAGTAACATTGATTGACTTAGCAAATTCAACTCCGTTTTTCTCGGCATCTACAAGTGCAATTGGAGGCAAAGTGCCTAACATCGACCCACTTTCTCCTATAGCACCGGCAATTAAATTTTTTGACAAAGGCGATACCATTTGAGCACTCACGGAAACAGAACCTGCAGACTCCCCCGCAATGGTGATTTTATTTGGATCTCCACCAAATGCAGCAATATTATCTTTAACCCATAATAAAGCAGCAGCTTGATCTAACAAACCATAATTACCTGAACCTTTATAGCTCGTTTCATTAGTAAGTTCAGGATGAGCGAAAGATCCAAAAAGACCCAAACGATAATTAACCGTGATGGAAACGATGCCATTTTTGGCCATACTTTCTCCATCATATCGTGGCTCAGATCCATCACCTGCAACAAATCCACCCCCATAAAAATAAACCAGTACAGGTAATTTTGTCTTGGTATTGGGTGTCCAAATATTTAAA
This sequence comes from uncultured Sediminibacterium sp., assembly GCA_964486665.1. GTDB lineage: Bacteria > Bacteroidota > Bacteroidia > Chitinophagales > Chitinophagaceae > Sediminibacterium. The sequence goes on from CAZAOF010000208.1 coordinate 1,341, forward strand.
TACAAACAGTCTTCACTCATGCCATTAGACCTAAAATCCATGTCACCAAAAATAGGTGCTTGCATAGCTCTTGGGCCAAATTTTGTCGCAGTAAACACCCCCTCCCAATTTTTCACAGGCTGTGGCGCCTTCCATCTGTTATCTCCAACTGGAGGAGCAGCAAATGGAACGCCTTTAAAACTAATAATACCACTTTTCTCTTTACTCCCTTGCAAAATGCCATGTTTGCTGTTCACCTGCACATAATTCACCTGCTGGGCTTTAGAAAAAAAACTGGCTGCTAAACTGAGGACTACAAATATATATTTCATAATTTTAGATTATTGAAGGCTAGATTGCTATTTGAATATAGTGATTTAGTTAAAATTAAAACTAAAAAATAATGAAATATAAAATCTTAGTACTATTAGCTTGTTGCTTTAGCTCATCCATTTTTGCACAAAAAAACGCAGACCAGATTCTTGGGACTTGGCAAACTGGCTCAGGTAATGCAAGAGTGGAGATTTATAAAAATGCATCTAACTTTCAAGGAAAAATTATTTGGTTAAGCGAGCCTATTGATCCGGCTACTAATAAGCCAAAAACAGATACGAAACACCCAAATAGTTCTTTGCATGCAAGACCCCTACTTGGTTTGATTAATTTATGGGGATTTTCCTACAATGAAAAAGAGGGTAATTGGGAGAAAGGACATATTTATGATCCTAAAACTGGTAAAGAATATAAGTGTACCATCACAGCAAAAGACAAGAACACTTTAAATGTTAGAGGTTTTATTGGCTTTAG
>CAZAOF010000209.1:0-2077 GCA_964486665.1 uncultured Sediminibacterium sp.
ATGTATTTTTTACCAATCAATTGAATGGTGAGCATAGTTTATCTCAAAAATTAAAGTTCAACTGGTTTGGTGCATTTAATATTTTAGATGCTTATACGCCAGATCAAAGAAGAATTTTATACACAAAGAGTGTTACTGGTGCAGATCCATATGTATTGAATATTTCAAATACACTTTCACAACAATCTGGTAGCCGTATTTTCCAAACCTTATCCGATTATATTTATACAGGTGGTGGCGATTTGACATTAAAGATCAAACAACAAACTGTAAAAGCAGGTTACATGATTCAGGTGAAGGATCGTTTGTACGACGCTCAATTATTCGCCATTTATTTACCAACTGACAATGCAAATTTAAGAGGGCTGGATGCATCAACTGCATTTGCTCCTGAAAACTTTGGAAATGGTGCTGATAATAAGTTTGCATTTAATGCAATTCAAAACAGAAACTTTAGATATTTAGCGAATACTATTTTAAATGCAGGATATATTCAATTTGACAATAAAATATCTGAAGGTTTAAGAGTGGTATGGGGTTTGAGAGTGGAAGATTTCGATCAATTAGTTGGTTCAGTGAAAAAGTGGGACCCAAGACACACTTATTCAAAAGTGACTGACTTCTTACCTGGTATCAATGCCACACTTAAATTAACTCAAAAATCAAATTTAAGATTGACTGGTTCTCAGACAGTGATTCGTCCAGAATTGAGAGAATTATCTGCTTTGAATATTTATGACTTTGAATTAAACGCATCTGTTTCTGGTAATCCTTCTTTAAAACGTACCAAAATAACCAATACCGACTTAAGATATGAATTGTATCCAAGTGCAGGCGAGATGTTTACGGTGGGTGTATTTTATAAGAATTTCAGTAATCCAATTGAAAGTATTTTCCAAGAAGGCGCAGGGGGTTCTAGTTTATTTTCTTTCCAAAATGTAAATAAAGCAACTGCATATGGTTTTGAAATAGAAGGCCGTAAAAAATTGACAAAGCGTTTTACCCTTCAAGCTAATGGGTCTTATATTAATTCAAAAATTGATGATGCAGCCTTGAATGTGAATAGAGCATTGCAAGGACAGTCTCCTTATTTATTGAATACTGGCTTATTATATGATATAATTGAAAAAGGATTTAATACCACTTTATTATTCAATCGAATTGGTAAAAGAATCTTCTTAGTAGGCGACATTCAAGCTGGAGCAGGTTCGCCAGATGTATATGAAAATCCTAGGTCATTAATTGATTTTCAGATTAGTAAAAAGTTTGCTGATAATAAAGCAGAAATCAGATTCTCGGTTTCAGATATTTTAAATCAAAGACAAATTTTCTATCAAAACAATAACACGAATACCGACTACGACACTAGTTCAGATGCAATTCGTTTATCAAGAAAATTTGGTACCACTTTCGGTGTAACACTTAACTACTCATTATAATAAACAAAATCAAAAACATTTTTTAAATACAACAACAATGAAACAATTATTTATTTTATCTCTTGCTTTTTTAGCCGTTACTGGTTGTAGAAAGATCGAAATGGATGGTGAAAAAGAAATTTTCGTAGTTACAAAGGAAGTAGCGCCAGTGGGTGCTGTTTCTAAAACAGTAACTTTATCTGGAAAGATTACAAAAGACACAACTTTGTTTGCCAAAGACGTAAACTACCTTTCTGGTGTCGTTTATATTACAAAAGGGGTAACCTTAACAGTTGAAGAAGGTGCTAAAGTGCTTGGAAAGTCTGGATTAGATGTAGCATCTTTAGTAATCACACGTGGTGCTAAGTTGGTTGCAAAAGGAACTGCCGAAAATCCAATTGTATTTACTTCTGCTTCACAAAATCCACAATCAGGTGACTGGGGTGGTATCGTTTTATTAGGTACTGCTAAAGTGAACCAAACATTAACATGGAAAGGCGCGGCAGTTGCTGGTTTGACTTCAGTTGAAGGTGGTATCAATGATACCGAAGTAGGTTATGGTTTAGCAGGTTCTGGTGATGCTGCATTCCCAACAGGTAATGATGCAGATAATTCTGGAATTTTACAATATGTAAGAATTGAGTATGCTGGGTATGCTT
>CAZAOF010000210.1:0-2075 GCA_964486665.1 uncultured Sediminibacterium sp.
CAAACAAAAATGTTTGGCGAAGATTTTGTAGAAGTAAAATTAGTAGGCGACACTTTTGATGATACAGCAGTAGCTGCAAAAGCATATACATTAGAACATGGTATGACTTTTATTCCACCATTTGATCATCCAGATATTATTTCGGGACAAGCAACTGTGGGCGTAGAAATTTTGGAGGACATGCCACAGTTTACGCAAGAGCCAATCGATTATTTATTTTTACCTGTTGGAGGAGGAGGATTGAGCGCTGGCGTTGGCTCCTATTTTAAATTAAAATCACCGCATACAAAAATTGTAGGGTTGGAACCAGAAGGTGCACCAAGTATGTTGACTGCACTCAAAGCTGGACATCCTGTTGAATTAGACACCATAGATAAGTTTGTAGATGGCGCTTCGGTGAAGCGTGTAGGCGACCATAATTTTGGAATTTGTCAACAAGTGATCGATGATATGCATTTGGTACCCGAAGGAAAAATCTGTACTACTATTTTACAAATGTACAATGAGGAAGCGATTGTGGTGGAGCCAGCAGGTGCAATGTCTGTTGCAGTTTTAGACGATTATGCAGATCAGATAAAAGGAAAAAATGTATTGTGTATTGTGAGTGGAGGAAATAATGATATCGCAAGGATGCAAGAAATAAAAGAGCGCTCCTTGATTTACGAAGGGTTGAAATATTATTTCTTAATTCGTTTTGCACAGCGACCAGGTGCGTTGAAAGAGTTTGTGAATTTAGTTTTAGGGCCACAGGATGATATCACAAGGTTTGAATATGTGCAAAAGCACAATAAGGAGTCTGGTCCAGCATTGGTTGGTTTAGAATTAAAATCAAAAGCGGACTATGCAAGATTGATTGAGCAAATGAAAAAGCTGCAGATCAACTACAATGAAATTAATAATGAAGACAATACATACGGCTATTTGATATAAGAACTAACTTTGTACTCGTTTAATAATAGGGTTCTTAACAGAGGTAACGGAGCTTAAGTCAATAGCCGTAAAGGAAAAATAAATACTATGCAGGTTTTAAAGTTTGGAGGAAGTTCGGTAGGCACGCCAGAAGCCATATCAAAAGTAATTGCCATTGTAAAAGAGCGTATACAAACTGCGCCAACCATCGTGGTAGTTTCTGCAATGAGTGGCGTGACGGATCAGTTGATCTTGTTAGCACAAAGTGCATCACAAGGAAATGAGGCTTACAAAACGATCATTCAAAATATCGAACAAAAGCATTTAGATGCAGTGCGTGCATTGTTGCCAATACAACAACAATCAGGCACATTGAGCATGGTGAAGCAGTTGATGAACGAGATAGAATCTAACTGTGAAGGTTTGTTTATGCTAAGAGAATTGACCATGCGTATGCAGGATCGATTGATTAGCTATGGTGAAATTTTATCTTCAAAAATAATCGCTGCAGCATTTGAAGCAGAAGGAGTAGATCAAGTCTGGTTGGATTCTAGAGCCATGATCAAAACCAATAGCAAATATTTTAATGCAGTAGTAGACAGAGCAGCAACAACTAAAGCCATCCAAGCTTATTTTGCTACACCATCTAATAAGCATGCATTGTATATGGCGCCGGGTTTTATCGCATCGGATGCAGAGGGCAACACAACAACATTAGGAAGAGGAGGATCAGATTATACAGGAGCGATCTATGCAGCTTGTTTAAAAGCAGCTGTTTTAGAAATTTGGACAGATGTAAGTGGTATGATGACCGCAGATCCAAGAATGGTGCACAATGCAAAAGAGATTCCAAAAATATCTTATCAAGAGGCGATGGAGTTATCGCATTTTGGTGCTAAGATTATTTATCCGCCAACTATTCAACCGGTGATGCGCGAGAACATTCCAGTATGGATTAAGAATACATTTGAGCCAGCGCATCCAGGCACTTTAATAGAGAACGAATCACCTAAAGACGACAATTTTATCCGTGGTATTTCAAGTATCAAAGACATTTGTCTATTGAGTTTGGAGGGCGCAGGCATGGTAGGTATACCTGGTTTCTCGAAAAGACTATTTGATGCATTGGCAAAAAAACAGATCAATGTTATTTTAATTACACAGAG
>CAZAOF010000211.1:0-2065 GCA_964486665.1 uncultured Sediminibacterium sp.
CTTTTACTACTGCAGGAACAACAGGACAGATATTAACTTCCTCTGGAACAACAGCACCAGTTTGGACAAGTGTTTTATCTGTTGCTCAAGGAGGTACGGGTACATCAACTCAAAACTTTGTGGATTTAAATACCAATCAAACCATCGGAGGCTTAAAAACTTTTAGTAAAGATCTTTTAGTAAATGGATTGAAAATTGGACGAGGAACAGGTCAGTCAGAAGAAAATACAGCATTTGGTTCTAGTGCACTTGGATCTGGAACCGGTTATAGAAATACGGCAGTGGGCTATACTGCATTAAGTAATTACGCTGGTGCATCATTTGATAATAATACGGGTATAGGTTATGCAGCAGCAAGAGCCCTTACAACTGGTCAACAGAATACAGCGCTAGGTGCCGAATCCTTAACAACTTTAACAACAGCAGGTTATAATACAGCACTTGGAGCTCAAACACTAATGTCTTCAAATGGTGCTAATAATACTGCGGTTGGTTATGCAGCTGGAGCAATCATTGGTGCAGGCACAAATAATACTTTTGTAGGAGCAAATTCAAATGCAAATTTAGCAACTAGAACCAATGCCACTGCTGTAGGTTATGGAGCAATTGTAACTGCAGATAACACCATTCAATTAGGTAATACAAGTGTCACTACGATTAGTACGACTGGTACATTTAGCACAAGTGGATCAATAAATGCAAGCGGTGCAATTACTACACCAGTTTACGCATCTACACCTGTTGCTTTAACAGCAGGAGCTACAATCACTTGGACACCATTATCTGGATTGAATGCAAGTGTGACTTTAAATGCAAATAGTACTTTGGCTTTTGGCGCAACACCGCCTGCAGGGTCTAGTGGAACTTTAATTGTTACACAACCAGCAACAGGTGGTCCTTATAATTTAACCTTACCTACTGTGGCTGGTAAAACAAATAAAGTACTTGGCTCTTCGTCTGGCATTCTACTTTCTACTACCGCTGGTGCAAAAGATATTGTGAGTTTCTTTTATGACGGTAATGATTTTTATTGGAATGTGGGTATGGGTTATGGGATGGCGCAAAATGTTTCTGCAAATACGGTTTCAGGGGGTGTTGCAGGTGCTATTCTTTATCAAACTGCTGCAAATACAACCGGGTTTTCTGCGGCAGGTACAACCGGACAATATTTAAGATCCAATGGTACAACTGCACCTACTTGGTCTACAATTTCTAATGCATCAGCTTCTACTTCAGGGTTTTTAACAAGTACTGATTGGGCAATATTTAATAGTAAACAAAATTCAATTACAAATCCTGTAACAGGTACGGGAACAATTAGTGCATTGCCTTATTGGTCTAGTACTTCGGCTTTGAGTAGTGATTACACATCAGCAAGTACATATACGAATGGGTTGTTTTGGGACAATACAAACGGGAGACTTGGTATTAATACTAAATATCCAACATCTGCATTCCAAGTGGGTGATGCAGGTTCATCTGAAAATACGAAGTATACAACAGCTTTAAATTTTGATTATGACCTTAGTCAAAATTCATCACTCTCTGTAAAAACCAGGAATGAGAAATTTGAAATTCGAACGGTGTCAAGTTCTGGAGTTTGGAATGGGCTACATTTTTCTTATAATCCTTCTTCTAGCACTATTGGATCTCGGATAGATTTCATGTCTTTTGATCCAGGTAGTCAAGTTGTAACTTTTAATAAACTAAGACTAGCAGGTAATGGCGCTGGTGCAGGAAAATTTCTAGTATCTGATGCTTCTGGTAATGCGGCTTGGACAAGTGGCAGTTTTGTTGACTTATCAACTGCTCAAAATATTGGAGGTACTAAAACATTTACAGCAACTGGAAACGGAGCAATTGTAAATAATAATCTATCTGTAAATGCTGCTGGATTATCTGGTCAAGGAATCATATTTTCTGATGACGGAGACATTGTAGATTTGAATGATGGTGCTGCCACATTCCGTTTTTCTGGAGGTGTAAAAGTCAACAATGGTAATAAAACATTAGGCACTTCTAATGTAATCACGTTATCGAATAATGGAAATATTACTGCAACAGG
>CAZAOF010000212.1:0-2046 GCA_964486665.1 uncultured Sediminibacterium sp.
ATTCTGGTTATCCAATGGTCAAACAAGCTAAGGCAATGGTGCGCGAAGGCAAGCTAGGTAAGATTCGTAAGGTTTGGGTAGAATATCCGCAGGGCTGGTTAAGCAGACTTTCTGAAAGAGAAGGTAACGCACAGGCAGCTTGGAGAACAGATCCAAAAAAATCGGGCAAGAGTTCTGTGATGGGTGATATTGGTACCCATGCAGCACATTTAGCTGAATACATTACAGGTGCAAAAATTACAGATATCTGTGCTGAATTAAACACATTGGTAGAAGGTCGTGTGATGGATGATGATGGTGCAGTGATGTTGAAATTTGACAACGGCGCCAAAGGAGTATTGATGGCTTCACAAGTGGCAGCTGGAGAGGAGAATGCATTAAAAATTAGAGTTTATGGAGAGCTAGGTGGCATTGAATGGTTCCAACACGAACCCAATTCATTGATCGTTAGATGGCTTGATCAGCCAACGCAAATTTTGAGAGCTGGTGCCAACTATGGCGCACATTTGTCTAGTTTTGCAACGCATAATTGTCGCACTCCGGGAGGCCATCCAGAGGGGTATTTAGAGGCATTTGCCAATATTTACAGAAACTTTGCATTGACTTTATCTGCTAAAATCGATGGTACTACGCCAACCCCAGAAATGTTAGATTTCCCAGGTGTGCAAGATGGTATTAGAGGTATGGCATTTATTGATAACGTAGTTTTGTCTGCTAGTTCAGATAAAAAGTGGACGCCACATACATTCTAGATTTAGACGAAAGGAAAAAAATAATATGACAACAGTAAAAGGACCAGGACTATTTTTAGCCCAATTTTTAGGCGACACTGCCCCATTCAATACTTTAGAAGGTATTTGTAAATGGGCTGCTGGCCTAGGTTTCAAAGGAGTGCAAATTCCAAGTTGGGATCCAAGATGCATCGACTTAAAAAAAGCTGCAGAAAGTAAAACCTATGCAGATGAAATTAAAGGCATCGTAAATGCAGCAGGACTAGAGATTACAGAATTGTCTACCCATTTACAAGGGCAATTGGTTGCCGTGCATCCTGCATACGACGCGCAATTTGATGGATTTGCACCTGTTGAATACAGAGGCAATCCAAAAGCAAGAACTGAATGGGCGGTACAACAATTAAAATATGCCGCTAAAGCTTCTCAAAATTTAGGCTTACAAGCGCATGCAACTTTTAGTGGCGCCTTATTATGGCATACCGTTTACCCATGGCCACAAAGACCAGCTGGATTGGTTGAAACCGGTTTTACGGAATTAGGTAAAAGATGGTTGCCAATCTTAAATGAATTTGACGCTGCAGGTGTGGACTTGTGTTATGAAATTCATCCCGGTGAAGACTTACATGATGGCATTTCCTATGAAATGTTCTTAGATAAAGTAGGCCAACACCCTCGTGCCTGTTTGTTATTTGATCCATCCCACTTGGTCTTACAATGCATGGACTATAAAGGCTACATTGATGCTTACCATGAGCGTATTAAAATGTTCCACGTAAAAGACGCCGAGTTTAACCCAAGTGCAAAGCAAGGCGTTTATGGCGGCTACCAAAATTGGATTGACCGTGCTGGAAGATTTAGATCACTGGGTGATGGTCAAGTAGATTTTAAAAGTATCTTTAGCAAATTAGCTGCATATGACTACAAAGGCTGGGCAGTATTGGAATGGGAATGTTGCTTAAAGCATCCAGAAGTGGGTGCAGCAGAAGGTGCTTTGTTTATTCAAAACCATATCATTCCAGTAACCCAAAAAGCTTTTGATGATTTTGCGAGCACAGGATCTGATGAAGCGTTCAATAAAAAAATATTAGGTATCTAATACAACATTCAATAATCACAATCAAACAATACACTATGCGTAAAATTTTATTCACTATGTCTGCAGCTGTTTTACTAGTTGCATGTGGTGGTGGCGAAACAAAAAATGCTGAAGCAACGACCGAAACTGTAGCAGCTAAACCTTCTGATAATCCAGATTACTCAAAAGGATTGGCATTGGTTGCAGGAAGCGACTGCTTAACTTGTCATAAAGTTG
>CAZAOF010000213.1:0-2041 GCA_964486665.1 uncultured Sediminibacterium sp.
AATGCACCAAGTGTAAATTTCGCAACCAATATAGCTCCAGCTGCTTGCATTTTTTGATACACATAGGCATCTTCCTCGATCACTTGGTTTTGGAAAGGTGCAGCACCCCATGTTGTTTTGGTATTTTTTACTGCAAATAAATCTTTTAGTCCATAAGGGATACCGTGTAATTGACCTCTGTATTTTCCTGCTGCAATTTCAGCATCCGCTTTTTTTGCTTGCGTTAAAGCTAGATCTTCTTGAATACTGATCACGCATTGAAGTGTATCACCGAATTTTTTTATTCTTTCGATGAAGAATTGCGTCAATGCAACAGAACTAATTTTTTTATTTTGTATCAAGTTCGCTAATTGCTCAACTGAATAAAATGCTAACTCGTTTTTATTTGATGGTAAACTAACTGCTTTTACATGCTCCCAAAAAATTGGCTTTTGTACTTTGTTAAATTGCATACCTGGTAGGATAGCGGAATGCCAAAGACTCAGCGGAGTATTATTGTTCAATGATAGACCATGCATTGCTTTGTAGTTCGCTATGTTGTCAACTACATCATTGAATAAGGAATCAATTTCTGGCTCTGTAAATTGAAGATCCATCAACTTGGCACTGCTTAGCAGGTCTGTTTTTATAATAGGACGTTCTTGAGCAAATAGGGGGGTAGCGATAAGGAACAAAAAGCTAATCAGCATTTTTTTCATAGAAAGCGGTTTAAGTACTTATCTCAAAGATAATATTACCTAGTCGTTTTTGAATTGCTAAACCTTCTTTTTTGTCCTCCGTTTTGACCTCCTTCTCTAGGTGCTCTGCCTCTGGTGTTATTGGGTTTGCCCCATCCTGCGTCTTTTGAGGTTTTATTTGCGTGAAACTGCTGCATTGGGTAGGGATGTGCCTCCACTACTGGTATCGTTTTGCCAATGAGTTTTTCAATATCTTTTAAGAATGCTTTTTCCTCATAATCACAAAAAGAGTAAGCCGCACCAGATGCCCCAGCTCTACCTGTTCTTCCAATTCGGTGCACATAGGTTTCTGGAATATTTGGGATCTCAAAATTAATCACGTGCGCTAATTCATCCACATCAATCCCTCTAGCTGCGATATCCGTGGCAACCAATACACGAGTAGATTGGTCTTTAAAATTACTCAATGCTCTTTGTCTTGCATTCTGAGATTTATTTCCATGAATGGCTTCTGCAGAAATATTATTTTTCACCAACAAATTAACTACTTTATCAGCACCATGTTTTGTTCTTGTGAATACTAAAACATTTTTGATATCTTGATTTTTAAGTAACTCTAAAAGTAAGGAGTTCTTATTTACTTTGTCAACAAAATAAACAGTTTGGTCAATAATTTCGACAGTTGAAGAAACAGGTGTAACCGTTACTGAGCTTGGTTTATTTAATATAGCATTGGCTAAGTTAACAATTTCAGGAGGCATGGTTGCCGAGAAAAAAAGTGATTGTCTTTTCTTAGGCAATACAGCCAAAAGTTTTTTAATGTCATGTACAAAGCCCATATCCAACATACGGTCTGCTTCGTCTAATACAAAAAATTCAACCTCTCTTAAACTAATATGTCCTTGGTTCATTAAATCTAATAAACGCCCTGGTGTAGCAATGACTACATCCACACCGTTTCTTAAAGCAGTAACCTGGGGTCCTTGACCTACACCACCAAAAATTACAGTGCAATTTAAATTCGTATGTCTGCCGTATGCTTCAAAGTTTTCGGCTATCTGAATGGCTAATTCGCGTGTTGGTGTAACAATTAATGTTCTAATTTTCTTGCGCCTTTCCGGAGGTCTGTTTGCTAGTAATAACTGAATGATCGGAAGGGTAAAGGCTGCGGTTTTACCGGTGCCTGTTTGTGCGCAACCAAGTAAGTCTTTTCCTTCTAATATAATAGGGATAGATTGCTCTTGTATTGGCGTTGGGATCGTGTAGCCAGCTTCAAAAAGGGCTAATAGTATAGGCTCAATTAGGCCTAAATCTTTAAAATTCGTACTCATAATGGCCTGCAAGGTACGACATTTAAAATGGAT
>CAZAOF010000214.1:0-1959 GCA_964486665.1 uncultured Sediminibacterium sp.
AATTGATAATTGAACTGCTAAATTACCATTTTGCTTGGTATCTTTATCGAGTAAATCAAGAATTTATGAATATCGTTATCACTGGCGCTTCTAAGGGAATCGGATATGCAAATGCAAAGTTGTTTGCAGCAGCAGGTCACAATTTATTTCTAACCAGTAAAACGCCTGCTGATTTAGCGAATGCAGCAGCTGATTTAAAAAAAGCATATCCAGCAGTTCAAATTGAATTTGTACACGCAGACTTATCCATCAAAGGACAGGTGCATTGTTTTTCTGAGTGGGTATTGGAAAGAACAGTGCCTGATGTGTTGATCAATAATGCTGGTTATTTTTTACCAGGTCAATTGCAAGACGAAGCAGAAGGACAGCTAGAGGCACAATTGAATGCGAACTTGTTTTCTGCCTATCATTTAACAAGAGACTTATTACCCGCTATGCTTAAAGCAAAACAAGGTCATATTTTTAATATATGTTCTATTGCCTCTTTGCAAGCTTATCCCAATGGTGGATCTTATAGTATTTCTAAATATGCATTGTTAGGTTTTTCTGCTAACCTCAGACTTGAATTAAAAGACAAGGGGATTAAAGTTACTTCGGTATGTCCAGGTGCGACGTATACGAATAGTTGGAAGGGGTCTGGCGTGCCAGAAGAAAGAATTATGGAAGCAGAAGATATTGCTAAGATGATTTATGCAGCTACTCAACTAAGCCCACAAGCAGTGGTAGAAGATATTGTATTAAGACCTCAGTTAGGAGATTTATAATTGCACAAAATAGGATTACTACAAATTGTAAAGCAGGACTTTGTTTTAAAGTCGTTCTAAATCATCTTCAGTAGTACTATTGTTTTCTGATGTAGAGTGACTTATTTTATTTGTAGCAAAGCTTGCTCTTGCAGCTTTTGTGGCAGCCAACCGTTCAATAATCACAGCTGCTATTAATTTTGCTGCATCTTCATTAGGATGGGATTGTAAAATTGTTTTTAGCTTTTGTTCTGACACATCAATGCGATAAAGTAGTTGCACTAATTTATTAAAATCATGATTGATGCAATCATTGATATAGGCAATTAAATCACTAGGAGACAGTTGTTCGATTTCGTACAATGCTTTTTCCATAGGAGATAGATTTATCTGATTTTTTCTGTGACGCCTAAACTAAACAATGCAAAATCGTATTTCACAGGGTCCTTAGGATCTAAAGTTCGGCAATAATTAGTTAACTCCATCGCAGTTTCCCAATCTATTTGTGGACGAGATATAAGTCCGAAAGTCTTTGAAACCCTAGCTACATGTACGTCAATTGGAATAATTAAATCAGCTGGCTTGATTGTTTTCCATAGGCCAAAATCAACACCACTATTATCTTTACGGACCATCCATCTTAAAAACATATTCAGCCTTTTACAGGTAGACTTATTTTCGGGAGATGCGATATGTTTTTTGGTACGATGCGGGGCGTCGTCTAATGAAAAAAAGTACTGTTTGAAATGAATTAATCCCGCTTCTACTGTTATTAATTTTTTTCCTGTTATTTGGTCTTTAAAAAATGCAGTCTCTATACTTTTTTGTGTTGCAAAATGCATTTTAAAAAAGGCAATACAATACAATAAGTCGGTATCGTTAAAGGTACGGTGAGTAAACCCTAGTAATTTTTTTAGATCTTTGTCTTGGTGTTGTGTGCAAAATTCAAATGGTGCATTATCCATCCTTTCAAGTAGCTCCTTGCTCTTTTGTATAATCGTAGTTCGATTCCCCCAGGCAAAGATGGCTGCAAAAAAAGCAGCAATCTCTATGTCTTGCTGCTTTGTAAATAAATGGGGGATACTAATTGGATCTTTTTCGATAAAATCAATATGGTTGTATTGTTTTACCTTTTGATCTAGTAATTGTTTAATTGCTTGGTTCATTATCCAATAGCCTGTGCTAAATCTGCAATGATATCTTCTGCATCTTCAAT
>CAZAOF010000215.1:0-1956 GCA_964486665.1 uncultured Sediminibacterium sp.
TAGGTACTGTGCCAACATGGTGCAATGTGGATGGAACAAATTGTACTACTACTGCTCCAATATTACCTAATGTAGTAGGCACTTATATTTGGTGTGTAAAAGCATTAGACACCTTAACCAGTTTGTCTAGTACACAATGTGTATATGATACAGTAAGGATCATACCAATTAATAAATACAGTAAGTATGATTTAATTAAAACTGCCAATACCATTGAATACGATATAAGTGGAAAATATATCGTTGGATTCAACTTCAAGTTGATCAATAAGACTGATAGACAAATTGACTCTATCCTTGTTCAAGATGATTTAACTAAAACATTTACCAGAGCTGATGGGTTTAAATTAATTAGCATATCAAGTTCAGGTAATTTAATAAAGAACACTTCATATGATGGTATTGGTAATATTGATTTACTTAAACCAGGATCCTATTTAGCTTCGAATAGTGCCGACTCAATTGTTATAAAATTATTAATTGAAAATGAGTCAATCGAAGGTAACTATGACAATACTGCAAATATGAAGACCCTGACAGATTATGGTTTACTTGATTTATTAAGTAATGATACTGTTTTAAATAAAATTGGTTTAGTCAATAGATTATCTACCAAATTTATAGTACCAAAAGTTGTACTGAATATTCCAGAAGGATTCTCTCCAAATAATGACGGCATTGACGATGCTTGGATTATCAAACATCCTTTTGGAATGAAACTAGATGTTAAAGTGGTAAATCGTTGGGGTAACGAAGTGTTTTCAAATCCTGATTATAAAAATGATTGGAGAGGTAAAGGATTGAAGAATTTCTTAGGGGAAGACCTTCCAGAGGGCACCTATTACTTCATTGTCAATACCATTGATAGATCTGGATTAAGTAACAAATTTGTTGGCCCATTAACAATTAAAAGATAATGTTTAAAGTTATACATAGAATGAAATTAAAAACTACTAACATTAACGATAGGTTATTCGGCTTCATAATATTTTTTGCAATGTTATTATCCACCAATCCAGTTCATGCGCAAACCGAGCCCATGTATTCACAATATATGTACAATATGTTGGGAGTGAATCCAGCTTATGCTGGTAATAGAGAAGCTTTGAGTTTAAATTTCTTCCAACGCAATCAGTGGGTAGGTTTAAAAGGAGCACCTAAAACAACGTCCTTGAGCTTAGATCAATCTATAAAAGACGGAAAAATGGGATGGGGGATGCAAGTTTATGACGATCGTTTAGGTGTAGAAGCTGCTACTGGATTCAATGGAATGTTGTCTACTAGAATCAGGATATCTGAGAAAGGTATTTTGTCTGGTGGACTTAGTTTTGGCATGATGAATTACCGCATCAATTTAAATGATGTAAGCAATCGAAATAATCCCAATGATCCAAGTTTTATTAGTACAGATAAGCCCTCTAAATGGAATCCTTCTGTTGGGATGGGTGTCTATTATAATACAGATCGGTTCTATGCAGGAATTTCAACCCCTAGTGTTTTAAAATCTCGTTTAGCTAGTTATGAGAACTTAATTACTAGTATTGACAAGTCGGATGCCTTTCATTTATTTGCCAATGCTGGATATGTATTTGACATCAATGAAGAAGTGAAATTAAAACCATCCACTATGGTGAAAATGGTAAGTGGTGCACCAGTTGAAGTTGATGTTAATATGAATATCTGGCTTAAAGATATTCTAGGATTAGGAGGAAGCTATAGAACTGGTGATGCATTCGTTAGTATGGTAGAATTACAAGCTACTCAACAAATTAGAATTGGTTATGCATATGATGTGCCATTTAATCCACTTAAATATTTTACCAAAGGCTCACATGAATTGATGTTAAGGTATGAGTTCGGCAACTTTAAGACTAAAATAAAATCCACTAGATACTTTTAATAAGGCATAATAGATTAAATAAGATTTCATGAAAAACAAACCATATATATTGCTAC
>CAZAOF010000216.1:0-1955 GCA_964486665.1 uncultured Sediminibacterium sp.
AAGACCTAAGTAAAGGTATGAGTCAAAAATTACAATTTGTGATCACCGTTTTACACGAGCCTAAATTGATTATTCTAGATGAACCATTTAGCGGATTAGATCCTTTAAATGCCAATTTGATAAAAGACGAAATTTATGCCTTAGCAAAAAAAGGGGCTACTATTATTTTTAGTACGCACCGTATGGAGCAAGTAGAAGAAATTTGCGATCATATAGTTTTAGTGAATTTAGGTAAAAAAATATTAGACGGTACTGTTGCCGATATTAAACAACAATACAAGGAATACATTTTTGCTATAGAAACTACCCAGCCTGAACTAGTGAAAGAGAATGCCCTATTTAGCATCATTGAAAAAGATGAGAAAAATCCGAACAAAGTGTTGATTAAATTAAACCAGGCAATTGCATCTAATGAAGTCCTAAAGCACTTAATAGAACAGCAGATTCCTATAGTGAGCTACAACGAAGTTTTACCTAGCTTAAACGATATTTTTATTCAACTAGTAGAAGACACCCACGCTAAGGCAAGGGCTTTCCAAAACATTTAATTGAAACCTACTTATTGAGCTCAATACGAAAGGGTCAATCAGAAAAAATTGTTTATTACATTATTAAAATTATTTTATGCATAAGATCTGGATCATCATACAAAGAGAATACATCAGCAGGGTAAAAAATAAACGCTTTTTAATTGTCACGTTTTTAGTGCCTTTATTAATGGTTGGTTTAATTGTAGGGGCTGCTTATTTTTCCTTTAAAGGAACAGAAGAACGTAAAATTGCCGTTGTAGATCCTAATGGTTTTTTTAAGAATAAGTTAAAGAGTAATAAACAACTGAAATTCGAGTTCCCTTCTGATGTAGACACGAGCAACTATAAGGAGAAAGGTTATTCAGATATTTTATTGATGCCTTTGTTTGAAGACGATTTAAAAACAACTTATATTTTAAGGTCTAAGAAATCAATGGGTTTTACCTTACAAGAAACAATTAGCAATAAAATTAATGCCGCTGTCGAAGACCAGATGTTAGAAAAAGCTGGTATTCAACAAAACGTATTAGACTCAATCCATAAATCTGCGCAAGTAGCTGAATTAAAGGCTTATGAAGATGAAGGCAAAAAGAGTAAGGAAAGTAATGCTGCTTTAGCGATGGGTGTTGGTTATGCGAGTGGTTTATTAATTTATATCACTATGTTTATTTATGGCACAATGGTGATGCGTGGGGTAATGGAAGAAAAAACAAATCGTATCGCAGAAGTAATTGTGAGCAGTGTAAAGCCATTTGAATTGATGCTTGGAAAAATAATCGGTATTGGCGCTGTAGGATTAACACAGTTTTTAATGTGGATCATTGTAGTGGTCACTCTAACGGGTGTAGGCATGGGTTTGTTGCCAGATGATATGCAAAATCAAGTACAGCAATTACAACAGTCTAATGGACAAATGGGTGCAGCAGGATTAGCACAGGCAAGTGAATCTGCAAAAAATATTTATGCATTGCAAAATATATTAGTCACAACCAACTGGCCATTAATTATTGGTTGTTTCTTGTTTTACTTTTTAGGTGGATTCTTGTTTTATGCTTCTTTATTTGCAGCAATTGGTAGTGTAGTAAACGAAGATCCTCAGGATGCTCAAAGTTTAATGTTCCCTATTACCATGCCCATTATCTTCTCTTATATCATTACCAACGTGGTGATACAAAACCCGAATACCCCAATGGCATTTTGGGCGAGTATTATCCCTTTTAGTTCTCCAATGGTCATGATGGCTAGGATTTCTTATGGCGTCCCTGCAACCGTACCTTATTGGGAACTGGCGCTTAGTATGGCTACATTAATTGGTGGATTCTTATTGACCACTTGGTTAAGTGCTAAAATTTATCGAACAGGAATATTAATGTATGGGAAAAAGGTCACCTGGAAGGAAATGATCAAATGGGCATTCGCAAAATC
>CAZAOF010000217.1:0-1947 GCA_964486665.1 uncultured Sediminibacterium sp.
ATGAGGATATGCATGCCCAATATTACGATAAAAATAAATGCATGTTTAAACTTTGTTAAGTGACATTTTAAAATTTATGATTTATGTCATAAACATGACAGAGAAAAGTCATATTCGTAACAATTCGTTCACATTAGATTTGTATCAATACATTAGTTATCTGATAACTTTGTATTCATTCTTTATTGAATCAAGTTCTATAAAATTATTTTCATGAAAACCAAGCATTTTTTATTCTTTGGAATACTCGTTATTATGTTAGTTGCTTGTCGTCATGAAATTGCAGAATTGAACCCTGGCTTCCAAGTTGCAAGAGTGGATACTACAGTAATTACTAAACCAATCGATTCAACTGGTGGAGGCGGAACTACAGATACTAGTATTAATACTTGCAACACCGATACGGTATATTTTGCCTCTCAGTTTTTCCCTTTAATTCAATCGAGTTGTGCCATGAGCGGTTGTCATGATGCCATCACAAAAGCAGATGGCATTGTGCTTACTGATTATGTCAATATAATGAAGATTGTTAGAGCAGGTGATCCAGCGAATAGTAAGTTATATAAATCGCTCATTGATTCAGACCCTGAAGATAGAATGCCAATGGCACCTGTTCCGCCGTTTACACAAACGCAAATTGCATTAGTGTTTAAGTGGATACAACAAGGGGCAAAAAACAATGCATGTACGAATACATCAACCAGCAATTGTGTAACAACCAATATGTCATTTGCAAATAATGTCTTGCCCATTTTTGCAAGCAATTGTAATGGCTGTCATAATTCATCAGCTCCAGCAGGCGGCATCAATTTAACCACTTTTGCGGGTACTAAAGCAGCCAGTGGAAGACTGGTTGGTTCCATTTCTCATACCGCAGGTTATATACCTATGCCATCTAGTACAACGAAATTAGCTGCTTGTGATATTAATAAAATTGCAGCATGGATTAGTCAAGGAGCAATTAATAATTAAGATATAAAATGAAAAATTTGAATCCTATAAAATATTTTAAAAGCCTTTTTGCTATCATGGTTGTTGCCATCACAGTTGCTTCTTGTTTTTATGACAAAGCGGATGTGGTTTATCCTGTATCGGCAAGTACTTGTGATACGACGACTGTGACTTATTCCAATCAAATTGTATCGATTTTAAACGCGCAATGTAATTATTGTCATGGGGCAGCTGCGAATAGTATTGGAGGGGGCATCTACTTAAATACCTATGCTGCATTAAAGCCTTATGTGATCAATGGTAGTTTCTTAAATTCTATTTTACAAAATGGTAAAGCATCCGCCATGCCTAAAAATGGTGCAAAAATGGACAATTGCTCGATATTGAAAATTCAGTCGTGGATTAATAAGGGCGCTTTAAATAATTAGAAAATTTATTCATATGAAAAAAATCATTTTAAGTAGTTGCTTTATGGCTTTCGCTTTCTTAGGAAATGCTCAATTATTTGCAACTAAGACTGGTCAAGTTTTTTTTAATGCAACAGGTGGCGATGTTAAAATTGCAGCTGTTAACAATCAAACTGATTCTAAATTCGTGGGTACAACGGGGCAAATTATATTTGGCGTATTAGTCAAGGGGTTCAAGTTCGAAAATCAATTGATGGAAGACCATTTTAATGAGAATTATATGGAGTCTACCCAATTCCCAAAAGCAGATTTTAAAGGGTATATCACCAATATCAAAGAAGTTAATTTTGCCAAAGATGGGGACTATCCAATTAGGGTAGAAGGTAATTTGACCATACATGGAGTAACCAATAAAGTGAGTACAGATGGGGTGATGCAATTAAAAGCAGGGAAGCCCACTATTGTTGGTACATTTAAAATTGCTATAAAGCAATATGGAATTAAAGGATCCTATATTGGAGACAAAATAGCATCAGAAGCAACCATTAAATTAAACTGTAAATACTAAAATTTGAAACAGCTAATAAGA
>CAZAOF010000218.1:0-1934 GCA_964486665.1 uncultured Sediminibacterium sp.
GACATTAATATACCAGCCCACATTGCGGATCTAGAATCGGGTGTACTTAGATAATTCAATGGAACACCTGTAGAGCCACCAGTTGATTTTGAATGAAATTTCCCTTTGAATGTAGTAGAAATAAAATTTTTATACATTTTTTTAATAACAGGCTTTTCTAAAACCTCTAAGGAAGTATAATGAGTTGCATTATTGTAGAATTGAGTAGTTGATTTAGCTAGGGTAAATAGTTCATTTAATCTACTTTCTCGAATATGATTCAATTCATTGATAGGCAATAATGCTTCGGCATGATACTTTTTTAATGTTTTTAAAATTGTAGTTCCGCCAAACAAATCAATTAATTGAATTCTAATTAAACCAAACTTTAGATTTATCATAAGTATTAATTCAATAGTTTATTATACACTTTGGACAGATCGGATAAAATATTTTGACTAGAAAATGTCTTTGCTATGTTGTAAGCATTTATTTGATATTCTTTAAGTGGAAATTTTTGATTAATAATTTCATCTAAAATTTGATCAAGTTGAGAAAATTCACCTGCATCAAATAACCAACCTGATTGATTCACTTTTACAACAGAAGCAACGCCTCCCACATTTGTCGCTATAACAGGCTTCCCATGACTCATTGCTTCTAATATAGATACAGGAAGTCCTTCAAAATAAGAAGGAAGTATAAAAACATCGCAAGATGCAATTGCAGATTGCTTTAATTGAGCTTCTACAAAACCTAGAAATTGTATATTATGCTTATATTTTGAGGCATTGATAAGTTTAAGTAATCTCTCCTCTTCACCTGTCCCAGCAATAGTTAGACTAATTTTTCCATTTATGAAATAGGCATTCGTTTCAAGGTAATCCAGTAAATCAAATATGCCTTTATTTGAATTGATACTCCCTAAAAACAAGAGCTTTAATTCATTGCCTAACGGCTTTAAAAACAAATTAGATTGTACATCTATTGGATTGCCCAAAACCAACACATTTTTAATGCCTAATTCATTTTCATAATATTGTTTCCATTCCTCCGTTAAACAGATAAATAAATGCGCAGCATTGAGTAATTTTCTGAAAATAAATTTTGACCAAGTCAATTCGCTATAATAGGCCTTAAATTGACCGCCATGCATATGAAACACCGCTATTTTTTGGTATAATAAAGCAAAAAGAGTGATCATCATTTTTCGTATCATACTTCCCTTAGATGCACTATGAACATGTACTATTTTAATATGATTGTTTCGTAATAAAAAAATATTGATTTTATACAAACTATAAATAAAATATAGTGTGCTAACTATTTTAGAATGCCCCTTATGTGTAGCAATAAAATTAAAATGAAGCATATTGTTTTTATAGGTGCGAAGAACAGCACCTATGCCTCCATAGGTATTTTGAGGTCCAATAAATAAAACATTGGAAAAGTCATTATTCATAATTAAACTATTTATAATAATATGGCGTCATACTGGGCAAGCATCGATTCCTGTTTAAAATGATCTAATACATGTGCTCTTATTGATTCATTTTTGGGTTTGGAGGTAAGCAGCGCGTACCAACTTTCCGCAATTGACAATGGATCATGTGGCGTGGTTAATAAACCATTTAGACCGGGTATGATCATTTCACTTGCACCCCCTATTTCAGTCATTGAGCATGGTAAACCAAAAGACATTGCTTCTAATGCAGCAATGGAAAATGTCTCTGTGGTGATAGAAGTCAAAGTAAAAATATCAGCTAATTGATAATACCCTCTTACATCCTGTTGGTTCCCTTCGAAATGGACAAAGTCTTCTAGGCCTCTATGTGCTATTAATTTTCTAATTTTAAGCTTATATAATGGAGTGCCGTCCCCTACAAAAAACAAATGTGCCTTTTCTTTGTATTTGTCATGAAGTAAATACAATGCTTCAATTGCATCCAAATGCC
>CAZAOF010000219.1:0-1895 GCA_964486665.1 uncultured Sediminibacterium sp.
TTTTTACAAAACACAACGAACTTCGATTTGTCAAAACAATTTGGCACTGTAAATAACGGTGGTCTTAGAGTAGCATATGGAGCAGAATTAAGGTATGAAGCTTATCGTATCAATAAAGGTGAAGTAGCTTCTTACAAAGCTTATCCAAATAATTTTGGTCTAGAACAAGCACCAGGCGCACAAGGTTTCCCAGGTTTTAGTCCAGAAGATGAAGTGGATGCAAACAGAATGGTAACGGGCATGTATGGCGATTTAGAATACACTCCCTCAGATGTATTATTAATTACAGGCGCCATTCGTTTTGAGAACTATTCTGATTTTGGCGCAGTAAGTACTTTTAAAACCTCTTTCCGTTATAAGCTTACCAATAATTTTAATCTAAGGGGCTCCTTCAGTACAGGTTATCGTGCTCCATCTTTACAACAGAAATATTTTAGCAATACCCTTACTTCATTTTCTCAAGGCAATTTAGTTCAGTCTAGAGTAGCTAATAACAATGATCCAGTAACAAGGCTTGCAGGTATTCCTGCTTTGAAACAAGAAACTTCAAACAATGTGAGTCTTGGATTTTCATGGAAACCAATGCAAGGTTTATCTGTTACCGTAGATGGCTACCAAATTAAAATGAAAGATCGTGTTGTTTTGTCTGGATTGTTTAGCGCAAGCGACCCCAACCTTCCTACAGCATTAACGACTAAGCTAAATGCATTAGGTGTAGCTACAGCACAATTTTTTGCGAACGCAGTCAATACAACAAATACAGGAGTGGATGTAGTCATAGATTATCAAAAGAAATTATCCGCTACAGAGAAAATAAAATTTTTATTAGTAGGAAATTTACAGCAAATCAATGTAGACCAAATAAATGTACCAACTGCATTACAGGATAATAAGTATACAACAGACCCTTATTACACTTCACGTGCGAAATTTTTTAGCAAAGAAGTTCCAAGTACTTTCTTTACTACTAGAGAAATTTATTTCTTAAAAGCATCGGCACCAAGAGCTAAGTTTTCTTTCAACGTAGATTATACAAAAAACAAAATTAGTGTAGGTGCTAGAGTTACTTATTTTGGCAATGTACAATTAACAGGATTTGGAGATCCAGACTATGATGGTATTTACCCAATGGTTCCTCCTGTTGACCCAAGCACCGCTACCAACACTTTAAATTTTAATGACGGGATATACATTCCAGAGATTTTCAATTACAGAGGTAAATTCACAACAGATATTTATAGCAATATTCAGTTGAGTAAAAAAGTAAATTTCATCATTGGTGCTGACAATATCTTCAATGTTCACCCAGACTTTGCAGTAAATCCAGAAGCTAAATGGTGGGCAGGAAATAATGAAACGGGTGGTCCATGGGATGGCGTACAAATGGGCTACAATGGCTTAAGACTATTTACCAAATTAGCTTTCAAATTCTAAGATGAAAAAACAACTACTTGTATTAAGCAGTTTTTTAATGATAAGTTTAACAACGATGTCACAAAATGGCATCGTTGTTTTTCAAACCGACTTTGGGACAAAAGATGGCGCCGTATCTGCTATGAAAGGTGTAGCAAGTAGTGTTGATCCAAGTTTGAAATTATATGATTTAACACAGGAGATTCCTGCCTACAATATCTGGGAAGCAGCTTACCGATTAGATCAAACAGTGCCCTATTGGCCAGCAGGTACTGTCTTTGTTTCTGTGGTAGATCCTGGCGTTGGTACCGAAAGAAAATCGGTCGTAGCTAAAACAAAATCAGGACATTATATTGTCACACCAGACAATGGCACACTTACTTTACTTGCAGCAAGTATTGGAATAGAATCGATGCGTGAAATTGATGAAGCGGTGAATAGAAGAAAAAACTCAGGCGCTTCTTATACTTTTCATGGCAGAG
>CAZAOF010000220.1:0-1890 GCA_964486665.1 uncultured Sediminibacterium sp.
AGGTGTGTTTAGATAAAAATTGATCCTGTATTTTTAACCAATCTTTTTCAGAGATTTTTTTCTTGAGTCTTAATTCTTGCAGTAACAATAAACTATTGTCTGCATAGTCATTCCGTCCTAAATAATCCAAATCTGCGTCACAGATAATCTGTTCCAAGATATTTTTTGGACTCTGTGGAATTTTAGTAGCCATGATCATCCCAGTAATTTTATTTATTTTTTTTGCCGGAAAATCCATCGCATTCAATACTGTAGTTGCATATTCTGCGCCTCGTCCCTCATGCCTTCCGGGCTCCCATATATAACCTACATCGTGTAACCATGCAGCTAGTTTTATATCTGCAATATCTTCTTTATTTATTTTTTCTTTTTTAGCGATGCGTTCTGACTGGACAACAACATCACGGATATGGTTGATGGTATGGTAAGTATAGTCTTTAGGAAGGTGGTGGATTAAAAACGATTCAATCATGCCATACGCTACCTCATAATTAAAGTCGGGACGGTCATAAAGTACTTCTTTGATCTCAATTGGTTTGACTTTGCCTTTAACCTTTACCGGATTTAGTTTTTTTGACTTAAGATTTTTATTGGTTTTAACATGTTTCCATACTGCATCAGATACAATTATTTCGTCTGCTTTAGCAACAGAACATAATCTAGAAGCAAGGTTAACAGAATCGCCAATAACTGTAAAATTCATTTGCTGTCTAGATCCAATATTGCCACTGATCACCTTTCCTCTATTAATACCTATACCAATGGTAATAGGTAATTTTGAATGAATGATTCTTTGTTGGTTAAATTCAATCAGTCGCTCTTGCATTTCAATGGCAGTGAGTACTGCATTTTCTGTATCTTGGTCTGTTGAATTCGGAGCTCCGTATATAACCATCAATGCATCTCCAATAATTTTATCCAGCGTGCCATTGTATTTGAATATTATTTCAATCATTAAATTAAAATAATCATTCAAAGTTTCTACTACTTCATTGGGTGCCATCGTCTCCGACATGGAAGTAAATCCTCGAATGTCCGAGAATAAAATGGTAGCTTCTTGCTCTTGACCACCCAAATTCAACATATCATCATTTTCTAAAAGTTGATCAACAATTTGCTTAGAAACATACTTTTTAAAAGTAGATTTCAATTTATCTAAATTAGATAAATCTTCCATTGCCACAACCGATCCTATAGGCTCATTACTTTCGTTCAATAAGGGTGATACTGAAATATTTACAGCTGTAATCTTCCCATTACAATCTAATTGCACTTCTGTTTCTGAAACTGTATTTAATTCTAATTCGCATTTTAAAATCAATTGATTAATTATATCATTTGATTCAAAAACATATTCATAGTGATTACCAATAACAACTTCTTTGTCTAAGTTAATTATTGCAGCCGCAGCTCTATTAACATGATTTATCTCTCCCATTAAATTTGTAGTAAAAACGCCCGTTACAATAGATTGCATGACGTTGTCATTAAAGGTTTTCGCTTCTTTAATACTTTCAATTAATTTAATGTTATTATATGCCACTCCAGACTGAGTTGCAATAGCAGACAACATATTAGTATCAGACTCATCAAATGCAGATATGCCGGTTCTGGATTCTTTGTCAAATAATATAATCACACCAACTAGGTCTTTCTTATCAAGTAAGGGCGCTATTAAACCATGGGTGCAATTAGTTCTTGTTAAAAATGGATCATCTGAAATTTCAACATGAATTGCTTTGCGTTTCTGATTCACTTCATTAAAAAACCCTCTTTTCTTATTAAATATAATGCCCTTTAGCGCTTGGACATTTATATTAAATTCAGCCTCTATCTGGAATAAATCGGAATTGTTATTCTGCATTAAAATCATGCCAGAAGAAGCATTCA
>CAZAOF010000221.1:0-1886 GCA_964486665.1 uncultured Sediminibacterium sp.
TAAGCATTGAAAAAACTGGATTGGTACATACTAAAAAAATTTCTGGCAGTATTTTTCTTTGCCATCTTTTTCTTTGCAGTCATTGCAGTTGTGATTGATGTGAGTGAAAAAACAGATGATTTTGTGCGTTCTGGATTAACCAGTTCTGAAATCATTAAAAACTATTACGTTGGATTTATACCCCATATTATTGCCTTATTATTTCCACTTTTTGTATTTATAGCGGTTATCTTTTTTACCTCTAAAATGGCAGGACAAACCGAAATTGTCCCAATTTTAGCGAGTGGGACTTCTTATAATAGATGGCTAAGACCTTATTGGATAGGGGGCTTGTTTTTAGGTTTTGTTTTATGGGTATCCAACCAATGGATTGTGCCTAAAGCAAACAATATACGCGGAGATTTCGAAGCCACTTATATAGACGCTAATTCATCTTACAATGCTTTATTAAGGGGGTCGAATGATTATTACTTTAGGATTGATTCTTTTACTTATGCGGGTATTTATGGGTACGACACGTCTTCTAAAAGAGGCAACAACTTTTTTGCCTATACTGTAAAAGGAGAAAAAGTAATTTATAATATTAGAGCCGAAGCAATTTTGTGGGATACGCTAAAAAAAGATTGGGAACTTTCAGAGGTAGTGGAGCGTAGAATTTTGGATCAAAAAGAGGGGGTAACCTATTTGCCAACGGTGCACAAAAAGTATCCATTTAAACCCGTTGATTTAGAAAAAGACAAATACGCAAAAGATAAATTGACCACACCACAATTGGTGAAGCAAATTAATATAGAGGCGCTGAGAGGTTCTGAGGGTTTAAATGAGCTTAAAATTGAGCGATATAGGCGAGATGCGACTCCAATCACCGTATTACTTTTAACATTAATAGGTGCCATCATTGCAGGGCGTAAAGTCAGGGGAGGAAGTGGCGCCCATTTGGCCATGGGATTCACTATTGCAGCTTTATTTATCATTACGGATAGGTTCTCTACCATCTTCTCTACAAAGGGCAATTTGCCCCCTTTTATAGCCGCATGGATTCCTAATTTAATTTTCATGTTTGTGGTCTATTATTTATACAAAAAAGCCCCTAAATAACCTTTTCTTAGTTAACTTCGTGTCCAATTTTAAACCGTTTTTTTAATACAAATAATTGGCCATATGGAAGAGATCAAAGATCGTTTCGGCGAAAAGGCAACAGTAGCATCTTTAGAAATTAAAGAAATGCTAAAAGCGCATGGTGATAAAAAGATCGGAGAAATCACGTTAGCGCAAGTTTACCAAGGTATGAGAGGTATGACTGGTCTTGTAACAGAGACAAGTTTACTGGACGCGCAAGAAGGTATTCGTTTCAGAGGTTATTCCATTCCAGAACTCCAAGAAAAATTACCTAAAGTAGAAGGTGGTGATGAACCATTACCAGAAGGTTTATTTTACTTGATGATGATTGGTGAATTGCCTAATGATAGAGATGTAAAAAAAATCACAAGTAACTGGCAAAGAAGAAGCCATGTTCCAACACATGTTTTTGATGTAATTGATGCATTCCCATTGACAGCGCATCCAATGACAATGTATGTTGCTGCAGTCATGGCATTGCAAACAGAAAGTAAGTTTGCGCAAGAATATGCAAAGGGCATGAACAAAAAAGATTACTGGCAATACACCTATGATGATTCAATGGATTTAATCGCAAGATTGCCAAGAATAGCTGCCTACATTTACAGAAGAAAGTATAAGAACAACGAACATATTCATCCAAACGGACTATTAGACTGGGCAGGAAACCTTGCTTATATGATGGGATTTGAAGATGAGAGTACAAAAGAATTAATGCGTTTGTACATGACAATACACGCAGACCATGAAGGTGGAAACGTGTCAGC
>CAZAOF010000222.1:0-1875 GCA_964486665.1 uncultured Sediminibacterium sp.
CTTGTCCTTTAGATTCAATTTTAGGATTGTTAAAACATCCTTTAACAGATATTGGATTGGCAAAATTCCTGGAAGACGCAAAGAAAATGTAATTTTTATTGATGTTTCAAAGCCTCGCGCTTTGATAAATTTGATAGCGATGGGTGATCCTTTACAAATTGGATCACCCATTTTTTATTGGTATGAGCGTAAGCCCTGAGCGCCCATCCGATGGCTTTACGGATAAAAAAGTCTTCTTCTAATTGTGTGTGCTCTATATACTTACTAAGTAATACAGTATTGGTTTTCTCTTTATACAATAATTGAAAAAGTAGACTCATTCTTTGCAACCATTTGTTGGAAGACTGATTCCATTTTGAAGTAGTGGGTTCTATTGATTCTGGGAATTGCAAAAAGTATTTACTGATAACAAAGGAATTGGTTGAGTCTACGGAGTCCCACCAACTATTGTGCGTGATCATCCATTCAATCAATGGTATCGTTTGTTTGGACCACATTTTTTTGTGATGGCCTAATAGTTCAATCGCAAAATAATGTAGCTCTCTTTGCGGTTCTGCAAAGCATTCTTTAATAAGCACGCTTAATTCATTATGATCCTTTATGGGATTGACTTTATAAAACTCCTTACAGATTTGTCTTCTTAGGGGTGTTTTAATACCATAGAATTCAAACTGATTTAGTAAGTATGCTTTTGCACCTTTGGCAATGCCTGCATCGCCGTTGGCTGCATATATTTTCTTGATCGCTGATAGGTAAGGGTGTGCCATGAACTAAATTAATTATACGCCTACCACTCTTTTATTGAAAGCACTGTTTCTAGCTGCTTCTAATACGCGAATAATATTGGCACCTTCTGCTGCTGTAGTAGGTATTGGGCCATTGTTTATAATAGCATCTGCCATTTTATCGTAGAACAATCCATAATTTCCTGGGATACTTGGAATGACTTTATGGGTGATGATGCCGTTCATATCGGTATATAAAGTCCCGTAATCTTCTTGTGCTTCAGCACCCCAGTCTGGGCTATTAGGTAACTTACCTGCAATCAATTCGGCTTCTTGCACATCTGATCTGTTTTTAATAAAGCAGCCTTTTGTGCCGTATACTTTATAGCCTGGGCCTTCTGTCATGAATAACATGCCACTGGTTAACGTAATGCGGTGAGATGGATAATAAAGAATCAAAGTAAAATAGTCATCTATAATGGATACTTTTCTTGTAATCCTGATGTCTGCAAATACAGCCAATGGCATACCGGATAATAAAATCGCTTGATCCACTAAATGAGGTCCAAGGTCATATAATAAACCAGCACCTGGGGTAACGGATTCTTTATGTTTTTTAGCGCTCAATGTAGTCCTATATCTTTCAAAACTGATTTGCACATCTTGTATTGTACCTATTTCTCCTTCTTGGATTAATTTCTGTAGTGTTAGAAAGTCTGCATCATAGCGTCGATTATGGTACACTGCCAACTTTAATCCTTTACGCTGCGCCAATGCATCTAATTCCTCTGCTTCTTTTGCGGTTACTGTAAAAGCTTTTTCTACAACCACATGTTTACCTGCAAGCAAAGCACTTTTTGCATAGGCAAAATGGGTATCGTTAGGGCTATTTACAATCACTAAGTCAATACTAGTATCGGCTAATAGTTCCTCGTAACTAGCATATGACTTTGTGCCAGGGTAGGCAGCCTCAATATTTTTTGATGAACGTTCCCAACTGCCTACTAAATTAAAATTAGGGTTGGTGGCTAAAAATGGAGCATGGAAAACTTTCCCGCTCATACCAAAAGATACTAGTGCTGCATTTATCATGCAATAAAGGTAAAAAAAATACCTCTGAGTTATCAGAGGTATTTTAAAATTGTTAGAG
>CAZAOF010000223.1:0-1872 GCA_964486665.1 uncultured Sediminibacterium sp.
TAAAAGTGGTAAAAAGTGTTATTTTGTGTGAACAAGTGGTAAAATAAAGACCAAATTATTAACAATGACAGGTTTTCACGGAGAATATCAATCAACTATAGACGCAAAGGGGCGTTTCCTGGTTCCAGGCAGCTTGAAAAAGCAGCTTGCAGAAGGGGAGACGCGTTTTATCGTTAGTAGAGGATTTGAAAAGTGCTTGACACTTTATCCGTTAAAAAGCTGGCAAGCGATTTTGGACAGAATTAGCCAATTGAATGACTTTGATCCCAAAGTGAGACAATTCCGTCGTCAGTTCTTGGGTGGTGCAACCGAAGTAGAGATGGATGGTGCAGGACGTTTGTTGCTGCCTCCAACTTTAAGAGAATTTGCATTGCCTGGTAAAGAGATTGTGTTAGCGGCGGCATTGGATCGTTTTGAAATTTGGGATGCAAGCACTTATAAACAGCTCTTTGAGGATTTCTCTGCAGATGCATTTAGCAATCTAGCGCAGGAAGTAATGGCAGGTATTAAAAATCAAGATTAAGGAAGATGACTTACCCTACATCCAACTTAAACACAGATTACCATATACCTGTTTTATTTCAAGAAACCATTGAGCATCTAAATATTATACCAGATGGTATTTATGTAGATGCCACATTTGGTGGAGGAGGACATAGTAGAGGTATTTTATCAAAGTTGGGCCCAAAAGGAAAGCTCATTGCTTTTGATCAAGATGCAGATGCTAAGAAGAACTTGCCAGATGACGATCGAATTGTTTTTATACCTGAAAATTTTAGGTATATCCAGCGATTCCTTCGCTTGAATAAAATTGACAAAGTGGATGGTGTCTTAGCCGATTTAGGCGTAAGTAGCCACCAATTTGATGAAGGTTCAAGAGGTTTCTCTATTCGTTTTGATGGTCCCTTTGATATGAGAATGGATCAACGTCAAACAAGAACAGCAGCGCAAATTATAGAAAGCTATTCTGAAGCAGCACTACATAAAATGTTTGAGCAATATGGTGAAGTCACCAACGCTAAAACCCTAGCGAAGCATATTGTCACACAAAGACGTCTATTAAAGTTATCTACCGTACAAGATTTTAAAACTTTAATTGCGCCAGTAGTAAAAGGAAATCCAAATAAATATTGGGCACAAGTTTTCCAGGCTATCAGAATGGAAGTGAATGAGGAAATGATTGTGTTGAATGAGTTTTTAGCGCAATTGCCAGAGGTGATCAAACCGTGTGGCAGAGCAGTTATTATCACATTCCACTCTATCGAAGACCGCATGGTAAAAAATGCATTCAAAGTAGGACCTGACGAAGACGATGTGACCAACCCATTTCTTTCCATTAAGAAGGAAGTGCTTTGGAAGATCATAACAAAAAAACCTGTTGTGGCTTCTGAAAAAGAGATGAAAGAAAACAATCGAAGCAGAAGCGCAAAATTGCGCGCTGCCGAAAGAGTATAAACCGTATGTCCGTACCTGTAAAAAACAACACCAAGTCTGCTATCAAAAGCATACTTAACTACGAATGGATTGTCCTGAACATTAGTTTCTTTTTGTTCTTGGCAGTACTAGCGATACTTTATATCGCTAATGGACACTTGACGGATAAGACGATCCGTAAAATCAACACAACAAAGAAGGAAATCAAGCAATTGCAGTTTGAGTATAAAACGCTTAAGGCGGATCTAATGCTTAAAAGTGAGTCTATCAATATTGAAAAGGCAATGGCGCCTTATGGATTGCAAGTGTCAAAAGAAATGACTATTCGCATTCCATTAGAAAAACGTTACGATTCAATCACCGAAATAAATAAAGCCAAATAATGGATGTAAAACGCGACATACTTTGGAGAGTTTATTTGAGCTATATCTTAGTGGT
>CAZAOF010000224.1:0-1850 GCA_964486665.1 uncultured Sediminibacterium sp.
TGTTCTAATGCAACGCCACCAGTGTGTGCAAATGCAATATTACGTATTGTGGTAGAACCTAAGTTGGTAGAACCTATATTGGTTGAGTATAAAGTTGTGGGTGATACTATAATAACAAGAGTAGAAACACCAGTGACTGGAAACTTATCTACCAATGATATAATTCCTGCATCTTATATTTACAAGGTTGATGCAAGTGATGCAACGAATCCAGCAGGTGCTAAATTCGTATTGAATAGAGATGGTACCTATAGCTTTATAGCATTTGTTAAAGGGGATTATAAATACACTATTTCTATATGTGATTCAGTTTTAACCAATCAATGTTTAACTAAAACATTTGTACTAGTATCCGTGGGTTATTTACCTCAAGGTAGTATTGAACTAAAATACAATACTTTGTTGGCTGCAGATTCTGTTCACGTAAAATTAAAGGCATATGATGGAGTTGGACCTTATACGATGATCTTTAAAAACTCCATTAATAATCGTATTGATACAGTTCAAAATATTACGGATAGTATTACGTACATGATGCCACCAACAAGTATTGATGCTGTATATACTTTATTAAAGATTATTGATAAAGACAATATTAGCAGAGTAACTAATTTTGTAAAGGATACTTCTAAACTTACTATTTTAAAGCCGAGAATTTTATTGACTTTAAAAGCAGACTTCCCATCTAAACTTCCTGACAATAGTTTCAAAACTAAAATTGTCATGAAGATTAAAAATAATGGCGGGTTGTTCTTAGAGAATGTACAAGTAAATGCGGATTTAACAAAAGTGTTCCCGCCAGATATGCAATTTGTACTAGATAGTATTAAAGTAACTGACGGTAATTTAGTGTTAAATCCAACATATACTGGATTTGGCGCAGCTCAACAAGCTAACTATATAACTACAGTAACCAACGGGTTTTCTATAAAATATAGAGCGCTTTCCACTTTGTCTGGGTCGGATTTATTTAATAATGGTGTAGATTTAGCAATTAATGAAGAGGGTACGGTTGTATTCTATCTTACAATAAGACCTGGTGCAAATATCGATCCTCTTGTACTTCAATTTACTTCAACAGGAGATGGATTATTAGTTCAAGACGATGGTAACAAAAGTGTGCAACCAACAACTTCAATATCGCATGATAACTCTAATATAAATGCACATCCTTTATTGACAACCATTGGGCAACCATTACCTACTTATATACCGTTTTTCTTAATTAATGAAATTGGAGCTTCCTTACAAGCTTCAACAGCAGATTCTGTTGCTGGTGGGTATCTATTCCGCTATAGTTCCATCATTAAAAATTATAGTAATTCAAATTTAGATTCAGTGTCGGCTTATTTTGATATTAAAAAATTCATCACAAGTCCAGATGCTGCAAGTATCTATGGCACACCTACAATAGTAGGTACTGGAATATACAATGCCAATTTTGATGGCATCTTGGATACTAAAATATTGAAAGAGTCTAGTAATTTAAAAGTAGGAGATTCTATAAAAATCAGCTTTGTTCTATTTGTTAAAACGGATAAGGTGAAAGCAATATGGCCTACTTATTTAATAGCATTAGGTAAAACAACTACAGGGGACTTTAAAGTAGCTGATACATCTACTAATGGAAACAATCCAGATCCTAATGGTAATAAAATTCCAAATGAAAGTGTAAGAACTATCATAGGTATTGGCATTGAACCACCACCGGCACCTGAAGTGATTTCTGCTGTATATGAAGTAAATGACAATCGTAATCCTAAAAATATAAGTCATTTAATTAAAACATTACCAGTAGGTACTGTGCCAACATGGTGCAATGTGGATGGAACAAATTGTACTACTACTGC
>CAZAOF010000225.1:0-1810 GCA_964486665.1 uncultured Sediminibacterium sp.
GAAATCATGATCATCACTGCAATCACATAAGTGCCAATATTACCAAAGATCACATTAGACGCAGCCACTGCTACTCGGTCTGCAGGTGCATTAGCAATCTCATTCAAAGGAAGTACACTTAAATACATCAGGTTCGCGGAGATATAAATTACCGTTACGATTAAGGTGCCTAAGAAAAGACTTAACCCAATATTACGTTTAGGGTTCTTAATTTCTCCCGCAATAAAAGTCACGTTATTCCAAGCATCACTACTAAAAATTGAACCTACCATGGATGCAGCTATAGCACCTAAAATAGCAATTCCGAAAATTGGAGTTGCACTACCATCAGATGCGATTGTTTTCATCTCCCATGCATTAGTCCAGTTCGCATCCCAGATACTAGCTTTCGATGCCAATAAAAAACCAAAGCCTATTAAGCCAAATAAAGAAGCCAACTTAGTAATCGTAAAAGTAGACTGAATCATTTTACCACCTTGCACCCCTTTGGTATTAATATAGGTGAGTAATACAATAATTGCTATTGATAAAAGTTGGGCTGGGTAGATTTTCAAGAAACCCATTTGAAATAATATATTAGCATCCGTCATTTCCAAAGAAGGAAAGAAATAGCCAGCAAATTTACTGAATGCTACACCCACTGCTGCAATGGTACCTGTTTGAATGACAGAGAAAAAACTCCAGCCATATAAAAATCCCAACAAAGGATTATAGGATTCTTTTAAGTATACATATTGCCCACCTGCTTTTGGAAACATGGCACTTAATTCGCCATAACTTAATGCAGCAGTCAATGTCATGAATCCTGTTAACAACCATACAGCCACTAACCAACCTGCGGAACCTACGTTCCTAGTGATATCTGCACTCACAATAAAAATTCCTGACCCAATCATACTACCTGCAACAATCATCGTTGCATCAAATGCTGATAGACTTGGTTTAAATCCTGTGTTTGTTTCTGACATAATTTTTTTATGAATAGTCTCTCAATAAATTACGAAAAAAATCCCGTTTGGTAACGGGATTGTATTGGGTTATTTTTTGTATTCCGCGTTTAAGCCTTTTACAATATCCTCTGTGATATCATAAGCAGTGTCTTTGTAATACATCAAGTCTGGGTTACTTGAAAATACATATGCAAATTGTTTGTCCTTATTATATTTTAAAATAAAGGCTTCTATTTTTTTCTTCACTTCCTGTAATTTTCTATAGCTCTCCTCTTGAAGGGCTTGTGTTAATTGTTGCTCTGTATTAGCGTAATTTTTTTCTAGTTGTTGCAATTCTTGTTGTCTAGAAGCCACTTCTCCTTGTGATAAATATTGACCATTTTTTTGAAGGTCTTGGTATTTAGACGCGAATGCATTTTTAAGCGCTGTCAGTTGCTTTGCATTCTCCATATCCTTAACTTGTAAAGCATCTTTTACGTCTTTAAAAAAAGTGTAGTTGTTTTGGATTGAATCAATTTCAAAATAGGCCACTTTGGTCCCACTTGTTGATTGCATTCCATCCTTCTTACTTGTTGAGCTGCTATTACTAAAATGCAATATATACAATGTAATAATTGCTAATGCTAATACGCCATTGATCACCCAGTTTATCGACTTCATAATGAATATAGTTTACTTGTTTGTAGGATGATTGCCCTACTCTATAAAAATAAGTAAAAAAATAAATAAATCAAAGGATTATTTAAGATACAAAAAAGCGGGAAATATTACTATTTCCCGCTTTTAACAAAATCAATTGAAGTGATTATTCTTCCTCATCAAAGCTCATCGCTTCACGAGTTGTAGCCAACACTTCATAT
>CAZAOF010000226.1:0-1782 GCA_964486665.1 uncultured Sediminibacterium sp.
TATTCGTTTCTGTTCTTTGCGGTTGCAAAAAATTATAGCGCTGCTCCCATATACGAATGGTGTGCGCTTTAATTCCAGAAATTTTTTCTAAATCCTTGATGGTATAAGATGACATACTACAAAAACAACAATTTGATAGAATAGTTCAGTCTTGTTTAAAATTAGTACCCTTTAGTTACTCTTGTCTAATCATTAGAAAAGCCTTTGCCTATAAGGCATAAACAAAACTACTTTTTTAACCCGCGTAGGTATTCTCCATAACCACTTTTCGCATATTTATCGGCTAAAACTAGCAATTGAGCCTTATCAATAAAGCCCATTCTGTAAGCGACTTCTTCGATACAACCGATTTTTTGACTTTGACGCTTCTCGATGACCCTTACAAACTCACATGCATCTGCCAAAGATTCAAAAGTACCCGTATCTAACCAAGCGGTACCTCTATTCATGATACCTACTTGTAACTTTTTACGCTCTAAATACACTTTATTGACGTCGGTGATTTCATATTCACCTCTTGGAGATGCAGGAATATTTTTTGCAATTTCTACTACATCATTGTCGTAAAAATATAAACCAGGAACCGCATAATTAGATTTAGGCGCATTTGGTTTTTCTTCCAATGACAAAGCGTTGTTGTTTGCATCAAACTCTACCACACCATAACGCTCTGGGTCATTCACTTCATAGGCAAATACAGCAGCACCTTCTACGTCGTTGAAAGATTGCACCAACTTACTGAAACCTGCACCATAAAAAATATTATCTCCTAGTACTAAGGATACCTTGTCCTTGCCAATAAAATCTGCACCAATCACAAATGCTTGTGCTAAACCGTTTGGTACAGCTTGAACTGCATAACTAAATTTGCAGCCAATTTCAGAACCATCTCCCAATAATCTTTTAAATTGATCATTGTCTTCTGGTGTCGTAATAATCAATACTTCTTTAATACCCGCTAACATCAATACAGACAAAGGATAATAAATCATTGGCTTATCGTAGATAGGCATTAATTGCTTACTGATACCTTTTGTAATTGGATACAATCTTGTACCTGAACCACCTGCTAATATAATGCCCTTCATAAGTTTCTTTTTTTGTGTTGATGTGTTGCTATTTATAAACTAGCTGCATACTCCGCAAAGCTGCCTAATGTTTTGTCTTTATCTGATAAAATAATTTCACTCACTGGCAATTTCCAGTCGATATGTAAATCTTTGTCATTATACATAATGCCTACTTCATTACCTGGCTGGTAAAACTTGTCTACTTTATAAAAGAAAGTAGCTGTTTCACTCAAGACCACAAAGCCGTGTGCAAAACCTGCTGGTACAAAAAATTGTTTATGATTTTCTGCTGTCAATTCAATCGCATAATGTTGACCAAAACTTGGAGAGCCTTTTCTTAAGTCCACTGCGATATCTAAAACAGCTCCTTCTAAGACTCTTACCAATTTTGCTTGTGCCGCATCTCCTTTTTGCATGTGTAAGCCTCTAAGCACCCCTTTGGAAGATCTTGATTGATTGTCTTGTACAAACTCAATGTCAAGCCCTGTAGCTGCTTTAAAATCCCTGCTATTGTAGGTCTCAATAAAATAACCGCGCGCATCACCATGCACTTTTTCATGTACAACAAAACAATCTTGTAGGGGGGTCTGTTCAATTCTCATTATCTATTCGTATACATTTCGTTATAGTATTGTTGGTAGGCGCCACTGGTTACATTGGTCAACCACTCCTCATTGCTCAAATACCAATCAATGGTTTCTGCTAATCCTTG
>CAZAOF010000227.1:0-1774 GCA_964486665.1 uncultured Sediminibacterium sp.
TCGGATAATATTGAAAGACCCTCGATTTATCGGGGGTTTTTTTATGCCCCTACTTCCCATTCCAATTAAAAGGACTCCCTAGTTTTATTTATATTTGCCCATGCATAATTACGAAATTGCCGAATACTTTAGCCTACTTGCTAAACTCATGGACATCCATGGAGAAAATGCTTTCAAAATTAAATCCTATAGTAACGTAGCTTATACCCTAGACCGACTCAACGACCCATTGGAAGATATGACGCCAGCTCAAATTGCTGGGATTAGAGGTATCGGAGATGCATTGGCCCAAAAAATTGTGGATTTATTGGCCACCAAAAAATTACAGCTTCTAGAGGAATATATCCAAAAGACCCCTACAGGCATTTTAGAGATGTTGAAGATTAAAGGATTAGGCCCAAAAAAGATCATTACCATCTGGAAGGAATTAGGCATTGAAAGTATCGGTGAACTATTGTATGCATGTGAAGAGAATCGGCTAATAAACTACAAAGGGTTTGGCGCTAAAACGCAACAAAGCATCCAAGAGGCATTGAACTATTATTTGCAAAATCAAGGGAGCTTCTTGTACCAGCAAGTAGAAGAAATGGTGGCGCAAATTGAAAATGCATTGACCTTGCAGTTTCCAACAGCACAACATCAGGTATCTGGACTTTACAAAAGACAGATGGAAACTTTGGACTTTTTAGACATTGTCACTACTACCCCTACAATAGATTTAAAAACTTGGTTGCATGATAAAGGATTTATACTTACCGAAACCCCGGATTATTTAAGTTGCAAAGGGCCAGATAATTTTGAACTAAGATGGTATATGGTAGATGCAGGCAAGTTCTTTATCCAAGATTTTATCCTTTCTTGTAGTCCTGAATTTTGGACTGCATGGCAATCCCTTCCCCATTTTGATGCATTAAAACCTTTCATTTCTGAATTAGCCATTTTTGAACAAGTGCAAATTCCATTTATTCCTGCTGCACAAAGAGAGGATCCAGCTATTATTCAGCGAGCAAGCACTAAAGGTTTAAGTAAAGTCATCCAAGTATCGGATATCAAAGGTATCATTCACTCACATAGCACCTGGAGTGATGGCTTGCATACCATTGAACAAATGGCAATGGCTGCAAAAGAACAAGGACTGGAATACTTAGTGATTAGTGATCACTCAAAATCTGCTTTTTATGCAAACGGTTTACAAGAAGATAGAATTAGAGCACAACACAAAGAGATAGATCTCTTAAATAAAAAGCTAGCCCCATTTGTTATTTTCAAAAGTATCGAGTCTGATATTTTAAATGATGGTAGCCTCGATTACCCAGATGAAATTTTAGCACTATTTGATGTAGTAATTGCATCAGTGCATTCAAATTTGAAGATGACCGAAGAAAAAGCAATGATGCGTTTAATGAATGCGATTGAAAATCCATATACAAGCATTTTAGGCCACGCTACAGGCCGTTTACTATTAAGCCGCAAAGGTTACCCAATTAACCACGAGGAGATTATAGGGGCCTGCGCAGCGAACAATGTAGTGATTGAATTAAATGCACACCCAAGACGATTGGATATGGACTGGCGTTATATCCATTTAGCAACAGAACAAGATGTTTTAATATCCATCAATCCAGATGCGCACGCAATTGATGGATTTGATGATTGTAAGTATGGCGTATTGGTTGCTCAGAAAGCTGGATTACGCGCTAGCCAAAACCTAAGTAGCTTTAGTTTACAAGAAATGATGGAATTCGTCGCTTTTCAACAAGAAAAGAGAAATTAA
>CAZAOF010000228.1:0-1754 GCA_964486665.1 uncultured Sediminibacterium sp.
TTTGTACGCCCATAGCTGGTCCCATCAAATCCAACTGTCCTTTCATGGCTCTTTTCAATACCATGTCTACTGTTAGCAAACGGTTGATTTCATTGGTTCCTTCGTAGATTCTGTTGATTCTGCTATCTCTATAAGCTTTTGAAATTTCATACTCATCACTGAATCCATTGCCTCCATGTATTTGTACGCCTTCATCTACTACAAAGTCTAACACCTCTGATCCAAATACTTTTAAAATAGCACATTCAATTGCGTACTCTTCTGCACCTCCTAATAATGCTGCAGATAAATCCTTGCCTGCTGCTAATAATTCATGTTCTTTTTCGTCAATATTTTTTGCCACTCTGTATAACGCCGATTCTCCTACCCATAAACGAATCGCCATCTCTGCTAGTTTATGTCTAATAGCGCCAAATTTTACGATGGGCAATTTAAACTGCTCTCTAGCTTTAGCATATTTAAGTGTAGTTGTTAAGGCCCTTCTTGCACCACCAATCGTTGCTGCGCCTAATTTTAATCTACCAATATTCAAAATGTTAAATGCAATAATATGACCTCTTCCGATTTCACCTAATACATTTTCTACAGGCACTTTACAATCTTGAAAATACAATTGTACTGTTGAAGATCCTTTGATACCCATCTTGTGTTCCTCTGGTCCAAGTGTAAATCCTTCCATGCCTCGCTCAACGATGAATGCAGTGAATTGTTCGCCATCTATTTTGGCAAACACAGTATATACATCTGCAAAACCTCCATTCGTGATCCAACATTTTTGCCCATTCAATAAATAATGTTTTCCGTCTGCAGATAATTTTGCTGTAGTCTTTGCACTTAATGCATCTGATCCACTATTGGGTTCGGTTAATCCATAAGAACCTTTGAATTCGCCACTTGCTAATTTCGGTACATACTTTGCTCTTTGCGCCTCGGTACCAAAATATAAAATAGGTAGGGTGCCAATTCCTGTGTGTGCAGCGTTGGCTACAGAGAATGAATAGCCTCCACCCAAATACTCAGCTACTAGCGTGGAGGTGATAAAATCCTTACCCATGCCACCGTACTGTTCTGGTACAGAAACGCCTAATAAGCCCTGCTCACCTGCTTTTTCTAATAAGCCTGGCATTAAGCCTGGCTCTAATTTGTCCATTCTGTCTGCTACAGGTAAGACTTCTGTATCCAAAAATTGGGCACACATGTCTTTTACCATCAATTGCTCTTCGTTGAATTCTTCTGGAATGAAAACGTCTTCTGCTTTCACTTCCTTGATGATCCATTCTCCGCCTTGGATTGTTGTTGCCATAAAATATAATTTAATTATTTACTATTCTCGTATACGCGTTGAAACACACTCTTTACAATTTCTATCTCTTCTTTACTGATCCCCTGTAATGCCTCATTCATTGTTTGATTCGCTAGCTCGTAAGTCGCTTCCTGTAAGGGTTTGGCGGCATCAGTTAGATACACCAAATTCACTCGCCTATCTTCCTTGGATGCAATTCTTTCTACCAATCCTAATTTTTCTATATTGTCTATCAATCTTGTGATGCTCGCTTTATCTCTGAAAGTTCGAGTCCCTAATTCTTGTTGACTTAATCCATCTTCCTTCCATAAATGGTATAACACCGACCATTGTTCGATTGTAATTTCTAATCCCGCATTGCGGAAATTCTTCTGTAACCTTCTGGCCACAGCAGTAGTCGCCATGCCATTGATGACGCTATATAGTTCTCCTCGTTTAAATTGGTTGTTTG
>CAZAOF010000229.1:0-1741 GCA_964486665.1 uncultured Sediminibacterium sp.
CGCTTTTCAAATTCAACAAAGTTAACTTGAATACGACCTAGTTCAGACCTTGTGCTTCTGTCTCCGCTCATTGGATCACCTGCACCTACAGCGATATTAGCAATAACAGATTCAACTACTGGATTCTTCTTTCCATTTTCTGTACCCAACACTTTATTTACTTTAGCTTCTAATACTTTCGTAATAGAGTCGGTATGTTTAACTTCTGAACCTACTGGTAATTTAAGGTAAACATATACTTGGTTAGGATCGGCTTGAGGGAAAAATTCAATTCCTGTTCTGCCTGTACCCACACTAATTCCAAATACAATAAAAGAGAATATCAATAACCCAAAAGTGGCGAACAATAATTTAACGGGTCTCCATCCTGTCAATGACCTTCTTAAAATACGTTCGTATAAATCCATCATATTAGGAAGTGTCTTCTCTTGGAAATGCTTGATGGCAGAGGCGATAAAATATTTATTCGCAACTACCAATAGCATAAAGAAGATAATTAGGTTACCCAAGAAAGTAGCACCTAATACATCTAATACGATGCCAAATCCAATCGGGATCCAGAAATTCTTTTTCTTAAAGATGGCAGATTTAGGTTCTTTGTCATCATGCTCCTCGTGGTTCATAAAGTCCACAGCAAATACAGGATTCATGATAAAGGCTACTACCAATGATGCAGTCAAAGTAAAGATCAACATGGCTGGTAAATAGACCATGAACTTACCAATAATGCCAGGCCAGAACAGCAATGGGAAAAAGGGTGCCAAAGTGGTTACTGTACCAGCTAATACTGGAATAAACACTTCACCCGCAGCCATTTTCGCCGAGGTGGTAGCTGTTAATTTCCCTTTTCCTTGTACAAAAATTCTGTGTGTGTTTTCTATCACTACAATGGCGTCGTCTACAATAATACCTAGTCCAAACAATAGGGCAAATAGCACCATAAAGTTTAAAGTGATATTGGTACCAATTAATAAGTTGCCAGCAGGTAAAAATACAAACGCAACAAACATACTTAAAGGAACAGACAGCGCCACAAAGAAGGCGTTGGTCACGCCCATAAAGAACATGAGTACAATCAATACTAATATAAAGCCAATAACAATAGAGTTCACTAGTTCAGTAAAGGAAGACCTTGTTTTGATACTTTGGTCACCAGTGATTACTGTATTAAGGTCTTTTGGTAAGCTTGTTAATTTAGCTTCTTCTACTATCTTTTTAACAGCATCAGAAGTTTCGATTAAATTTTCACCACTACGCTTGATAATATTTAAGGTCAATACATTTTTTCCGTCTAAACGCGCATAGCTTTCGTTTTTCTTTACTGTATCTATAATGGTTGCGATATCTCTTAAATAAATAGGTGCTCCAGCTGT
Organism: uncultured Sediminibacterium sp.; assembly: GCA_964486665.1. Classification (GTDB taxonomy): domain Bacteria; phylum Bacteroidota; class Bacteroidia; order Chitinophagales; family Chitinophagaceae; genus Sediminibacterium. The sequence goes on from CAZAOF010000229.1 coordinate 1,374, forward strand.
ATTACGAACAATGATATTAGCAATATCATTTGCGTTTTTAAGCTGACCCTTTAATTGCAAGTTACGTTGCATAGTACCTACTTCTAAAAGTCCACCAGACAGGTCTAGATTTTCTCTTTGAATAGCGTAAGTGATATCGTCGAATGTGATACCAGAACTTTGCATTCTGTAATTGTCTACATTAATTTGAAACTCACGCTCAGGTGCGCCTACTAAGTCTACACGGTTAACCTGCGTAATATTTTCAAGTTTATCTTTTAAGTCATCTGCATATTTCTTCAATTGAACCGAGCTATAATTACCGCTAATGTTTACATACATAATTGGTTGCTCACTAAAGTTCACTTCAATCACACGAGGCTCTTGAG
>CAZAOF010000230.1:0-1735 GCA_964486665.1 uncultured Sediminibacterium sp.
GTGAAAAAGGAAGATCAAGTAAATCCACTTTATGTACTAAATGGGGTTGCAGTTGCGTCTGTTGTATTTGATAGTTTAATGCCTAGTGACATAAAAGAAATTACGATTAGAAAAGATATTGAGGCCAAAAAGATGTTCGGAGAAAAGGGTAAAAATGGAGTAATACTTATTACTACAAAATGGCAATAAGAAAAAGATTCCAATATCTAATCTGTTTTGTTTGGTTACTCCTGTTTCAGACCACGCATGCCCAAACCATTGTAGACAAGGGTTTAGTGCTAGACAAGTTAACCAATCAACCCATTGCTGATGCTTCTGTATTCATCAATGCGAGTGGTATTGGTACTGTATGTGGAACCGATGGAAGTTTCAATCTGTCCAAGTTTATTCAAGCTCAATTTGGTCGTCCAGTTTTAACCATCGTAGCTATGGGTTACGAGTCAGCAACTTATAATTTAGTGAATCAAGAGGGTCCAGTAGTTATTTATTTGAATCCTATAGTTAAAGAACTGCAAACCGTGACTGTAAGTGCAGCCGTGAAAAATGGTTGGGAAAAATATGGGAAAGACTTTATTGAAAGTTTTATTAGCTATTCCGCATTTTCAAAGTTGTGTACTATTGAAAATCCAGAAGTCTTAAAATTTTATTTTGATAGCCAAGCAAATAGCCTAAAAGTTAATGCGAGAAAACCATTGATTATACAAAACAAAGCCCTTGGCTATAAGATCACGTATTGGTTAGAAAGTTTTGAGCACAACTTTAATACTGGTATCATGACTTATAGTGGGCTAACCTTGTACGATGATTTAATTCGTCCTAATAAAAGAAAAGCACAGACTGCTAAATGGCTAGTAAATAGAGAAAATGCATATCACGGATCCGTAATGCATTTTATACGTGCCGTGCACGCTGGGCAATTAGCTCAATCTGGATTTGTGGTTAGAAGATTAGATAAAGTGGAAGGGAGTAGAAAAGGAAAATTCAATAATGTATTAGATCCAAGGGTATTAATGGAAGCAGATTTTTCAGATTCAATTGTAGTTGATTCCGCTATCACTCAAAAATTGATTCAATTCCCAAAATATTTATATGTTCTTTATAATAAAGAGCTAGAAGAGCTGCCGTATTTGATTAAACTTCAGCCATTTAAGCAACCCAAGCCTGCTCCTCAAACAAGTATTGTAAGTTTGGTTGGCACAAATGCTGTGGAGATTTTTGCGAATGGTCATATTGAACCCGCCATTGCTTTTTTCTTAGAAGGGTATTGGTCCTATGAGAAATTGGATAAGTTATTACCCTTAGATTATAAACTTAAGAAGGATTGATAAGCACTATCTAATCCTATCTGCGCTCTTTACTAATTTTTCGTCCTGATAAATTTTGTAACAAGCAATCAATTGCAAGATGGGTATTAAAAACAATCCAGCAGAAGCAAGAGTGAATCCTCCGCCTGGGTGTGCAACAACAATTTTATAAATAAAAAATCCAATCACACCTGAAAGTAAAAAATTAAGTAGGGTTACTTTTAATTGAAGCATTCGATCTCCGTATAAAAAGATACTGATAAAAGACAAACATGCGCTAAATGCCAAAGTAATGAGGGTGCTGTATTGACCTGCTCCATTGATCTCTAATGCATTTGGCTCTGGAGTGTAGTAAAATGGAAATTTCAAGATAGAAAATGCAGCAGCGCTAGCAATCAGTAGCCATAGTGTTTGTATTCTTTGTATCATAG
>CAZAOF010000231.1:0-1719 GCA_964486665.1 uncultured Sediminibacterium sp.
TTAACATGCCAGAAGGATTTGATCCATGATCTGGTTCTGTTAAACCAAAACAACCTAACCACTCACCTGAAGCTAATTTTGGAAGATACTTTTGTTTTTGTGCTTCGCTTCCGTATGCATAGATTGGAAACATCACCAACGAACCTTGAACACTCGCTGTGCTTCTAACACCACTGTCCCCTCTTTCCAATTCTTGCATCATCAAACCATAGCTAATATAATCTAAACCGCCACCACCATATGCTGTTGGTATAGTTGGACCAAAACATCCAAGGTCTCCTAGTTGCTTGATAATTTGTTTAGGGAACTCGGCTTTCTGCGCATATTCTTCTATGATGGGTGAAATCTCTGTTTTAACGTAAGCTCTAACCGCGTCTCTTACCATTAAATTTTCCTCTGTCATTAACTCATCTAATTGATAATAATCAGGTGACTCAAACAAATCTGTTCTTACTGCCATGGTTAGTTTATTTTAAAATAAATATTGAAGCATAAAGGTACTAGAAAGCACTTAAAAAAATACGATTATCAGTTATTAATTAGGCAATCAACAAACCACTCATTTCAGCCGCATACGCTTTCGCTGCATTGGCTGCCTGTTCAGCAAAGTCAATTCCGTCACTTGCATAAATTACAGCTCTACTTGCGTTAATTAGCAGTCCAACAGATGCATTTTTTCCGTATCTGGTTACCTCTGATAAGCTACCTCCTTGGGCGCCAACACCTGGTACCAATAAAAAATGATTCGGAACTATTTTACGAATAGATTCAAGATCATTCGCCTTGGTCGCGCCGATCACAAACATTAACTGTTCTGGAGAGCCCCAACTAGCAACCTGTTCTAAAACTGACTCATATAAAAATTGTCCGTTTGCTAATTTTTGTTGCTCAAAATTTTGACTACCTGGATTAGAAGTTAAACCCAAGACAATGGTCCATTTATTGGTGTAAGCCAAAAATGGATCGATACTGTCTTTACCCATATAAGGCGCAACAGTTATCGCATCAAAAGGCAAGGTTTCAAAAAAAGTTTTAGCATATTGAGCAGAAGTATTTCCGATATCGCCTCTTTTTGCATCCGCAATGGTGAAATGTGTTTTTGGAATATGCGCCAAAGTGGCTTCCATCGCTTCCCATCCTGCAATACCTTGAGACTCATAAAAAGCGGTATTGATTTTATAACTCACACAATAATCTGCAGTCGCATCTATGATTGCTTTATTAAATGCAATTACTCCGGCTTTATTTTTAGGTAATCCCGCAGGTAATTTTTCAATGTCCGTATCCAACCCTACACATAAATAAGATTGTTTTGCTTTGATTTGGTCTACTAGAAATTGTTTTGTCATGTGCTAATTTTTGATCGAAAGTTGAATAGATGGAACTTTTGGAAAATATTTATTGCGCAGCATTGGTCTTCACCAAAACCTGATATCCCCAAGCTGGCATTTGTAAAGTTTGAACCCCTGATACTTTTTGCTTTGTAAACAATGCTTCAAATTTTGTGTTTGAATCGACACCCTCTATCTTCGCTGTTTGTGCTTGATTGGATAAATTTAAAATAACAACTACTTGATCCTTCCCATTGCTTCTTTCATAAGCCATGATCTGCCCTGGAAGATTCACTTTTAATCTTTTAAAATTGGCATTTTCAGCAAAAGCGCTATTTGATTTTCTTAACTTTAAAAGTGCAGCATAAAAATTAGCACGCTCATATTT
>CAZAOF010000232.1:0-1718 GCA_964486665.1 uncultured Sediminibacterium sp.
ATTCGACTCTCCAACCAAGAGATGATGTCAAGGTACATGAAGGCGCGACTCTCTAATTTATTGTGCTCGAGTGGCTTTAGTGTTTTTAATAAATCTTCAAATGCTTTTCTTAAGTCATCTTTGTTCATGCCTGCTACCCCAGCACGACCATATTTTTGAATGGATTGTTTTAAGAAATTAAACAACACTTCCTCTACCGTACTTAGGTTATCCATTTTACCCATAAAACGGTATACCGATTTGGACAAATAGTTCACCACTTCCATATTGCCTAATTCAAAATGTGCAATAAGGTGTAATAGGCGTGCATAGCACTGTAAGTCATCACGAAGATTCAGCTTCCAATTGATGATTTTATTGAGGTAATCAATGGCTTTAGCAGGCTCCCCTGCACCAAAATACAAGCAAGCAATTTTATAATAAAATACCAAGACGCGGTGACTGTCAATAAATAATTCAATGTCTTTGAGCTGCGCCTCCATGGTAGGAATCATCTCTAGTCCTTCGCTAAAACTACCTTCTAAAAAGTGTTGGTTAATCTTAGCGATATATAAATAAATAAAACATTGAATCTGATTGTTCTTATTATTTAAAACAATTGGTTCTTGGCTATACTGTTCAAGAATACAAACGGTGTCTTTAAATTTTTGCACATTGCGCAAATCAAAATGGGCACTAATTAAATTATGTAGTCCTTTAATGTATTGTGCAGTTTCAATCTGCTTCATGTTTTCATTCGCATCATATAAGTCAACCCATCTTTGACTATACCTATAATGCAATAAAAAATCTTGGTTAATAAAACCATACCAGCATTGACATTGGTAGCGATATAGTTTTTCGTAAAATCCATCCGCAGCCTTAATTTCCTCCAGCACAGGTGCCTTCATTAAAGCATCCAATGCAGCACGATCTTCGTCGTTGCGCGCATGACCATGTTGAATATACCAGCCATATAATTGTAAAGAAAGATTAGAAGCTTGTGCAATTAAACGTAAACGATGATTCACCTCGTCAATTTCCTCGCTCAGTTGTTTGGCACGGTCTTGCATGCTGCGTGTGATATGCAGTGACTCAATCTTTTTTTCTAAAAACAATACTTGCAACAAATAAGTTACCTGGTTATTTTGCTTAGTCAGTGTTTTTATTTTATCAAGCAAACGTAAGCTCTGCAGAAAAAGTCCTTTGTTGTATAAAATTTTAGCGTGGTCAAGTTGTTCATGAATTTGTAAATCAATATTTTCATGTTGTTTCAAAATGCGCAGGCTCGCTAAAATTTGATCGTATAAATGCGCTTTTAAATTCGACAATTGTTGCTTCTGAATGGACTCGTTTTTGCGTAGTAGCTCCTCCTCGTCATATTCCTTCATTTTGTCCAAAGCGTCAAAAAGCTGGATGATCTTTAAGTCAGTAGACGCAGAATTACGGGTAACGTACAATTTAAAATTGCGTTTTTCGGCCCTTTCCAGGGATTTTAACAAAATAAACAGTGCGTCCGTACTCAGGTTGGGCATCGTAACTGAATTTGATTCAATTTATTGAAAATCAGTGTATTATCCAAATCAAGGATCGTTTACACACTGTAAAATAGCTATAAAAATGATCTAAAATACAGGCCCCTAATCGATAAATTTGAACAATAAACGGGCATTGAGCCCGTTTTGTATCTATAACATATTCTAAATCAATTAGATGAGCGAAAAAGTCTACATATTCGA
>CAZAOF010000233.1:0-1689 GCA_964486665.1 uncultured Sediminibacterium sp.
GAAAATCTTTTCGCTAAAATATATTCAGCGATGGCTAAGTCTAGCGGTCTTGTAATTTTGATATTTTCAAATTCACCATCTACCAAATAGACTGGCGTACCACTTGCTTCTACTACGTTCGCTTCATCCGTGAAAGACGGTAGATAGCTTTGTTCAAATGCATGGATCAATAGAGTGGCATTAAAAGTTTGAGGTGTTTGAATCATCATCACATTTTCTCTATCTACCACATGATGCTTACCTGCTTCCATCACACGTATGGAATCTGTTGAACTTACAGCTGGTATAGCTGACCCTTTCTCTACTGCTTGCTGATAACACCTTTGTATCAGCGCTGGAGTTAATAAACAACGAACTGCGTCATGAACAAATACAATTGCTTCTTTATCCACCTGTGCCAATCCATTTTTAACAGACTGAAATCGCGTATCTCCTCCTGCAACAAATTGGAATTGTTGTGTTAAACCACTTGATCCTATTAAATTTTTCCCCTCTTGAATATATCCTTCAGGTAAAACAATCACAAAATTCATATCAGAAAATGCAGCAACAAATTGGTCAATCGTATGTAGTAAAATTGTTTTTCCTTCGATAGCCAAAAACTGTTTCGGGACCACTGTACCCATTCTTTGCCCAGTTCCTCCTGCTACGATGATCGCTGTTTTTTTCATGTACTATTTTTATTACATCCCTTACGAATGATACGATAAGGACTTACTTTACTAATAATTTTTCTACTTCTTTAGCAAATACTGTTTTGTCTATTGGTGCTGTACCCACTAGTTCACAAACCAATCCGCCTGCAATATTGGCCATCTCTGCCGCCAAAGAAATATCTTTTGAATAGGCATATACCAGGGAAGCTACTGCAATTACAGTATCACCCGCACCACTCACATCTGCGATGTTACGGATATGTGTTGGTATCAATTGTTGTTGATTGTCCTGTGCAAAGTAAACCCCATGCTCCGATAAAGTAATAAATGAAATTGCATGATTTAAAGCGAGATGCAATGCATGATGCACTTGTTGCATATTTGCAAGATCGACTTTAGGGATATCTATTTTCAATCCTTCTTTAACCTCTTTTAAATTAGGTTTAAAAAGGGTACAATTTTTATAGGCTAAGAAATTCTTTTGCTTAGGATCTACTGCGGTTGGAATTCCTTTTTGATTACAATAAGCAATAATTGCTTCTATGTTAGCAGCAGTTAAAACTCCTTTATTATAATCTTCTAATATGATCAAAGCCGGTTGCTCTTTGTCTACGTAAGCATAAAAATTATCCAATAACGCTTTTGACTCCGCCTCATTGATATCGTGGGTATTTTCATGGTCTAGACGCATCATTTGCTGATTTCGTCCCATGATCCTGACTTTATTTGTTGTTACCCTAGACTTACTGGCATAGATATACTGTGTGTCTATTCCTTCGGCTTTTAATAGCCCATTTAAAGCGTCTCCTTCAGTATCTTTACCAATTACCGCAAATAGGGTTGTAGGCGCTCCTAATGCCCTCAAATTAAGTGCAACATTGGCTGCTCCGCCTACTCTTGTCTCCTTACGTTGGAGAGATACAATCGGTACAGGTGCTTCTGGTGATATACGGTCCACCCCTCCCCACCAATAAGTATCCAACATGATATCACCTACTACACCAATTTTGGTGGTAGTAAATCCTTCTAATAA
>CAZAOF010000234.1:0-1681 GCA_964486665.1 uncultured Sediminibacterium sp.
GGCATGGAAGTGATTTATACAGGACTAAGACAAAGTCCCGAAATGGTCGTTCAAGCAGCATTACAAGAAGATGTGGACGCAATTGGTATTAGTATTTTATCGGGCGCGCACATGACGGTGTTTCCTAAGGTATATCAATTAATGTTGGAGAAAGGATTAAAAGATGTCTTGCTTACTGGCGGTGGAATTATTCCAGAGGAAGACAATAAACAATTACAAGATATGGGTATCGGTCATTTATTTGCACCGGGTACCAACACCACTGATATTGCAGCTTATATCAGAACATGGGTTGCTGCAAACAGAAAGTCCTAATCAAAGGCTACCATTTCTTTCAACCATAAAAATACGAGCTATGTCTTTTCAAACTTTGTTTACAAAAATGGAAGATCATACTTTGATCATTACCATCAATCGTCCAGAGAAATTAAATGCATTGAATCAACAAGTGATGCAAGATTTAGATGCCGTGTTTGATCGTGTCTATAAATTTCCAGAGATTAAATCTGTGGTCATTACTGGAGCAGGTCTCAAAAGTTTTGTTGCCGGTGCAGATATCAAAGAATTTCAAGCCTTATCTAAAGCAGAAGCAACTGCATTGGCTAAAAGAGGACAGGATGTGTTTTTTAAAATTGAAAACTCCCCTAAGCCAGTGATTGCTTGCGTGAATGGATTTGCACTTGGTGGTGGATGCGAGCTTGCAATGAGCTGTCATTTTATTATCGCATCAGATAATGCCATCTTTGGTCAACCCGAAGTGAACTTAGGTATTATGGTTGGATATGGTGGATCTCAAAGATTGACTCAGAAATTAGGAAAAGCCAGGGCTATGGAATTGGTCATTACAGGTAATAATATCAATGCAGAACAAGCACTGCAATATGGACTTGTCAACTATGTTGTTCCTCAAGCCGAATTATTAGACAAAGCCTTCTCTCTTCTCGCAGCAGCACATACTAAAGCTCCATTAGCCATCGCCAACTCTATCAAAGCAGTGAATGCTGCATGGGATGAATCGGTGAATGGATATGAATTAGAAGCTAATTTATTTGGTGATTGCTTTATCACAGCCGATTGTAAAGAAGGAATCCAAGCCTTTATTGAGAAAAGAAAACCTCATTTTACCGGTCATTAATCCCTTTTTTTATTCGAATTTAATAGGCTTAACTGACCCAATTTTATAATTGCTGTCTTACCTTTGCGGTACTAAAACTGCAAGTATGGAATACAGAATTGAGAAAGACACAATGGGTGAAGTAAAAGTACCCGCTCATGTTTATTGGGGTGCACAGACACAAAGAAGTATTGAGAATTTTAAAATTGCACAGGACATCAACAAGATGCCTAAGGAAATTATTAAAGCTTTCGCGTACTTAAAAAAAGCTGCTGCCTTAACCAATTTTGATGCAGGTGTTTTACCTAAAGAAAAATGTGACTTAATTGGTCAGGTTTGTGATGAAATATTAGCAGGTAAATTAGACGATCAATTTCCATTAGTAGTTTGGCAAACAGGCAGCGGTACCCAAAGCAATATGAACGTGAATGAAGTGATTGCTTACCGTGGTCATGTGCTTCAAGGTGGAAGTTTAACCGATAAAGAAAAGTTTTTACACCCGAATGACGACGTGAATAAATCACAGTCTTCTAACGATACCTTCCCTACTGCAATGCATATTGCAGC
>CAZAOF010000235.1:0-1675 GCA_964486665.1 uncultured Sediminibacterium sp.
TATAAAGAACAGTATTCCAAAGGCAGGAACTCCTGCAAAGTTTTAAAAAAAGAGGCTCCAATTTGGAGCCTCTTTTTTTATTAAAATCTTTTCTTGAAATTTCGGTTGTTATTATTTCTTCCTCCACCACTACCACCTGGTCCACGACTTCCACTTCCAGTGCCTGGTCTATTGCGGTTGTTCTGCCAACGTCCAGCAGCAGGGCGGTATTCGTCGCGCTCAAAATTTTGATTGCGGTGTTTGATATACGGTGTGTTGCTAAATTCTAGTTCACCACCAGTGATGGCATTTAACTCACTGCGTATTGCATCGTCTTGTACTAATTCTTTATGCCAATTGCTGTAAGCCAATTTCATGTAGTGTGCAATGGTGTGTGCAAACCCAGTCTTCTTTTCAGGATCCTGTTCTGCCATTGCTTTGTCAATTACCAATTCTAAATTTTTACCTAAGTGCGCATATTTGATTTTGCGACGAGGGTAAGGAAGTGGGTCTGGCTTTTGCTTATACGTTTCTTTGGTTGGGATTGGATAAGGACTGTCTACCTCTAATTTAAAACCACTCATAAAGAATAAGTGATCCCATAATTTATGCTTGTAGTCCTCGATATTCTTTAATTGTGGGTTTAGGAATCCCATCAACTCAATCACCACCTGGGCTTGTTCTTGTCTTTTTGCTCTATCCTCAATGGTTAATAGATGATCCACCATCCTCTGAACGTGACGGCCATACTCTCTCATCCCCATGATGCTTCTTGCTGTATTGTACTCCATGTATATATTACTTCAACGAATAACAAATGTAAGGTTTTTTACGGTTTGTTTTTTCTTTATCTTCGTAGCATGGAGCAACTATTACAGCAAATAGAAGACATTAAAAAGGAAATTACTGCGGCAGAAGCGACCAACGCGGAAGCTTTAGAGCAATTTAGAATTAAATACCTGGGAACCAAAGGTTTGGTAAAACAAATCATGGGCGAGATGAAAAATGTGCCCAATGAACAAAAAAAGGAATTTGGTCAAATATTGAATGCATTCAAGATTGTAGCGGAAGAAAAATTTGAGGCCTTACAGGCTGGATTAGGGGATAGTGCGGAGGCAGAAACGGGATTGGATTTTAGCTTACCTGGAGATCCAACTCCAGTTGGAACAAGACATCCACTGAACTTAGTGCGCAATCAAATGGTATCTATCTTTAAAAGATTAGGATTTGCGGTGGCAGAAGGACCAGAGATTGAAGATGATTGGCACAATTTTGGTGCCATGAATTTGCCAGAGGATCATCCTGCACGTGATATGCAAGACACGTTTTATGTAGAAGAAAAAACGGAGGATCATTCTGCATGGTTATTAAGAACACATACATCAAGTACACAAGCACGTGTGATGGAAACACAGAAGCCTCCTATTCGTGTGATTTGTCCAGGACGTGTATATAGAAACGAAACAATTTCAGCGCGGGCGCATTGCTTTTTCCATCAGGTAGAAGGATTGTATATAGATGAAAACGTAAGCTTTGCAGATTTAAAACAAACACTTTATTTTTTCGTGCAAGAGATGTTTGGTAAAGAAGTGAAAGTTCGTTTTCGCCCAAGTTATTTTCCATTTACAGAGCCTAGTGCAGAAATGGATATCAGTTGTCAAATTTGTGCAGGCAAGGGATGTAATATTTGTAAGCA
>CAZAOF010000236.1:0-1668 GCA_964486665.1 uncultured Sediminibacterium sp.
TTCCAGGTGCGCTAACTAAAGTGGATGGCAAGATTGTGAAATTGTTTAGCACAACTATCCTAAAAGAAACACCTAAAGAACCCATTGGCAGTTTTGTAACTGATGGAAAAACTTATGTAAGATTTGCATGCAATGACGGCTATATCCAACTGAACGATATTCAATGGGAAGGGAAAAAGAGAATGCCAGTTGCAGATTTTCTAAGGGGCTACAAACAGTTATAAAGCAAAGGCTTTTTCAAAATCAACTTTTGGTGTCACACCAACTTTTCTCCAGATTTCTTTTCCGTTTTTATATAAAATGAACGTAGGTAAATCGTCTGCCTTAACTGATTTCATTACTTCTATATCCGATCCACCATCCACAGCCAAAAAATAAAATGGTTTAGGAGGCGCTTGTTTTAATGCATCCATCACTGGCTGCATTTTTCTGCAAGGAGGACACCAAATTGCTCCAATGTCAACTAATACATATTGATTGGTTTGTATGATTTTATCAAAATCTACCACACGCATTTCAATGGTATTACCTGATCCTTCAACTGGCATTTGACGCATACGCCAATTGCTCATACCTCCTTCTAAATTGATTACTTTATAACCAGCCTGCATCAATACCTCTTGGGCAGATGCACTGCGGCCACCAGTTTGACAATAGATATAAACAGTCTTTGATTTATCTAAATGTTGTGTTCTGTTTTGAAATTCCTTACTGTCTAACCAGTTAGCTTGAAGTGCGTTAGCAATATGCCCCCCTTTAAATTCCTCAGCAGTTCTTACATCCAAAATTTGCGCACCTGGTGTTTCAATTGCTTTACTAAAACTCACTGCATCCGCTGTTAATTCAACAGAAGATTTACTGGCATCGGTTTGATTATTTTGAGCGCAACTCAATAAAGTAGTTGTTAAAAAAAACAAACTAGCAATACATCTTAATTTCATGATTAGTTTTTGAAAAGTTAATAAGTCACAGACACTTGGAATGTCTTATTGGTGACGCCAAGAATAGCTGCTGCAGCGTCATTTAGTCGGTATTGAATTGCATTGCCCATTTCAGGAAGTGCATTAATTACTTTTGCGCAAATACTTTTGAAATCCGAAGTGGTGATTCTCACAATAGTTCCTACAGGCAATTCGTTGGTTAAAATATAAAATTTGTTATCCTGCCAGCCACTCATGCTTTTGAAAACTGCTGCAGTTCCGTTAAGGGTCTGGAATGAAGCAGCTTTTTTCTGATTTGAAAACAAACTAGCAAAATAGCCTTCGTTATTGCTTGTGCTTAATTGTACTAATTTATTTTTTTGAACACTATCTTTAATTCTTGCTTGTTCTTTGTTTTGTGCAATCATTTCCCACTGAGCTGTTCTAACCACTGGCACTACTTTAACAATTGGCTTTTTGCTTGTCGTTCTTTTCTTTTTGCCTTTAGTATATTTACTTGAGGTATTTTTCTTTACAGTAGGCTTCTTTTTGTAAGACTGTTTTTTTGCCCCAGAAGACTTACTTGTTTTTTTTATTGTTTGCCCTTTTTTGACCATAGAACTGGTCTTAGCTCCAGTAGCATTCAATTGGCTAAACAAGCCAAAAGCAAGGATTAAGTATGGGACTAACTTTTTCAAGGAGCACAAATTTACAAAATCTAAATGCAAAAAAAGATATAAAATTACTT
>CAZAOF010000237.1:0-1668 GCA_964486665.1 uncultured Sediminibacterium sp.
CCTTCATCCACTAAAGCTAAAAGTGCATTGGCTAAACTTTGCTTTGCACCAGTAGATGTAATGATTTGATCAGGTGTATAATCAAGGTTGTTGTCTCTTTTTAATTTCGTACACACTGCTTCTCTTAAATCTAAAAAACCTGCAACAGGGGTGTAATGACTCCAGTTATCATTGATGGCTTTGATAGCGGCATCTTTAATATGCTGAGGTGTATCAAAATCTGGTTCACCCAAACTTAAGTCAATTACATCTACACCTTGAGCCCTTAATTCACGACCTAATTTGGCCATTTTTAAAGTTTCTGGTTCGCTAAAACGATTTAATAAAGAAGATAATTCCATGCTGTATATTTTGTACATCGAATTTCGCAATTTATTGTCAAACAATTGCAATTTTCACAGTGTAATAGACATTAAATTATGCCCCTTTTGTTAATATCTATTATAAACTCACTTACATTTGTTTTATCTATGGAAAAGTTTATCTCTGTTTTTGATATGTTTAAAATTGGTGTAGGGCCATCTAGTTCTCATACACTTGGACCTTGGCTGGCTGCAAAGCATGTTATTGCAAGGGTAGCAGCACATACAGAAGTTGCAAATATTAAGGCGATTCATGTTTATTTGTATGGCTCTTTGGCTAAGACTGGGAAGGGGCACGGGACAGATACAGCCATTTTAATGGGTTTGCTAGGAGAAGACCCTGTCACTACGGACACAAGTTTAATTTCAGATAAAGTCCAAAATATAAAAGACAAGCAGACGATTCAAATAGCTGGGACACATTCCATCAATTTTGTCTATGCAGATCATTTAGTTTTCTTAAAGGATAAAAGTTTGCCTTACCATCCTAATGCATTGCAATTTGTAATAGAGCTAGAAGATTCAGTAAAAACTTTTACGTATTACTCTGTTGGTGGTGGATTTATCGAAACAGAAAAATCAGAAAATGGTCAAGAGCTTGGACATATCATTGAAGAAAAAAAGGAAGAAAATGTAGAAGTACCTTTTAACTTTTTTCATACCAGTGATTTAATTCATTGGTGTATCAAAACAGGATTGCCTATTTCTGACATTGTAAGAGAGAACGAAAAACAATTGCATACAGAACAAGCATTATCCGATGGTCTGGATCGTTTATGGAAAACGATGTCTGACTGTATTTTTAAAGGAGTTCACGCCCAAGGGATATTGCCAGGGGGGTTACAAGTGCGCAGAAGAGCGTTTGATTTGAATTCAAAATTATTAAAGAAAGATAATAAAGAACAAGCGCAGACTATTGAAGGTTGGATGAAACAAATTCAAGAGGGCGGTTCAGATTTTACTTATATTTTAGATTGGGTGAGTTGTTTTGCATTAGCAGTGAACGAGGAAAATGCAAGTTTTGGAAGGGTAGTGACTGCACCAACTAATGGTGCTGCAGGAGTGATTCCTGCTGTTTTAATGTATGCAATTAATTTTTGCAATAAAGGAAATCAGGCAGATATCCATCGTTTTTTATTGACTGCAAATGCGGTTGGCATCTTATTTAAAAATGGCGCAACTATTTCTGCAGCAATGGGTGGATGCCAAGCTGAGATTGGTGTTTCTTCTGCTATGGCTGCAGCTGGCTTAACAGAATTATTAGGAGGTAACCAACGTCAAGTATTAATGGCGGGAGAGATTGCCA
>CAZAOF010000238.1:0-1668 GCA_964486665.1 uncultured Sediminibacterium sp.
AAACGTTTGATAAAAGACTCTTCTCCTTTTCTTAACCAAACTCTAGGATCATAATATTTTTTATTTGGCTTTTCTGCACCCTCTGGATTACCCAATTGAGTTTGTAAATAAGCTTCGTTCTTTTTATAATAACCCAATACACCTTCCCAGAATGCCCATTGTAAATCGGTATCTAAGTTCATCTTGATAGCACCATATCCAATCGCTTCTCTAATTTGATTTTGAGGAGATCCAGATCCACCATGGAATACAAAGTAAACTGGTTTTGGTGCAGTGCCCAATGTCTTTTCAATATGTAGTTGGCTATTGTGTAAAATTTCAGGCTTAAGTTCAACATTACCTGGACTGTATACGCCGTGGACGTTACCAAAAGCTGCAGCAACAGTAAACAAGTTGCCAACCTTTCCTAATTCAGTATAAGCATAAGCAACATGTTCTGGTTGCGTATATAATTTATCATTTTCAACACCGCTGTTGTCCACACCATCTTCCTCGCCACCTGTTACACCTAATTCAATTTCAATACCCATGCCCAAAGGCGCCATGCGTTTAAAAAATTCAACAGATGTTTGGATGTTCTCTTCGATTGGTTCTTCTGATAAATCCAACATATGAGAACTGAACAAAGGTTGTCCATGTAATTTGTGGTATTTCTCACTCTCGTCAATTAAAGCACTAATCCATGGCAACCATTTTTTAGAAGCATGGTCTGTATGTAAAACTACAGGCACATCATAGAATTTAGCTACCTGATGCACATGTAAAGCACCTGCAATGGCTCCTTGAATATTCGCTTGTAAGTTGTCATTTGGCATACCCTTACCAGCAATAAATTGTGCTCCACCATTAGAGAACTGAATGATGATTGGAGACTTTACTTTAGCTGCAGTTTCAATCGCTGCGTTAATGGTATCGGTACCAGTTGTATTTACCGCTGGGATCGCAAAATTATTTGTTTTAGCATCGTTGTATAAAGCTTCTAATTCTTTACCGTATAAAACACCAGATCTGTACTTATTCATAGTTTAATTATTGAGTCACAAATATACAATTTAAGCCCCTAACACGTGTTAGCTAAGAAGGCAAATCCGCCTTAGATTATTCTATAAAACCCTTCGATTTCATCCAATCATCATTGTACACTTTTCCTACGTAACGACTGCCGTGATCGTGAAAAACACATACCACCACATCGGTAGGTTGTAATCGGTCTTTTAATTGTATTAGCCCTTGTAAACAACTTCCTGCACTGTATCCACAAAAGAGACCTTCTTCTTTAGCGAGTCTTCTAGTCATCAGCGCACCTTCTTTATCTGCCACTTGTTCAAAATGATCTATCACCGACATATCGTAGTTGGCAGGAACAAAATCTTCTCCAAAGCCTTCTGCAATATAAGGTTTCACATAAGCCATATCCACTTCGCCCGTTTGAAAATAATGAGTGAGTAGAGAACCTATTGGATCAATCGCCCAAATTTGAATATTGGGATTTTGTTCTTTTAAATACCTTGCTGTTCCGGTGATGGTTCCGCCCGTACCCGCAGTACAAACAAAGTGAGTGATTTTACCTTCGGTCTGACGCCAGATTTCAGGACCAGTCGTTTCGTAATGGGCTTGTCTGTTCGCTAAATTATCGTACTGATTAAAAAAATAGGAGTTAGGAATTTC
>CAZAOF010000239.1:0-1621 GCA_964486665.1 uncultured Sediminibacterium sp.
CTAAAGTAACGCCAAGAAGTTTAAGACTTAGATCTACAGGCATTGCATTAGATCATGTATTAATCAAGGCGGGTTCTGAATTAGGTAAAGGTCATTATGGATCGGTGACTACTTCGGATAAGGCTTTAATGCCTTTTCCAACTTTGAAAATGGGTCCTGGAGATTCTGCACGAAGTCATTCGGCAGATGAATTTATCTTTATACAAGAAATTGAAACGGGTATCACCACTTATATTCAATTACTTGAAAATATTTTATCTTATGAGTAAGCTTTGGCAAAAAAACAATGTAACATCCACCTCAGTTGAGCAATTTACCATTGGCAAGGATCAACAAATGGATCAATACCTTGCTGCTTATGATGTATTGGGCTCCATTGCACATACAACAATGTTGTCTGAAGTAGGCTTATTGACTAAAGATGAGCAGGTGCTACTAAAAAAAGCACTGGTTGAAATTTATGCCACCATTCAAACAGGCAATTTTGAATTAGAAGCGGGTGTGGAAGATATTCACTCACAGGTTGAAATGCTTTTGACAAAAAAATTAGGGGATATTGGTAAAAAAATCCACAGTGCTAGAAGTAGGAATGATCAAGTGCTTGTAGATATTAAATTGTTTTTACGTGCAGAAATTACCAAACTAAGTGCATCTATTCAGTCCTTCTTCACTTTATTACAAACAAAGAGCGAGGCACATAAAACAGACCTTTTACCTGGCTATACACATCTACAATTGGCCATGCCCTCTTCATTTGGCTTATGGTTTGGCGCCTATGCAGAGAGCTTAGTGGACGATATGATCATGCTACAAGCAGCGTATAAAGTGGTGAATAAAAATCCATTGGGCTCTGCTGCAGGTTATGGCTCTTCCTTCCCTATTAATCGTACGAGAACCACAGAGCTACTAGGTTTTGATACGCTAAACTTTAATGTAGTGTATGCGCAAATGGGTAGAGGTAAGGCCGAGCGTGTCACTGCAATGGCTATGGCGAATGTAGCGGATACATTAGCTAGATTAAGTATGGATGCATGTTTATTCTTGAATCAGAATTTTAGTTTTATACAGTTTCCTGAATCCTTAACAACGGGATCAAGCATTATGCCGCATAAAAAAAATCCGGATGTATTTGAACTCATTCGTTCTTATTGCAATCGTATTAAAGCATTGCCCAATGAGATAATGATGATGACGACCAACCTGCCATCTGGCTACCATCGTGATTTACAATTATTAAAAGAGCATTTGTTCCCAGCTTTTGCAGAATTAAATCATTGTATTGAAATGGCGACATTGATGATTGAAAATATGGAAGTAAAAAAAGACCTTTTGAACGACCCTAAATACCAATTCTTATTCAGCGTGGAAGAAGTGAATAAACTAGTGAACAATGGGATGCCATTTAGAGATGCGTATAAAAAAATTGGTTTGGATATTGAGGCGGGACAGTTCAGTTATAGTACCGAAATAAAGCACCAGCACGAAGGAAGCATCGGGAATCTATGCAATCCTCAAATTGCAACTCAAATGGACTTGATTATCAAGGGCTTTGGGGCGGATAAGGTTGCACAAAGAATTCAGGATTTATTAGCATAATCACCCGATTCTGATGTACTTTTGG
>CAZAOF010000240.1:0-1618 GCA_964486665.1 uncultured Sediminibacterium sp.
CTAGTTATTATAATAAGACTTCAGCAGATGCGAGATTGAATTTGAAGGTGAATACAGCGGATACTGCATCTATGTTGGTACCTTATGCCATTAGATCAAACACAGCTGCATCTTTAGATTTAAAAGCCCCTTTAATTTCACCTACATTTACTGGAACTCCTATTGCACCAACTGCAGCTACTGGAGATATTTCAACTCAAATTGCAACCACTGCATTTGTTGCAGCAAGTATTACAAATAGTGCCACCCCTGATGCAACTACAATCTCAAAAGGTAAACTGCAATTGGCTAATGACCTTGGGGGAACAGCAGATTTACCCACAGTCGAAAAAGTGGGAGGTTCAACTGCAGCAAATATCAATACTGCAACCACATTGGCAAATGCTTCAACTGCAAGTAATACTGCTAATTCAATTGTGAAAAGAGATGTAAATGGAAATTTTACCGCAGGTACTATTACAGCTGATTTGTTAGGAACATCAACGAATGTGACCGGAATTGTTTTAGGTGCAAATGGTGGAACGGGTATTAACAATGCTGGCAAGACGATTACATTAGGTGGTGATATTAATACAGGTGCTTCATTAACAACTACTGGAACAACTGTTTCAAATGCATCTAACATTACTTTAAAAACTACAGGAACGACGGATTTAATTTTGCCAACAACAGGTACGCTAAGTACGTTATCAGGTAATGAGCCACTCACCAATAAAACAATTAATGGATTGACGCCAACTTCTTTGGCTACCGGTTTTTCAATTGCTGGTGGTACAAGTTCTAAAACATTAACTGTAAATAATAATGCCACAGTGAGTGGAACGAATACAGGGGATCAAACCATTGCATTAACAGGTGACTTAACAGGTTCTGGTACTGGAAGTTTTTCAACTACACTTGCTAATAGTGGTGTTACTGCAGGAACATATGGATCTGCAACATCCGTTCCAGCAATTACTGTGGATGGCAAGGGTAGAGTAACCAATGTTACGAATACAACGATTTCTGGTGTGTCTCCAGTAGGGTCTGCTATGTCTAGTGGTAAAATTATTGTGGGAGATGCAAGTAATGTTGCGTCGATAGTAGACATGTCTGGCGATGTAACTATTGACAATACAGGTGCTACATTAATTGGAACTGATAAGGTTACAACAAATAAAATTTTGAATAATAATATTACTTATGCTAAAATTCAAAATGTAACAACCAATAAAATTTTAGGTAGAGTTTCTGTTGGGAGTGGTATTGTGGAGGAAGTTGCTACAACAGGAACAGGCGATGTAGTGAGATCGATAAGTCCAACTTTTACTGGTGCGCCACAAGTGCCAACACCACTTGTAACTTCAAATGATAATACCGTGGCAAATACTCAATTTGTTACAAGAGCTATTGGTAATATTTCTGCAAGCTCTGTTACAGGTATATTGCCTGGATCAAATGGTGGAACTGGCATCGATAATACAGGGAAGACAATTACACTTGGAGGAAATTTAACAACAAGTGGAGCGAATAATTTAACGTTTACTACAACAGGTGCCACAAATGTAACAATTCCAACAAGTGGTACTTTAGCAACAACAGCCCAATTGGATGCAATTGCTGGGGGAAGTTTTTCTGG
>CAZAOF010000241.1:0-1610 GCA_964486665.1 uncultured Sediminibacterium sp.
CCATGTATAGCTGGTATACTTTCGCTAGTACTTTTGTAGCGGGTATGGCATTGATCGCTTTATGGGTAGTGTACCTTAAGAATAAAGGTTACTTAGAATTGACAAACAACGAGCATTTGCACGATATCGCTAAGTTCATGTTTGCCTTCTCTATCTTCTGGACTTATTTATGGTTCTCTCAGTATATGCTAATCTGGTATGCAAATATTCCAGAGGAGACTGTTTACTTTAAGCACCGTGTTCAAGGTCCTTACAAAGGCATCTTCTTCCTGAACTTAATCATCAACTTCTTGGCTCCTTTGTTAATCTTAATGAAGCGTTCTGCTAAGCGTAATTACACATTAGTTGCGTTAATGGCAGTTGTGATTATCTTTGGTCATTGGATAGATTTTTACCAAATGGTAATGGGTTCTTTGATGAAAGAGCATGTTGAATTAGGTGTATTGGATTTTGGTATCCTTGCCTTCTTTGTTGGTGTGATGATTTTCTTTGTTGCAAAAGCATTGGCAAGCAAACCATTGATTGCAAAACATCATCCGTTCTTAAAAGAAAGTATTATCCACCATACTTAGTAGACACACTTGTATAAAAATTATTAGAGTAAGAAAATAGAAATACGATTATGAGTTTATATTTATCCATAGCAATTATTGCCCTCATCTTTATTGTGATTTTTCAAATCGCAAAAGCAAGTGAGTATGTTTCTGTCCTTAAAGGAGAAGAAGCTAGCCGTAAACAAAACAACAAGATCAATGGTGCTTTAATGGTCGTGTTTTTAGTGTTAGGTTTTGTAGGCGTGTACGTTTGTAATGAGTATCTTTTTGACAAGACTTTGTTAGCGCAAGAAGCTGCAAGTGTGCAAGGAGAAAAAGTGGACCAAATGATTTGGGTGACTTTAGCCATTACTGGTATCGTATTTATTATCACTCAGATTTTATTATTTTGGTTCGCTTATAAATACCAGGAAAAAGACAACAGAAAAGCTTTCTTCTTTGCGCATAGCACAAAGTTGGAGTTAATCTGGACAGCAATCCCTGCAATCACTTTGACTATCTTGGTTGTTTTTGGTTTGCGTAACTGGTTCTTCTTTACTGGCGAACCTCCTAAGAATGCAATGGTTGTGGAAGTAACTGGAAAGCAATTTGGTTGGATCTTCCGTTACCCAGGTAAGGATGCTGTATTTGGAAAAAAATATTATAAGAACATTGACCCTGCAACCAACTCTGTTGGTATCGTATGGGACGATAAATTAGCACAAGATGATATCTTAACTGAACAAACTATGTATGTAGTAAAAGGTCAACCAGTTAAATTAATCATCGGTTCTAGAGACGTGATTCATGACGTAGGTTTATCTCATTTTCGTTTAAAGATGGATGCCGTTCCTGGTATTCCAACTACGATGTGGTTTACGCCTAAGTTCACCACTGCAGAGATGAAAGAGAAAACTGGCAACCCTAATTTTGCTTACGAGATTTCTTGTGATCAAATGTGCGGTAACGGTCACTACTCTATGAAAGGAATTATTGAAGTAGTAACACAAGAAGAATATGACCTGTGGATGGCGAAGCAAAAAGCACAATACTTAGTGGCTTTCCCTGAGAAAGATC
>CAZAOF010000242.1:0-1607 GCA_964486665.1 uncultured Sediminibacterium sp.
GCAGACATTACGCCAACTACTTAAGAGGCTTACCGAATATTAAAGAATATAGAAACCAATTGGTGCGCATCACAGAACGCGAAGGAATAGAAGCCATTTTGGACGAGATCAAAGAAAAGTTCAAAGGCATGGAAATAGATTCTGGCAAGATTGTGCTAGAGAACTACCATGAGCATTGTCCAATCAATTAATCATCCTATATAATCAAATAGGAATAATAGATTCAATTAATTTTTTATTGCTTCGATAATTTTTGCATCCAAAGGGTCAATGCTCATTGGAAAATAATGCGTCAATACCCCTTGCTCATTGATTAAGTATTTGCAAAAATTCCAAGCAGGCGCTTGATTGCACCAGCCATTTAAATTTGTATCAGTCAACCAAGTGTAAACAGGATTTTGATCATTCGCTTTTAGTACAACAGATTTAGCCATTAAAGGAAAACTAACGCCATAGTTCTTTTGACAAAAAGCAGCGATTGCTTGATCGTCTTTCGTTTCCTGATTTTTAAAGTCATTCGCAGGAAACCCAACAACTACTAAGTTTTCTTTAAACTGCTGTGATAATTTTTCTAGATTTTCATATTGACCAGTATAGCCACAATCACTAGCTGTATTTACAATCAACACTTTTTTGCCCTTGAACTGATCAAAATTAAATGTTTTACCTGCAATGTCTTTTGTAGACAAGCTGTAAAATTCAACCTTGCCTTTTGTCATGGCTGTATTCACCTGCATTTGTTTACTGCCTGCCTTTCCGGTAGACCACATAATCATTGGGTATACAGTTTTTAAAATAGATTGGCGATAGGTCATATCTTTTTTCTTCATCAATAATGCAGCTGTAACTAATACGCCAACCGCAATGGCTATTTTAATGATCATAGATTTGTAATTTTTTAAGTACATATATTTAGTTGTGGCGAATTAGCCAATTAATTTTTTTAGCAACCAGCCCTTGCCTTTATAAGGCGGGTATTTTAAATCAGGATCAATCCATGTAGGTGTTTTCATGACCGATTTCATGTGGGTAAAAGTAGTGAAACTCAATTTACCATGATAGCCTCCCATACCACTTGCACCTCTGCCGCCAAAAGGTAAAGCATGGTTGGTTAAATGCCAGCTCGTATTGTTGACACATGCTCCCCCTGAAGGTACATTGGTTAGCCAATATTGCTCTGTAGATGCATCATTTGTGAAAACATAAAATGCCAATGGATTTGGATTGCGTCTTATGATATCTAAAGCTGCTTCATTGCTATCATAAGTAAGAATAGGCAGTATTGGGCCAAAAATTTCATCCTGCATAATTTTACTATCAATAGACACTTCAGTCATAATAGTTGGTTCGATAAATAATTTTGCAGCGTCTGATTTTCCACCGTAAACAATTTTGCCATCAGAAAAATAACCTACTAATCTCTGCCATTGTCTTTCATTAATTATTTTGCCATACCCTTCTGAATTAGCTGTATCCACTCCATAAAACTGTTGAATCGCCTTAATTAACTCATCAATCAATACTTCTCTAAAAGCAGTAGGAACTAGAACATAGTCTGGCGCCACGCACATCTGACCACAGTTAGAAAATTTAGAATTCACAATTCT
>CAZAOF010000243.1:0-1601 GCA_964486665.1 uncultured Sediminibacterium sp.
TAATGAACACACATTTTATTTCGCTAGACACTGCAAAAGAACTGATTGGACGCTATAGAGATAATTTCAACGATATGGTAAATCCAGCCTATTCTGAAAGTTTAAAATACAGTGAAACTTTTGATGCAACTGCTATTAGAGCAATTATAGATCAGCCTGGATGTGTTGAGTTTAGAACTTACTACGGCATGAAAGAGGACCTTGGGATTTGCTTGGTCTTTTTTGGGGTTGATAAAAACGGAAACAATATTATTCATTCGGGGAATGGCGGGGAAGACGTGATTGTGGAGTATGGGAAGGCTTGTCCTCCAGATTGTCCCACAGGGACGGAAGGCTTATTTTAATGCAACACCTTAGATTAGATACATTTTTAAACCTCTCGATTATAATACCTGCCTTGGTGGGCATCTTTGTATTTAGCACAATTAGTAAAGACTATCGCTATTTTATAATAAGTATTTGTTTGGGTGCGTTACATGAATTTAATTCAGAGTTTAACTTTATAAGTAGACAGCTTTCTGAATTTATGTATTCACTAGCTAGCACACAACTTATTTTGTATATATACTTTAAATGGGATGCTAAAAAAATCGCCTTGTATAAAAAGTATATACTTCATGGTTTTATTTTTTTACTAGTTGTAGTGGATCAGTATTATGATTATATCTCTATCTACCATATTAAGTGGGCGCTTATTCTTTGTATGATTGGCATTTCATTGTATGGCATCCGTTTATTGACACAGGTTCAAAATAAGTTAATGAGTGAAAGGATTCATTTATCCAGAAAATTAATCATTGTTCCTTTTATGGTTTTTAGCGTGTATTATGCAGCGATCAATATTTTAATGCATTATCTTTTTAATGCAAATACCCAGGCCATGTTTTTGAATTTATATACTGTAATAAGATGGATTAATTTCCTATCTTACATCTCTTATACACTTGCATTGATATGGGCCCCCAAGAAGGAAATATTTTTATAGCCTTTAGTTTAGTAGCTGCGTTTTTAGCAGCTTTATTGGCGTATTTTTTCATTAGCCTTTTTAAACAAGATCGACAATACAAGAAATTACAAACCGAGAAGCTAAATGCCGAGATCAATGCAGCTGAACTTGAACGTAATTTAATTGCCACAGAATTACACAATGATATTGGCCCTTATTTATCGAGCATTAAAATGCGCCTTAATTTATTAGAGACCCAAAACAAGGAGGAACTAGTAGAAGTTAAAGATGCGCTGGATAAATGCGTGGATCAGGTTAGAGGTATGGCAAAATCATTGGCGCCTTTAGCGATCTTTCATATTGCATTAATCGATGCACTAAAACAATATATTTCCCAGGTAAGTTTTGATAAGTCGCTGAAAATAAATTTAATCGAAAAATATCCTCCCGTATTGAATCAGGATCAGAGCAATCAACTCTACCGAATCCTTCAAGAAATTATTTTAAATACCGTCAAGCATGCAAAAGCAACGGAACTCAATATTGAATTTTCTAAAGAGGGGGAGCAGTTGTTAATTCGTACTGCAGACAACGGGATTGGATATGACCCCTACGAGATTAGAGAAAAACACAAAATGGGTTTGGGCTTATTGGG
>CAZAOF010000244.1:0-1592 GCA_964486665.1 uncultured Sediminibacterium sp.
GTGCTGCAGGAATTATTTGTTCCACTGCAGAGATGAGTGCAAAAGGTGGAGTAGGTATGCGCATTGATTTAGATAAAGTACCTACACGTCAACAAAACATGAAAGCTTGGGAATTATTATTAAGTGAGAGCCAAGAGCGTATGTTGATGGTGGTAGAAAAAGGTAAAGAAGCACAAGTATTAGCAGTGTTTGAGAAATGGGATTTGTCATGTAGTAATATTGGAGAAGTAACAGAGGATGGTTTGTTGAATTTTTATATGCATGGTGAATTAGAAGCATCCCTTCCAGCATATGAATTGGTATTGGGTGGTGGTGCACCAGTGTATGAGAGAGACTATAAAGCACCAGCTTATTTAGTAAAAGTGAATGCATTTGATATGCATACTATTGAAGATACAAGTAATTTAAAAGAGACCGTTAAAGCAATGGTTCAGCTTCCTAATATCGCATCAAAACGTTGGGTGTATACACAATATGATAGCATGGTTGGTGCTGCAAATACTACGACCAATGCGCCAAGTGATGCAGCGGTGGTATTGGCTAAGGGAACAGGTAAAGCATTGGCAATGACAGTGGATTGTAATAGTAAATATGTATATGCAGATCCTGAGAAAGGTGCTATGATTGCAGTTGCGGAAGCGGCAAGAAATATTGTTTGTTCTGGCGGTGAGCCTATTGGTGTGACCAACTGTTTGAACTTTGGTAATCCATATGATCCAGAAGTTTACTACCAGTTTGTAAAATCTGTAGAAGGGATGGGTGCAGCTTGTAGAAAATTCAATACCCCAGTAACTGGTGGTAACGTGAGTTTTTACAACCAAAATCCGGATGGTCCAGTTTTTCCTACACCAACAATTGGCATGGTAGGTATTGTGGAGGACATGAACAATAGAATGACTTTAGATTTCAAAAATGAGGGAGATACAATCGTTTTATTAGGTCAACAAAGAAACGATATCGGGTCTTCTGAATATTTGAATAAAATTAAAGGTGTTGCTTTTTCACAAGCACCTCATTTTGATTTAGAGGAAGAGTTTCAATTACAAGCATTTGTTGCAAATTTGATTAAAGCAAAACAGATCAAATCTGCCCACGATATTAGTGAAGGTGGATTGATGATTACTTTATTAGAATCTGCATTCTTTAATAACAAAGGATTTAATGTTAGTTCAAATAATAGTGATTTAAGAAAAGATGCCTATTGGTTAGGTGAAGCACAAAGCAGGGTAGTCGTTTCTTGTGCTCCTGATCAGTTGGTGCAACTAGAACAATCAGCCAAATCAGCTGGAGTCGCGTTCACAGTTTTAGGTAAAGTAACCAATGGAGATGTAGTGGTGAATGATGAAAATTGGGGAACGATTGCTACATGGAAAAATGAGTATGATACAGCGATAGAAAAAAAATTATAAGCCTCTTTTAAAAATACAACATGTCAAAACAACCTACAATAGTTGTTACAGGAGCTGCTGGTTTTATAGGTTCAGTTTTTGTTCAATATTTAAATGAACAAGGGCTAGATCATTTATTACTTGTGGACGACTTTGGCGTTGAATCAAAAAGAAAAAATTGGGAGTCTAAAAAATTCCTTAAAG
>CAZAOF010000245.1:0-1580 GCA_964486665.1 uncultured Sediminibacterium sp.
AAAGACAGTGGTAGTATGATGCCTGGACATGGTGGCTTCTTAGATCGATTTGATTCTATTTTGTTTGCAGGGCCATTTGTTTGGTTATTGCTTCAATTTATCTTTTAGATGAATTACCTTTGCTCAAATTGCTTTTATGACCATACATAGAGAAGGTACAGCTACAATTGCATTGGTTGCGTTTGTGGTAGGTATTTTAAACTTGATTAATTTTTCTTATTTATTTCCAATAAGCGCTTTCTTGGCTTGGGCTGTTTTTATAATCCTATTAGCCTTCTTTTTATTCATCGTTTCTTTCTTTAGAATGCCTAATCGTGCATTGACTCAAGATTCATCTGCGATTGTGTCTCCTGCAGATGGTAAAGTAGTGGTGATTGAGGAAGTGATGCCAGACGAATTTTACAAAGAGCCAAGAATACAATTAAGTGTTTTCATGAGCCCAGCGAATGTGCACGTGAATCGTTTGCCTGTAGCTGGTAACATCATCTACAATCAATATCATCCTGGAAAGTTTTTAGTAGCATGGCATCCAAAATCATCTACTGATAATGAAAGGTGGTCTGTGGTGGTTGAAAATGAAAAAGGCACTATTCTCTTAAAACAAATCGCTGGCGCACTTGCCAGAAGAATTTGCAATTACGCTGCAGTTGGCACTAAATTCAACCAGTGTGAGGAGTATGGTTTTATCAAATTTGGTAGCAGGGTAGACTTGTTGTTACCAATTGGCACAGAGATTACTTGTAAGATTGGTGATACCGTAAAAGGCGGTGTGACTGTCTTAGCAAAATGGTAATCCTTTAGAAGGATGCTTAAGCTTCTATAAGATATTTTCCAATTCCTTTAAATGTGTGATGGTATAGGTTGCCGGAACCGTTGGTGTAGCTTGAATATGGTTTACAAAAACGGTATCCATCCCTATATTAATGCCTCCTTGAATATCTGCAGACTCATTGTCTCCAATCATGATACTTTCTGATACGGTTGCATTGGTATTTTTTAAAGCGTATTCAAAAATGTCTTTGTGTGGCTTCAAACTATTGCTTGCTTCAGAAGTAATCACTTCAATGAAATAATCCGCTATACCTGAATTTTTAATTTTTTTAAATTGCACTGATTCAAACCCGTTGGTGATTAAGTGCATCTTGTATTCCTTGTTCTTTAAGTAATCCAATATCTCAATCGTGTAGGGAAACAAATGTGTTTTATTAGGTAAAATCTCTAAATAAGTTTGAGACATTTCCTTCGCTAATTTTTCATTCGCTACTTTAAAGTCAAGTAAACTTAAGTACACCCTTTTCCATCTCAATTCTTCCTGCTTGATGAAGCCCTTGGTATAGCGATCCCATAATCGATGGTTATGGGCAGAATAAGTGCTGTAAAATCCATCGAAATCTACAATGCCTAATCCCGCAAGATCATGTGTCGTATATAATTCTTGAATGGTTTCTTTGGAGTTGGTTTCAAAATCCCAAAGGGTATGATCTAGGTCGAAAAAGAGGTCTTTATAAGCCATTAGAAGGGTATGAATTGATAATTGAACTGCTAAATTACCATTTTGCTTGGTATCTTTATCGAGTAAA
>CAZAOF010000246.1:0-1570 GCA_964486665.1 uncultured Sediminibacterium sp.
TGTCAGGAATGATTCTACTTTGTGGAGAGGACCAAGCACCCACTTGACTACCAATGGGTCTGGAATGAAAATAGGTTTCGCTTTCTTCTTTACTTATCTTTTTTATGGTACCCGTAATGCGCACTTGACGTTCTAACTCTTTCCAGAAAAAATTCATTGCTACATGAGGGTGCAATTCGATATCTTGACCTTTAGCCGAAGCGTAGTTGGAAAAAAACATAAAGCCTTCTGGAGTATATCCTTTTAACAAAACCACGCGAGAAGCAGGTGTCCCATTTGCTTTAACTGTAGAAAGTATAAAAGCATTCACTTCATCAATATTACTTTCAACAGCATCATTCCACCAAATAGTGAACTGATCCATTGGATGCTCCATGGAAGTAGCTTCATCTAATGAGGCTAACTGATAATCACGGCGGATGTCTGCAATATCTCTATTCATAAAACTGAATTTAAAACAAAATTAAAGCCTTTAGTTTACACTACGACCGAATGACTTAGTTGCATATATAATATTCACAACAGAAAGCAATAACAACATACCCACTAATTGATGAATTTGCGCCATCCACTCAAAATTGCCCCAAGTTCCAGGAATAATATTTTTACTTGTCAAAACTGAAAATACACCTAGTAATACTTGCAAAAGCACTAAGTATAATGGCAATAATTTTACATTACTCCAAAACAAGTTACCTTGTATTTTGCGCATTTTTGCCACCCAGTAAATAATTGCTGCTAATAAAATATAGGCTAGTCCACGATGTACAAAATGAATCCAAGTAGTGTTGTTAATGGCATTTAAAAAAAAGTTTTCCTTTCCCATTAAATGCGTAGGTATCCACTCTCCGTTAATAGTTGGCCAAGTGCTAGCCACATTCGCTGCTTTATGTCCAGCCATTAATGCACCATAAATTAATTGAAAAAATAATAAGCCAAGTATTATCCAAGACCAGTTACGAAAGCCCTTCATACTCACTTGCGCCTCTGCACTTAAATGATCTTTAGCAACAGGTTTTACTTTTAAAGACAATGCAAACCAATAAGTATAAGATAGTAAACCCAATGCAAAAATAAAATGCAATGCTAAACGAGTAGGTTTAACATATACCGCATCCCCTTCTAACCCACTCGCTACCATAATCCAACCAATGGCTCCTTGTAAAGCACCCAATAAAAATAAAATCACTAAAGGACGAATCATCGCAGGTTGAAAATATTTTTTTACAAGGAAATAAATAAATCCAAAGGCAAACACTAATCCAATAGTTCTTGCCCATAAGCGATGGAACCATTCCCAAAAAAAGATGAACTTAAAATTAGCTAAATCAAAATCAAAATTTAGTAATTGAAACTGAGGTGTCGTTTTGTATTTCTCAAATAAAGCCTGCCACGCTGCTTCGCTCAACGGCGGCAAAGTACCCGTTACCACATCCCATTCTGTAATGGACAATCCACTACCCGTTAAACGTGTAATACCACCAAGGGCAATTTGTATAATAGTCATTGCTACACCAAGGATCAACCAATTGGCGACTGCGCGAGATTTATTGTCTTGTAGTTCCATAGA
>CAZAOF010000247.1:0-1566 GCA_964486665.1 uncultured Sediminibacterium sp.
CCCAATATCAAGACTTTTGATTGGTGGAATATTTTGATCCTAACTTTTGCGGGTCTTTGTATTACGGGTAGTGCTAATGCAATTAATCAAGCCGTTGAGAAGGACACTGACGCGCAAATGAAGCGTACCGCTTCGCGCCCAGTGGCTGCAGGAAGAATGTCTCAACAAACTGCGTATACTTTTGCGATTGTTGCTGGGCTTTTGGGTGTGGGTTTAATGGCTTATCAGTTTAATATTTTGTCAGCGGTACTGAGTGCGTTTAGTTTGTTCTTATATGCATTCATCTATACACCGCTTAAAAAAATAAATTCCATCGCTGTGTTAGTCGGAGCTTTCCCTGGTGCAATCCCTTGCTTGATTGGATGGATCGCTGCAACCAATGAGTTTAGTCCATTCACATCCTTTATGGTAGATGGTAAATCTTATTCCAATGCAGGTGGTTGGGCTTTGTTTTTAATTCAATTTCTTTGGCAGTTTCCTCATTTTTGGGCAATTGCTTGGGTATCTCATACTGACTATTCTAAAGTGGGTTTCAAATTATTACCAGCGGACAAGGGTCCTACAAAATTCACTGCATTACAAGCGGTGATGTATGCAGTCTTGATGGTGCCGATTGGTTTTTTACCTAATTACTTTCAAATTACGGGCGAGTGGAGTATGTGGGTGGTCCTGGTGGCGAATATTTTTATGGTCGTGCAATGTGTGCGTCTTTACCAAAACATGGGTGTGCCAGCCGCACGTCGTGTGATGTTTAGCAGCTATATTTATTTACCAATTGTATATCTGGCTTTAATGGCAGATAAAATTTAATATATGAGTACAGAAAAAAAGAAAGCGCATCCTTATAAATTTATGCTTTGGGTTGGACTCGGAAGTATCATCATGCTTTTTGCAGGGTTAACCAGTGCGTATATTGTTAAAAAAGGACAATCTAATTGGTTGGATTTTGAACTACCAGTGGTGTTCTGGTATTCTACTTTTGTGATTGTATTAAGTAGCATCACCATGCAGATGGCTTTGAAGAAGTTCAAGGATCGTGAAATGGGTCAGTACAGAGGCTTTATTACTTTGACTGTAATTTTAGGTCTTGTATTTGTGATTACACAAATGATGGGCTTTAGTGCCCTTGAGTCAAATAGCATTGCCTTAACTGGGCCAAGAAGTAATTCAGCGGCTTCGTTTTTATTGGTGATTGCTGGTTTGCACATATTGCACGTGGTGGGAGGGGTTATAGCACTTGCCATTATCTTTTTAAGAGCCTATTCTGTAAAAACTAAGTTTTATAATGCCCTGCCTGTGGAATTAGCTTCCATCTATTGGCATTTTGTAGATATACTATGGATTTACCTTTTTGTGTTCCTACAATTTGTAGGATAGACTAAAAACCAATATTTTTGTATTGAAATTGTAATTGAACATGTCAACAACAACAACCGCTTCAGCAACTGAAGCAAAATTATGGGGTGGTGGAAAAAGCCCTTTTAGTGTAGAGTACGGAAAAGTAATGATGTGGTACTTTTTAATGAGTGACGCATTCACCTTTGGTGCTTTCTTGATTTCTTATGG
>CAZAOF010000248.1:0-1554 GCA_964486665.1 uncultured Sediminibacterium sp.
TTGAACTCACTACATTGCTTGCCAAAGTGGTCCCAGACAAGGTACCAGCAGCTGCAATAATACTTGCAGTGCCCGCAGCTGTTAATCTACCTTTTTCGTCCACCGTGAATGTTGGTATAGTTGTTGTAGATCCATAATTTCCTGCAGTAACAGTGGTGTTGGTTAAAGTAGCAGTTCCTGTGACATTGGATGTACCATCAAATGCCTCGCTTGTATAAGTTACATCTCCGGTAGTTGTAATTGTTCTTCCTGTAGTTAATTTATTTGCCGCACTTGAAGTACCTGATAAGGTTCCAGCAAAAGTATTGGATGTAACAGAACTTAGTCCATCAATCGTTGTTGCTGTATTTCCTAATTCAATATTCGTTGAACCAATAGTCAAAAAACTATTTGCTAATTTATTATTTGCGATTGCAGTTCCACTCCATACCCCAGATATGATTGTTCCAACACTCGTTAAGCTAGAATTTACAACATTACTAGCTAAGGTAGTTCCAGTTAAAGTATTTGCATCTGCAGCAATGGTAATATCTGCACTACCATCAAATGCCACACCATTAATATTTTTAGTAGCAGCTAATTTTGTAGCGGAACTTGCATTACCCGTTAAGGCACCTGTAACATCTCCTGTCACATTGCCAGTTAGAGGACCAGCAAAGCCAGTAGCTGTGACTGTTCCATTTACATCTAATGCTGTAGCCGGATTTGAATTTCTTATACCTACAAAACCATTAGATTCTTTTAAATATAATTGATCTGAATTTCTTGAATAGGTTCCTAAAATAAAATCACTAGCAGTTCCAGTAGTTGCATCAGTATATATTCTTGCGACATTTAAAGTTCCATATGGAGAGTACCCATCAAATATTAAACCACTATTAGCACCATTTGTTCTAAATGAAGCTCTGCCAACTAAATCCAAGTTTGTATTGAAGTCACTACCAGGTGTACTTGTTCCGATTCCGAAACTACCCGTAGTATTATTCCAAACTAAATTATTGCTTGATCCAAGAGCACTGGTTCCATTACCGAACGGGATTAAACCAGCATTCAAGCTCGTTAATCCTGTTCCTCCATTTGCAACATCAATAGTTGTTCCACTCCATACGCCAGTTGTAATTGTACCTACCGTTGTTAATGAGCTTGAACCGGCTAATGGTGAAGCACCAATGGTATTGTAAGAAATTGTTTTTGCAGCCGATCCGTCAAAAGTTGCACTAGCTGTTTCACCTGCTCCGCTTGCATTCATTGTTAATGCATTTGCTGCCGCAGAAGCAATGATGATATTTGCAGAGCCATCAAACGACACTCCATTTATTGTTACAGGTGTTGCAATTTTACTTGCAGTAGCTGCATTACCAGCAATATCTCCTACTACTTTGGATCCACTCACAGTTACAATTTTAGCATCTGTCACATTTGCATCTGCTATTTTTACCGTAGTTATTGCCGCATCATTTATTTTAGATGTAGTGATATTAGCATCTTTAATTTTAGTGGTTGTCACTGCATCCACAGCTATTTCAGGAGATGCTGCTGTTCCAGTCAAGTCGC
>CAZAOF010000249.1:0-1527 GCA_964486665.1 uncultured Sediminibacterium sp.
TTATCATGCAAAGAATTCGTTGGGCAAGTAAAGCCAGATACTATGATGATCGTTCCATTACTGTGGTGTTAACCTTAGTTTATCTCTTTAATATAAGTTTTATTGTATTGGCCTTAGCAGGTCATTGGAGTAGCCTGATTATAGCACTTGCTTTTAAGACTTTCTTTGAATTGTTCTTTTTAGATCCGGTAGCAAGCTTTTTTAAGATGAAGCCCGAGCTGCGACATTTTGTTTTCTATCAGCCTATCCATATCCTTTATAATATTGCTGCTGGTTTCTTTGGGCAGCTTAAGACCTATACCTGGAAGGGAAGAAAGGTTAAATAAGGCAGTTAAAAACCAGAATCGAGCTATTTTTAGTAATTTTGCATCCTAATATTTGATTATGTCTACTGAAACTATACTTCCTCAACCGGCCGCTCTTACAGCAAAAGATTTTGCAACAGACCAAGAAGTGCGTTGGTGCCCTGGTTGTGGCGACTATTCTATCTTGGCGCAGGTACAAAAAGTCATGCCTACTATTGGTGTGCCTAAGGAAAACATCGTGATTATTAGCGGTATTGGTTGTAGTAGTCGTTTCCCTTATTATATGAATACGTTTGGGATGCACTCTATTCATGGTCGTGCAACAGCGATTGCGAGTGGATTAAAAGCATCTCGTCCTGAACTAAGTGTTTGGATTGTTGCGGGTGATGGGGATGCGTTAAGTATTGGTGGTAACCATACCATTCATATGTTGAGAAGAAATTTTGATGTGAACTTTTTAGTTTTCAATAATCAGATCTATGGTTTAACCAAAGGTCAGTACTCTCCAACTTCTGAATTGAATAAGATTACAAAGAGTACCCCAATGGGTAGCATTGATCATCCATTTAATCCTGCTGCTTTGGCATTGGGTGCAGATGCGAGTTTTATTGCGCGTAGTATGGATCGTGATCCAAAACATTTACAAACAATGATCACGCGTGCTCAACAACACAAAGGATCTTCTTTCCTTGAGATTTATCAGAACTGTAATATTTTTAATGACGGTGCTTTTGAAATTTTCACCGAGAAAGCTTCTAAGCCTTTACATGCTTTATTTGTAGAGCAAGGCAAGCCTTTGACTTTTGGTGCAAATAATGAAATGGGTATTCGCTTTGATGGCCTTCGTCCAGAAGTAGTGACTATCGGCGAAAAATATAGCGCTGAAGATTTATGGATCCACGATGAAAAAGATTTTTATAAAGCACAAGTATTGGTGCGTTTGTTTGATAACCCTAGCGAAGTAAGTGCTTATTTCCCTCGTCCATTTGGCGTGTTCTATTCTACTGACCGTCCTTGTTATGAAGACATGATGGCCTTACAAGTAGAGGAAGCAATGACGAGTAAAGGCATGGGGGATTTAGATAAATTGATTCGTGGTAAAGAGACTTGGGAGATTCTTTAAACTTGGATAAAATTCAAGTTGACTTAACAATCAAAACTCATAGATCGATATAATTTCTTTTAAGGGCTGTCATCACCATGGCGGTCCTTTGTTTTACTG
>CAZAOF010000250.1:0-1512 GCA_964486665.1 uncultured Sediminibacterium sp.
TCTAATTATAATACTGCTTAATCATTAAGTAAACTATCGGACCCGTTGCTGCTACATAAAACCAAATAGGCCATACTTTTTTAGCTAAGTTTTTATGTGCTGCGAAATCACTTGTTAAAGCTCTATAAGCAGTCCATAAGATAAATGGCAGACTTGTTGCAGCCAAAACGATATGTGTACCTAATAAAATCAAATAGAAAGGACGCGTATTGCCTAGTACAGCTTTTTCAGTATCATCCACTACCCCATCAAAATTTGCATCGCCAAACTTGGCTTCACCTGCCAATAAGTGGTGCGCGATATAGGTTACCAAAAACAAAACAGACAAGATCATAGCTGTCATCATGATTGACTTATGCAACAGATAATTTTTTTGCTTCACTGCAATCAAACCTGCCACTAACAAAATTGATACAGCTGTATTGATCATTGCATTGATCAAGGCAAAAATATGCTTGTCAAAAGGCAGCTCAACAGATAAGGTAAACTTGCTTAAAAATGTGACTATTACAAATACGACAACAGAGAAGACACCAATTAAAATATAGGCTAGTTTATCGTTCTTTTTTAATACCGGTTGCAACATAAAATTTAATTTAATTCTTTAATCTTGTTTTTGTAAAATAGAAAACGAAGCTAGAAACTAAAAGCGCAATCACCAACCATAACCAACTCAAGTCAACGATATCTTGAAACACTTTGCTCTTTTTAGTTTTATCTTTTTCCAACATTAAGTAGCCTACGTCCTTTGCTAACTTTAATATGGAGGCAGAATCTAACCCATTATAATAGCCACGTACTTGCATTTTTTTATCTATCAACACAAAACGGCTAGTATGGACAAAATCAGGAGATACAGGTTCTGTACTAAACTGATCTACTTTCATCTCCTCAAATGCAAACTTATAAATAGAATCTCTATTGCCAGTGAGCAACCACCAGTTGTCAGAAGCAACACCCATTTTGTTTGCGTACTCTCTTAACACTGGCACTGAATCTCTTTCAGGATCTACAGAGAACGAAATAAATTGAATGAAATTGGTATCTAATACTTTCTTTCGGCTATTGCCACCTCGGCTAAATGACTGTTGTAATTTGGCCATATTATTGGTCAACTTAGGACAAATACTCCCACAACTCGTAAAGAAGAAATCAGCGATGATAATCTTCCCTTGCTGTTGGTATAAATTAACCGAATCACCTAACTGATTCACCAAACGTATGTCTTTTGTGGTGTGCCAAATACTATCGTCAATTGTTTTTCCCTTCACTACATTACTAACCACCGTATCTAATAAATAATGTCGCGGCATAGTCACTGCGGTATCGCTCGCAGATTTAAGCCATAAATAACAGCCAATAGGAATGACTAAAGCGATAAATAAACCGTAGATAGACTTCTTTGACATGCGCTTTATTGAGTTAAATAGTTGTAGTAATAATTAGATACGAAGTTACAACAAAAAACCACCCCAAATGTTGGAGTGGTTTCGAATATCGTAAAGAAATGAA